>CAVYXS010000107.1:0-60055 GCA_963772205.1 uncultured cyanobacterium
CCAATCTCGCGTTACATTGGTGCAGATATTGTGCCTGAACTGATTACTGAGAACCAGAAACGGTACGGAAGCGAAAGTCGTCAGTTTGTGACACTGGATTTGACAAGCGAGCCTTTACCAAAGGCAAACTTATTATTATGTCGGGACTGCTTTGTGCATCTTTCTTTTTCAGATATTGGCGCTGCTATTAATAACATCAACAAGAGCCAGATTACCTATCTGCTGACAACTACTTTCCCAAATTGTGAGGAAAATGAAGATATCACCACAGGTGACTGGCGCTTATTAAACTTAGAAAAACCACCTTTTAATTTTCCAACCCCGCTACGATTGATCAGTGAGCAATGTAGCGAGGGAAATGGTCGGTATCAAGATAAGAGCTTAGGATTGTGGCTGTTGCAAGACATTCCTCCAATTTGTATGTAAATCTCAAAAATGAAATGGAGTTTTTACATACTCAGGACTTACGCATTGACAAAAATCTGATTACGTGTATTAAAACCCACTCTTTGTTCAAGATGTTCTAGAATGAAGTGACGAGCCACCTGAAGAGACAAATTTCTCTGGACTTCATACCAGTTTTCAATTAACTCTTCGGTTCGCATTAATTCTAGTTGGCTAAAAAAGTGAGTTTTTATTGCCTCTGATGTCCTCACCATGAATAGTTCAATTCCACGCGTAAGTCCTGGAAGCGTCACGCACCCTACGATTAAGCTGTTACGCATCTAGCTGCATATTTAAATTTAATCAAACTTTTGTAGGGTGGGCATCTTGCCCGCCTTAGTTATGCAATTTAAATCTGGAATAGCTTATTACAGTAATCATAACTAACATTGCAACGTTGGTGACAAATGTTTGAATGTTCATAACTAACATTGCAACGTTAGTGACAAATATTTGAATGTTCATAACTAACATTGCAACGTTAGTGACAAATATTTGAATGTTTTCTATGAATGTGACAACGTTGGTGACAAATGCTTGAATATTCATCACCAACATCGTAATGTTACCGGGGGCACAGGATTGCTCATAGGTGTCAACTTAACGCCAAATCCAGAGCAAGTCTGGGAATGAATTAAGAGTCTCATAGCAAAAGTCATCTAAAAAAATGACTAAAAATTTTCACCAAAACATCGCGGGTCGTGTGGAAGCCACTTGGCAATAGATGCGTGGAGGAAACACGCCACGTGTGGTTTTAACCACAGTGAAAAATGATAAAATCGAAGTGTGAGTAGGAATAACCATCTACGTGTTGAAGTGTTTTGTAAGGATTGACCCCTGATTTACCTCGCATCCGCACAAGTTGCGCCTCTGGGTAAACAAGTAATGGGAAAACATGAAGCGTACCTAACTGGCGTTGTGATGGACTCGGAAAACGAAAAAAGAAAAGTAAGCGCAATTGCAATACCTCTCGTACTGGTAATTGTTTTGAGCGTCTAGGGGGATATTTGACTATCCCTTTTAAGCAAGTCTTAAAGAATCTGCGTGTCTTCAGACCGCAGAGTGTCAAAAATCACTAGTCTACTTCAGTAGACTAAAGCTATTAGCCTTGGAGTTCATTCCCAGGCGGGTCAGATGCTGCTACAATAATCCATCCATTAATTTCATCACCTTGATTGCTCCTGGTGATAAATCCGGTGGTGTAGTCAATTGCAATTGTTTTTCTAATAAACCCTTGAGGGAAATGAGCTTGAGGCTATTTTCTGCCAGAGTTTGAGCGATCGCATCCGCTGCTGGTAAATACCCAATCGCTCCCAAATCTGCCAAAACTGCCCGACGTAGCTGCAAATCGTCTTTATAAAGTTCCTGTACAAGGCGATCGCCATACTGACTCGATTCTTCCAAGTCTGCGGTTAGCTGATACATTGCTCTGGCTGCAGCATATTGAATCCGGGGCACAAAATGATCTAAAAATGGTATAATCACCCCAATTGCATCGATAGCCCCCAAGGTTCCCAATGCCTCAATAATAGAATCGAAGGGTTGGGTAAGTTGGGGCGGTTCTGGTGCTGGTAGGGTTCCGGGAATTTGATTATTAAGTAACTCGATTAATCTGGGAATAGAAGACGAGTCTCCTAACATTTCCAGAGATTGGGCTGCGGCTTCGCGCACGTAGAAATCAGAGCATTCCAGCGCCCGGATTAATGCCGTAACTGCCCGTTTATCTCCTAATTTTCCCAATGCTCTCGCTGCATTTCGTCGCAGGGGATAACCGCCTGCATTGGTGCGATCGTCTTCGTCTTCTAACGCCGCCATCAATACATCAATGGCTTCTGGAGCATTCATCCGAAAGCGCCCTAACCACCAGGCTGCATACACGCGCAATCCCAAATCTTCACCCTGGAGATTGGCGATCGCTTGTTCCACAGTTAATTGGCTATCATCCCGGATATTAGGTTCGTTGTCCATAGGAAATTGGATGGGGGGATGGGGGGATAGGAGTTAGGACTGAGAAATCACAAATGCCCAATGACAAACAAAGAACAATACCCGCAGAGGTAAACAACCACTAACATCTGTGAGATATTGTATAACCCTGCGAGTAAAACCATCTTACTAGCTAAGTGCGTTGATAGCGTAGTCGATGTAGGAATTTGCTTCAACAGCAGGATCACCACTCAAACCGTGGTTAGCTTTGATATACTTCAGAGCTTCAACATACCAGCTAGGAGATAGATCAAATGTGCGGTTGATTTCGGCGATGCCACTGATTAAGTAGTCATCCAATGGACCTGTACCACCTACAACTAGGCAGTAAGTAACCATACGCAGGTAGTAGCCGATGTCACGGACGCACTTGTCTTTACCTGTTTGAGTAGAAGCGAAGTTGGCGCCAGAGGTGCTGGTGGTGTAGGGATATTTGCTGTATACAGCATTAGCAGCACCAGAAGCTAGGCTAGAAGCTTTTTCGCTTAATGCTTTTGCAGCTGTTAAACTTGCTTGAGCTTGACGAAAACGACCAAATGCGGTTTGGATTTCGGTGGAGCTGAGGAAGCGTCCTTGGGAATCAGCAGCAGCTACTGCTTCAGTCAAAGGGGTTTTCATGTCAGATTTTCTCCCAATAATCTTGTTTGATGAAATATCTTGTAGCAATGGTTTCAGCTATCTGAAAGCTGAAGAAAAAATCGATGAATCGCTGATTAGGCAACCGCAGAAGCAGCTTTATCAAAATAGCCTGCTACTTCGGCTAATAGGCTGGCACAGTCGCCTCTGGTAACGCCATTGGTGTCACCAGCGATCGCGATTGCTGCATCCTTCATTTTTTGCACGCCAACTGCTACAGAAGCACCGGGAGTTCCTAGAGCTAAGTATGTTTCTCTCAGACCGTTGAGGCAGCGATCGTCTAGAATGCTGGCATCGCCTGCGAAGATAGCGTAGGTGATGTAGCGTAAGATGATTTCCATATCACGCAAACAAGCAGCCATACGACGGCTGGTGTAAGCATTACCACCAGGAGCGATCAATCTGGCCTTGTTCTGCAAACAGAGAACGTGCTGCATCTGCGACAATTTTGGAGGAATTGCCGGTAATGCGGTTTACAACGTCCATACGTTTGTTGCCATCAGCAACGATAGCGCTCAGAGCATCTAGTTGAGAAGGACTTAGATATTCACCCCGTGCATCAGCTTGGGAGACAACTTTTGCAAATGCGTCAAACATACTCTCAATCTCCTAATGTGTTTAAGTTCTCTACGAACAATTAGGTCAAAACAAACGAAAACTCTATAGAACAGTGCCCTGGGAGATGGGTTCCTTTCTGCCCATAAGGAATCTGGGAACCCTTTACAGTTCTTCAACAATCAAAGAACCTGACTCATCAGGCAACTAAACAAGTTGCACCTGTTTTGTCTATATTTTTGTTTATACTATGTCGTTGGATCATTATTTATTACGAATTATCAAGAAATTTGTGACAATGCCGGAAAAACTTAACTGGTAAGGAATGCAATTGAAAATGCCTTGGCAGAGTTTACAGACTGCTTGCCGAAGAGTAGAGGCTATCTTCAAGGTATACACTCCAGCTAAATATTAACAGTCAGGTAAAGAAATATTAACTGACTGAGTTTCCTATCCCACAACTGAGAACAGCTATAGAAATCCTCTCCCATCTGATGACGGAGAGGAAAAGACACTTGATTAGCTGCATAACAGCTTGACTGAATTCGATTTTAGATGCAAACTTGAGAAAATCTTGTAGCGCATACCACCTAACATACGGTTATTTGAGTGTCATCAAACGTCTACCGGATGTTGCCCATAGTAGGGTAAAGCCTCTGACCAATGAGGGCGCTTACCTTGTTGCCAATCTAGATCAGCTAGTTCTAGAATACTTGTTACCGTCCCTGCTAATCCAGATTTGGCTTCAATGAGCTGATAACTAGTCGGCAAATTAGCTAAAGTTTCCTGCCATGCTTCTGGTGTGAAGACTGTATCTGGCAATAAAGCGGTTAATCCAGACCGATCTGGTGTAGGTTGATATATAGCAGCAAAAACTTGACCTCGTTGGGCTGGCATTTCCACGGCAATTACATCAGCTGACGCTTCATCCTGGATTTTGCCTTTTTCAGTCCAAGCCACCGCAGCCAAAGTAGAAACAGCAAATACAGGAATATCTAATTGTTGCCCTAAAGTGCGGGCAAGGACAACTCCAATGCGAGTTCCTGTAAAACCGCCTGGCCCTTTTGCTACCGCCACAAACCCCAAGTCTGTCCAAGTTTGCGGATGGATAAATTCCATTAAATATTGATGTATGAGACTGGATAAATCACGCCCTAAATTCCAAACGTTAGTGCGAGTAATACCTGCCAAATTCCTCATTGACAAGCCCAATTCCGGAGTAGTGGTGTGCAGTGCTAAAGCGTATTTTGTTGCTTCCAGATTTTTGAGCGTAGTTGTCAAGGTTATTTCCAGTCTTTAATTTTGAGTTTACAACTATCAGAGCAGAAAGCCCAGCCAGAAAACTTAGTGGTGAGGACTGAAGTCCCGACTAAGACCAAAGTATCACAAAGCAAGCACGGATAACTTGTTATGTAGCGCTTCTCAGTTGGATGCAATACAAAATTATATCGTCGCGTGTAGGGGCACGGCACTGCCGTGCCTTTACGAGTGTATTGGACTCACTCAACCGATAACCGCTATAGAAGTAAGTAGTCAGCACTAAAGTCCTTTAAGGAGCGATAAATCGCTCACTACAAACCCCACAAAATTAATGTGGTGGAACACTAGGTTTCTTTAGCAATCTGTGAATTAATGGTCAATGTGATGACGTATTATGCTACATTTTGATCCACTCGGATCTTTCACCACTTATGAATAATGTGATTTTTTTTAGCTGGATAATGCAAAACGATCGCGAAAATACTGGTTTTGGCTTTTGTCTGCATTGTCCAGCCTAGAATGATTGCAAGTGCTGCAAGATATTCCCATTATTTGTTCCCTGTTGCCGGTTCCCTGTTAAGAGTGTTTATTGAAAGTATAAAATCAGTCATGAACATCAAAACCAACTTGATCAGGTTATTACTGAGCGGACTAGTTGTCAGTTTAGGAATGTCACCAGTGTTAGCTCAAGGAAAACAGCAGGTTTCTCAAGCGCAAGTCGCAGCAATGGTAGAAGCACTGCGATTGGCTGCACCGAAAACTAATTCCCCAAATGATGGATATTATAGTGAATGGCAAGTCAAACCAGAAACCCTCAAAGGCTGGTCAAAATTTTGCTTAAAAAAAGAACTCACGCCGACGCAGTTTGAGAACAATCCCGCGATCGCACGTCAAGTTGTGTCTTGCATTACGCGCCGCGAATTAAACCAGCAGTTTAATGTTACCAAAAATAATGAAACTGCGGCTGTAGGTGGCGTAAGTTGTTGGTGGATGACTGGCAATTATACAGGCTGCAACAGTGGTTTTACTGCCACTTATGTGCAAAAAGTTGTGAAATTTTACCAGCAGCAACGTTCCCAACCAGCAGCTAATCCACCAACTACGCGCCCTTAAACTATTTCCCTGATAATTAACTAATTTAGCCTGCCCACACAGGCTTAAGTCGTCAGTTTCTGGCTTCTGAGTATTTTGTCAACAAAATAATTAATATGGATATTAGCAAGTTTCAATTTGCTGATAAATCTGATCAACAGGTATTGCTGACAGTCACACCAAACACCTTACTGATTGACGCTATCCAACAGATGAGTCAAGCTCACAGTAGTTTTGTGCTGATTGTAGAGCAGCAACGACTAGTTGGTATTTTTACTGAACAAGATCTGCTGCGAGCGATGTCTAATATCAAGCTTATAGACACCCATGAAAATAATAACACATTTGAAAAAATAGCTATTACTGAATTCATGACCCAACCTGTGATCACTTTGAGTGCGAGAGATGCAGAGGATTTGACTACTGTTCTAGAACGATTTCACCAGCATCGCATTCGTCACTTACCCGTGATTGATAGCCAGGGACAGGTGTTAAGTGTGATAACTCCTTGGCAAGTGATTAATAATATTCGTCATATTAATCAACTAGATGATGGTAACACAACAGCACTAGAACCAGAAATAACGCCACCACAAGAAATGGAGCAGTTGCTGGAAGGCAGAGAAATTCAGTTAAATGAGATTCTCGATCGCGCGATAGCCACTTCTATTGTCAGGTTTCGGGTATTCCCCAATCGCGATTGGGTGTATGATTATCAGTCTGTTGGTTGTGAAACCCTGTTTGGTTATACATCACAGGAAATCACAAGCAATAAAAACTTGTGGATGTCGCGAGTGCATCCCCAAGATGTGGAAACAGTTATCCTACCTTTGTTTGAAGATATCTGTGCGGAACGGACAACATCTGTAGAGTTTCGATTTTATCACAAAGATGGCTCAGAGCTTTGGTTCTCTGCTACCTATACCTCCGATTATGATGCAACAGCAAATTGCTGGATTGTGACGGGTAGTACTCACGATATCACCGAACGACAAGCTGCACTGCGCGATCGCCAACTCATAGAAGCAGAATTACGGGAGCGTAATCACTTTATTGAGCAAATTGTTAATTATTCTCCTCAACTTTTATACATCTTTGACCCGATCAATGCCAGCAATGTTTATCTTAATAGCCAGTCAGTGGAGATATTGGGTTACACCCCAGAAGAAATTCAGCAATGGGGTGCTAAGTTTTTTTTAGATGTGTTGCACCCCGATGACTTAGTTTTACGTGAGCGCAACCTCAAATATTGGCAGAATGCGGTTGATGGGGAAGTGCTAATCACTGAGTATCGCATGAAGTGTAAAGATGGCTCTTGGCGATGGTTAAGATCGCGAGAGGTGGTGTTTACTAGAGATGAGAATAACGTAGTAAACAAAGTTCTGGGTATAACTGAGGATATTAGCGAAAGCAAACGAGCAGAGCAAGCACTGCAGGAGCAAGAAACTTTTTTACGCAGTATCTACGATGGAGTTGGCGAGTCAATTTTTGTGATCGATGTTGTCAACGATGATTTTCACTTCGTCAGTTTTAACCCCACTTGCGAAGCTATCACAGGCTTAATGACTAGTGATATCCAGGGCAAAACACCTGAACAGTTGTTCCGTGCCGCTATCGCTGCATCTTTGCGGCAACGTTATCAAGATTGTCTTCAGGCGGGAGAACCTATTACCTATGAGCAATTTTCATCTATCACAGGGCAAGAAAATTGGTGGCTCACCTGCCTAACTCCTTTACGAGACGAAAACTCACGAATTTACCGGATTGTTGGCAATAGCGTTAATATTACTGAGCGCAAACGTACCGAGCAGATGTTAGAACTGCAAGCAGTAATCACTCGCAATATGGCGGAGGGAATTTGCCTGATTAGCGCTACCGATGGTGTGTTTGTCTACACCAACCCTAAATTTGAGCAGATGTTTGGTTATGACTCTGGTGAATTAATCGGTCAGCATGTGTCGATTATCAACTACACAGATGACAACACCGATGCTAAAACTGTTTATGACAGGCTCGCTACTATTGTGATGCAAAATGGTGCAGCCACCTATGAAGTGCATAATCTCAAAAAAGATGGTACACCATTTTGGTGTTCTGCAACCGCCTCTGTTTTTGATCATCCTGAGTATGGAACTGTGTTTGTCGGTGTGCAACAAGATATCACCGAGCAAAAGCAAGCACAGGAAAAAATCAAAACATCTCTGAAAGAAAAGGAAGTCTTACTTCAAGAAATTCACCATCGGGTGAAAAACAATTTAGGAATTGTTAGCAGTTTGCTGCAGATGCAGTTTAGACGTACACAAGATACCCAGGTAAAATCTATCCTCCGCGATAGCCAAAACCGGATTGCATCTATTGCTTTGGTACATGAAAAACTTTACCGCTCTCCAGTATTTGCTGATATTAACTTTTCTCAATATATTACTGACTTAACCACTCATTTATTTGAGACTTATAATGTCAATTTCAGCCAAATCCAACTTAAGACTCAAGTTGATTATGCTAGCTTGGATATGAAAACTGCCATTCCCTGTGGTTTGATTCTTAATGAACTGGTATCTAATGCTTTGAAATATGCATTTCCCGATAATATTCCAGGAGAAATTAAAGTCAGCTTTTATTCAGAAAATGACCATAATTTGAGCCTCATTATTGAAGATAATGGTGTAGGTTTACCTGCAGATTTTGATAGTAAACAATTTACCACACTCGGTCTGACTCTTGTCCAAGGGCTAGTCAAGCAGCTTCAGGGAACAATTGAGATCAACTCTCAGCCGGGAACAAAGTTTAAAATTACTTTTACCAAGCATAAGGAATAAAAATATGGCTGCCTTATTAAATACGCATCCAACTCAGACAGTTAAAGTTCTTGTTGTCGAAGATGAGTTTATCCTTGCTATCAATTTACAAGAAAGTTTAGAAACTCTCGGATATAGTGTTTTAGATATCGCAGATTCAGCAGAACTCGCAATTGAAAAAGCAACAGAACTTTCTCCGAACTTAATTTTGATGGATATCCGGTTACGGGGTGAAATGGACGGTATCCAAGCAGGAGAACATATTTGGAATCGTTTACAAATTCCCATTATCTACGTTACAGGGCATTCTGATACGAGTACTGTAGACCGAGCAATGCTCACATCCCCCTTTGGATATATTCTTAAGCCCATCAAAGATCAAGAACTTTACCTAACCATTCAAACAGCACTCAAGCGCTATGAACGAGAACAATTTTTGAATCATGTTCTGCAAAATCTAGGAGATGGGGTAATTGTAGTTGATACCCAGTTACAAATTAAGTATTTGAATCAAGTAGCGGCAGCCTTAACAGGGTGGCAATTAGATGAAGCCAAAGACCAAAAGTTAACCGATATCCTCACATTTATTGACGAACAAACGCAACTTACTACAGCCAATTCTATCATTTTAGCCCTAGAACAAGAAACTACTATCTCTCTAGAAAATTCTCTTTTATTAATTACCAGAGACGGAAACACCATTCCTATTGCAGATAGTGCTACTCCCTTAAGAGATAAAACTGGTGAAATTACAGGCGCCGTCATGGTTTTGCGAGATGACACCCAAAGACGAGTTCAACAACGAAATTTAGCTGCTGAACTTAACCGAAAAATAGAAATTCAAAATGCCAAAGAGCAGCGTTTAAATCAGTTAAAAGATGATTTTTTGGCAACTATTTCTCATGAACTGCGGACACCATTGTCAAACATCAAAATGGCAATCAGTATGTTGAAAAATACTCTAGATCGGCAGAATATTTTCAAGTTAGGCATACTGGCTGCATCTGCATCTGTTAACTATAATCTAAATCTTCTGCGTGAGCAGTGCGAATATGAGCTAAATTTAGTAGATGATTTGATAAATCTACGAATCATTGATGCAGATATTTATCCGTTGGAATTAACTTCTATTCAACTCCAAGATTGGCTACCTCAACTTGTCGAAAATTTTCAAGCATCGGCTCAAGCTAAACAACAGATTTTACAAGTTAGCGTTTCCCCAGATTTACCACCTCTGCTTTCCGATTTATCTATCCTGACTCAAATTGTGTCAGAGTTACTTAAAAATGCTCAAAAATACAGTCCTATTAATCAACACATTCGGGTAACAGCACAACTCACTGATACTAGAAACAGCGAACTAAATCAGGATGCTCAATGGCATGGATTTGATCATCCTCAAGCTTCATATTTGCAAATCACTGTTACTAATTATGGTGTAGAAATATCTCCAAACCAAATCTCTCGCATTTTTGAACTATTTTACCGCATTCCCAACAACAATACAATAGATGAATTAGAAAGTTTAGAACCATTTGCTCTTCATCAAACCCCTCCTTGGCGACATGATGGCACGGGATTAGGGTTAGCAT
Source organism: uncultured cyanobacterium (assembly GCA_963772205.1). Taxonomy (GTDB): domain Bacteria; phylum Cyanobacteriota; class Cyanobacteriia; order Cyanobacteriales; family Nostocaceae; genus Gloeotrichia. Next base: position 10,364 of record CAVYXS010000107.1, read on the forward strand.
TAGTCAGAAAATTAGTTAACTATATTCAAGGCACAATTGCAGTTACAAGCACTCAGGATTGCACAAATTTTACAGTTCAAATACCATTAATATTTTTAACAGCAACTGAATCCAATTAGTAGTCTGCTACACTAATTCTGATAATTATGTAGTTAGGACTTTAGTCCTAAAAGATACGTAGGGTGCGTTAGCGACAGCGTAAGTGACTTCCAAATAAAAAAATACTCAACTACTTCTTGTGGGGTGGGCGTCTCGCCCGCCCGTGGAAAAGGGCTGGATGTCCACCCCACAAGATGGAATAATTTATTTCTTGGTAATCCGTAACGCACCATCATCAAGGATTTGGTGCCGTACTGTCGCCTAACGCACCTTACAATACCTACGATACCTAATTTTGTTCAAAAATCAAATAGTAATCCTATAGTAGTCTGCTACACTAATTCTGATGGTTAGGTAGTTAGGACTTTAGTCCTAAAAGAGCGATAAATCGCTGACTACGAACCAGACAAAATTAATCACACACAGTAAATGAACTTTGTTCCCAACACCCCAATATCCCCGGATGCGCTCTCGTAGCCTGCACTTTGCGCTCTCGTTAAATTCTTAGGCTATTGCACTTAAGACAAATTCTGTGGTATATTTATTTGATTTTAGATAATAAACATCTAAATTTTCGGCTAAAATATGCCGAATTCAGTGTGCATTTTCTGCAAACATCTACCGACTGGGCGCGGCTATTTTGCTATGTAATGAATAGAAGTTGGGATTCTGTGTTGCAAAAACATCAAGCATTAGCTTCACAAATAGCGCCAAAGCGTCGCTGACTTTTCCTGCTTTGTTGAGACATAATTGATTTCAATTTTTTGCAACTATGAATAAGTTAATTTCTGCCATAAAAGTTAAAAATCTCAGTTTTTCTTACGACACCAACAAGATATTTGAAGGGGTGTCAATGGATATTTACCAAAACAAAGTAACGGCAATTATTGGCCCTAGCGGTTGTGGGAAATCTACTTTTCTCAAATCGCTCAATCGCATGATTGAATTAGAAGGAGACGTGCGAATTGAAGGGAGGGTAGAGTTTTTTGGTCAAAATATTTATGAGCGTCGCGTCAACTTAAATCGGTTGCGTCGCCAGATTAGCATGGTACACCCAAAACCTAATCTTTTTCCCATGACTGTTTATGATAATGTTGCTTATGGAGTAAAATTAGTTGGATGGCGTCCGAAAACAGAATTAGATGAAATTGTCGAATCTGCCATCAAAAGCGCCTATCTCTGGGATGAAGTCAAAAATAAGTTACATAAATCTGCTTTAGAGCTTTCTGGTGGGCAACAACAGCGACTGTGCATAGCCCGTGCATTAGCAGTCAAGCCCCAAGTTATCTTGATGGATGAGCCTTGTTTTGGTCTTGATCCCATCACCAGTATGAAAATTGAAGATCTGATTCAGAATATCCGTTCTGAGCTAACAATTGTGATTGTCACCCATAATATGCAGCAAGTTACTCGCTTATCTGATTTTACAGCTTTTTTTCAGACCAATGAAAATCGAATTGGTCACATTGTTGAATTTACGGCTACAAATAAAATTTTAACCAACAGTCCTGATTCTCGCATCCGCGATTACATTTTACCGCGTCTGAGTTGAGATATTTTCTGCTGCTGAAATTTAACTAAACCATCAGATTTATTTTGGGGATTTTATTAAAAATTATTAAATACATTTTTCATATCCTACACTCAAAGGTAATGATGTCTCTTAAGACAACCTGAGTCACAAAATGAAATGTCCCCGATGTGAGTCCACTTCATATCGCAAAAACGGTCGTCGGAATAGCAAGCAGAATTACCTATGTAAAAACTGCGGTAAACAATTCTCAGAACCTGTATTCCCCCAACCGATAGAAACTGTTGTCATGGCTTCGCGCAATGGACATACAAAAACCTCTGTAGCGGAAGCAACAACACTTTCTGATGACAAAGACTTACCAGAGGATAACCCAGCAGAGAAATTTTCCGAATCTGGGCGTGTATCTTTAGTTGAAGAACTACTGGAAACTTTATTCTCCACCGCGTGGCTGGAATCTGCCTCTTTTACCCAATTCATCGCAAAAATTCAGCAAAAAACTGAAAAAATTAAACCTAATTTAGAAACAGGTATTTCTCTACTGCTTTTGGATGCAGAAAACCTCAAATTAGATCCAAATACAGAAACTTTTCTCGCTACAATTTCCCAATTTCCTCTCAAAGTCAAAATCGCCTTTGCTAATTGGCGAAATCCCAGCACAGGTAAGCAGGATGTCGAACTTTATGAGCGTGGCTATCAACTTGTACATGTGCCTGGTGGCAAAGACAGCGCCGATGCAAAAATGATAGCACTTGGTGCTTGTATTTTACGTTATTATCCCACAGTTCAAGAAATTTTTGTTTGTTCTGGAGATGGAATTTTAATCCACCTCTGTAATGAACTCCAAAACCAAGGCTTGACTGTTTATTGGGTACGCAGACAAGCGCAAATTTTGCAGGTAGAAAACCGTAATACTGGGAATATTAGTCATTATTCCCTAGCAATGGCTGTAGAAATTCCTGACTTTGAAGAAGTGGTAAATCAAATTCAAGATTTAATCAAAACTGAACAAGAATCACTCAATAATCGCTTACAAAATTTGGTAACAGTTACCAATCTTTTTCAAGAGCGATGCAACATTCACGACAAGTTATCAACCAAAGAAATCATCCCCATTTCCCAAGAACTATCAACACCAAATCCTCAAAATGCTGATGACAACATACCTTCTACCATAAATATCCTCTCTTCAGGTATTAATAATATTAATTCTCCGGACGTATTAGAGAAAATACTCATACAAATCATCAAAGAGATGCAATCCAAGTCTCCAAATACTAAATTATCTGTGTCAAAGCTAGGTACAGAGTTGCAAAAAATCTGCGGACAATCCCCTAGTTCTGTTGTCAAAAAATTAAAATTAGGTTCTAGTTTGACTAAATTTTTAGAATCCTCTCCCACATTTAAATTGCACAAGAGTGGTAAAGAATATGAAGTAGCACTCACTTAGCTTTAGCCTGTTATCCCAGATTTATTGCATAAATCCAACCAAAGAACCCCACCCCGCCTTCGACTTACGTCAAAGTCTCCCCTCCCCGTATACGGGGAGGGGTTGGGGGTGGGGTGTTAGGGGACTTTTGCAAGAGGTATCCCGGATTATGTTAAAAGATGTAAAGAAATATAAATAATACAATGCAGGATAAAGTAATTATCGTTGTCGGTGCCACAGGTGGTATTGGTTCAGCCTTAACTCGCAAACTTGCCCCCACAGGTGCAAAATTAGTACTGGCGGCGAGGGATGCGGTACGTTTAGCCACCTTGGCAGATGAGTTACCAGGGGAAGTCTTGACTGTTCCTTGTGATATAATTGACCCCCAACAGGTGAACACATTGATCGAGAAAGCTGTCGCCGAGTTTGGTCAAATTGATGTGTTAGTCAATGCTGCTGGGGCGGGCATCCTCAAAGCTTACAACCATCTGGAACCTGCTGATTTAGACAAGATGCTAGATATCAACTTAAAAGGCAGCTTTTACACCACCCAGGCGGCATCCCAAGAGATGCAAAAGCGCAAAACCGGGCACATCTGTAACGTAGTCGGAATTCTCGGTAAGCATTCAATGCCAATGGCTGCTGCTTATTCTGCTTCCAAGTTTGGCGTTGTCGGTTTCAGCAAATGCATGGCAGAAGAACTCAAGCGCTTTGGGATCAAATTCACTCTATTCTACTTTGGTGGCATAGATTCTCCTTTTTGGGATAATGTCAGCTTAAAGGTAGACCGAAAAAAAATGCTCAGTCCCGAAACTGCAGCCAATGCGATTTTTTTTGCCCTGACGGCTGAACCACAAGCTGTACCAATGGAAATTAACATCCAACCTGACAGTCACCTGTTTTTCTAGAGTCTTTATGAGGTTTGAATAGGTTCGTAGTCAGGACTAAAGTCCTCGATTTGTCAGCACTAAAGTGCTGACTACAAACCAATCAAAACTAATGACACAGAGTAATAAGTAAGTCGGCGAGAAAAAACCAAACTACATTAAGTAATGTTTTATTTAATTGAATTGGCTTGTAGTCAGCGGCTCTAGCCCTTAAGAGAGGACTAAAGTCCCCACTACAAACCTTGAATTATTCACGCAGTTATACTTATGTAATTCGTGACTTTAAACACAGCATTTTGTCCCTTAACCCTCGTTAAAGAATGAACTCTTGGTAAAATTATCAAGTCCGGGCTACCCTAAGTAGGTGGCGATCGCGTTAAAATCTTGGCACGCTTCCTTTTTTGAGAATTCCCATTACAGCATTTTCTGGTTAAAATAGTATATCTGTTCTACTCAGACTCCCAAGACTCCATAAATCCATATATTTCGAGGCTCTAATGGCTACCAACACTGATACGAATGGCAAGCAAAAAGCGCTGAACATGGTACTCAGCCAGATTGAGCGCAGCTTCGGTAAAGGAGCAATCATGCGCTTAGGTGATGCTACCCGGATGCGTGTGGAAACTATTTCCACCGGGGCACTAACCTTGGATTTAGCATTGGGGGGCGGTTTACCCAAAGGACGGGTAATTGAGATTTATGGCCCAGAAAGTTCCGGTAAGACGACGGTAGCCCTACACGCCCTCGCGGAAGTCCAAAGAAATGGCGGTATTGCTGCTTTTGTCGATGCTGAACACGCTCTAGACCCCACCTACGCGGCAGCATTAGGTGTAGATATTGATAATTTGCTGGTTTCTCAACCAGACAATGGTGAATCGGCTTTGGAAATTGTCGATCAGCTGGTTCGTTCCGCTGCAGTTGATATTGTCATCATTGACTCGGTAGCAGCGTTGGTTCCCCGCGCTGAAATTGAAGGCGATATGGGTGACGCCCACGTTGGTTTACAAGCAAGATTAATGAGTCAAGCTCTACGTAAAATTACTGGTAATATTGGTAAATCTGGCTGTACTGTAATTTTTATCAACCAGTTGCGGCAAAAAATCGGTGTTACCTACGGTAGCCCAGAAACCACAACTGGTGGTAATGCCTTGAAGTTTTATGCTTCGGTACGCTTAGATATTCGCCGCATTCAAACCTTGAAAAAAGGTACAGATGAATTTGGCAACCGTGTTAAGGTAAAAGTCGCAAAAAATAAAGTAGCACCGCCTTTTAGAATCGCAGAATTTGACATTATTTTTGGTAAAGGAATTTCTACCTTGGGTTGTCTTGTTGACCTAGCAGAAGAAACTGGTATCCTCATCCGCAAAGGTGCTTGGTATAGCTACAACGGTGATAATATCTCCCAAGGTCGAGATAATGCAATTAAATACCTGGAAGAGAAGCCAGAATTTAGCGACAAAATTAAGCAGTTAGTCCGCGAAAAGCTAGATAAAGGGGCTGTTGTTTCTGCTAACTCTGTCTCCAAGATCAATGAAGAAGAAGAGGAAGAAGTTGATATAGAACCTGAAGAAGATTAGGCATTTATCGGAAGTCGGCGGGAAACTCCATCCCCATCTGTCTTTCGAGGTTGCTCCCCCGCCGACTTGGGGCATTGGGAATTGGGCATTGGGGATTGGTGAATCTTTCCCCTGCCCCATGCCCCATGCCCTTGTGGGTGGAGTTTTTTATTCGATATTTTGTTGAATACCTCTCTTGAAAAAGCGGTCTAAAATTTCTGATTTATCTTCTGCACTTAAGTTACTATGCTGATGTTCCAGATGATCAATTAACTCTAAATTTTGTCCTATTTGTGTTTCAGTTAGATTTTTTTGTCTGTCACTGGGGTGATTAAGTATTTTTATTGTATTCACCTCTATTCGAGGTACAAGTTGCATTAGTAACTCTACTGCTACAGTTGGCAGTACACGGCTCCTCTGACTAATGTAAAAATCAAAAGTGATGCTACCTAAGCGAAGACGATCGCCATCTTTAAGCTTGGTTGGCTGATACATTGGTTCGCCATTAATAAAGGAGCCATTGCTACTGTTAAAGTCAATTAAGTAAAAGCCTTGATTATCAATATATTGAATAGCTGCATGGCGATCAGATACATATCTATCAGCAAGGTAAATCCCACAGCTATCATCTCTGCCTATTGTCCAAATACCTTGGGACTGTTGTAAAGTTTGTGTCTTATTTTCACACAAGTTAGTAATCACATAAACACCAGCGGTGTCTACTACTCCTTGTACATAACAGGGCTTAATCCCTGACAAAGATGGCTGTTCTAAGGTTTCTAGCTCAAGAATTTCATCTAGAAGACTGCTATTGTGTTCATACAACTTGCGGAATAGCTGAAATAGGTTTAATTGCCGTTCTAGTTCATTCTCTTGCAACTCAGCCGCCATAGGTGAACTTTTTACTGTCAACAAATGTGACTTGCTGATTTCGTTTATTAACATTTCGTCTCAGCCTGTATCAGGAATATTGTATTGCTGTTGATTTGGCGCTGCTACCCTGGAAAATGCCGCGATTTCAGCGTTTTAATCTGTTTTTTTTGCCTTGTTTTGGGTGAAATTTACGCTGATTTTGTATAAAAAAAGTATTGTGATAGTTTATTTTTTATTGTAAAGTAGCTTTTCGTATTTGTAACAGAGGGCAAATATTAAAATTTTCTTAAATTTTGCTGTAAATCATCAAAGCAAACAATAATTGTTGCTATCTGATGAGACAATTATAGACTGGCCAGTTGGGATAGCACTCAGCCTTCAGTTGATCGCCCATAGTCAAAGTAATCAACCCAGCTTTTGGCTGAGGTAGAGCCTGATTAAGTTATCCTTGGTAATTGTTAGGCAACAGCCTATCAAATAGTCTTGATTTTTAATTGAGGATTTTTAATTCAGCTTCAGCAAATCACAACAAGCCTCGCTTACCATTGGGGCGTACAGTCATCCAATTAGTCTTAGCCAATGCTAGTTGTTCGTCGTCAATTTTGGCGCCACTGAGATTAGCGCCGCACAGATTAGCTCCCTTCAGATTGGCATTGCTAAGATAAGCATGACTCAGATCAGCACCACGCAAGTCTGCTCCTTCTAAATCAGCATTATTAAGGTAAGCTTTGCTCAAATTAGCGTCCCGAAGATTAGCACGAGTCAAACTAGCTCTACCAAAGTCACTATTGTGGAGATTAGCTCCTTGTAAGTTGGTTTTTTGTAATTGAGCAGAATGAAAATTTGTCCCTGATAAGTCAGAACCTTGGAGGTTGAGTAGATTCAAATTGTGTAGAGCAAAATCGCGTCTTCCCTTAACATAGGCTGTCAGCAAACTTTGGGTATCTAACTTGCGTACAGTTTTGGAGTTTTGAATTTGGGAACCATTACTATTGCTGCTACCCAAGCTTGTGGATTTTGCCATTATCCCTCCTTGGCGGGTTCCCCCTGCACTTAAGCGCCGTCAGCTGTCTTTAGCTCGTCTAGCGCGAATGGCTGCTGCTAACTCCGCCACTGCTGGATTGGGGCTAAAATGAGGAGCAGAATTCTGGGATAAAACAGCAGAATTTGCCATCCGGTTGTGTGTTACTTCTTTAACAGCTACATCAGATTTAGTCAACAATCCCTGAGCCAAACTTTCTAGATAGGGTTCCATTTCCAACCCTCTGAGTACCTCTCGGACTGACTGGTAGCGATTACGTACTGACACCTCCAACATTTTCCGCAGCACATTGGTAAAGTGGCTACTCACTTGTATCAGTCGCTCCCACATCATTTCACCAGTTGTGGGATTGTATTCTAAATCTTTAGGAGATTTACCAGTCAGCATATAAATACATGTTATCCCCAGGGCGTAGATATCACTGGCGTAGACTGGACGCATCGCCATCTGCTCTGGTGGTGCAAAACCAGGAGTACCAATAGCATAAGCAGTTAATGCCGTATGTTCTGATTGACCTATAGCTTGATTAACTTGGTTTTTCACAGCACCAAAGTCAATGAGAACCATTCTGGCATCTTGAGAGCGGCGAATCAAGTTCGCTGGTTTGATATCACGGTGAATCACCTTTTGCTCATGAATGTATTGTAGTACAGGCAGAATTTCACTCAAGAATTGCTTGACGCCCGCTTCGCTAAAGATACCGTTGCGTTTGACCTCTTGCTGCAAAGTGGCACCGCTGACGTATTCTTGGACTAAGTAAAATTGCTGACTGTTTTCAAAATAGTCCAGTAGTCTTGGGACTTGGGGATGATTACCAATTCTCCCTAGGGTTTTAGCCTCTCGTTCAAACAGTTCTCGCGCCATCTGCAAAACATGTGGTGCATTTGCTGAGGGGCGTAATTGCTTGATTACACAGGTCGGTTCCCCTGGTAAGGATTTATCCTTGGCTAAGAAGGTTGCGCCGAAGCCACCTTGACCCAATGGTTTAATGACATGATAGCGATCGCTCAATAGTAATTGTGAGCCACAAGACTGACACCTTTGGCTATGTGCCAAATTTTCTGGATGGGAACAGAGAGGATTTAAGCAGTAGCTCATGTGTTGTCAACTCGCTACACGAATAATGATGAGAAGCATTAGGCTATGGTTTCATTATTAATAACAAAATCAACTATTGCTAGGTGATTTGTGCGGGAAATCCTTTGAAGAGTTCCTAAAGTTAGAGTCGGCTTGCATAAAGCAATCATAAACCCTCCATCCTTACTGATATTTACCCTGAAGATTTTATTATTTAAATCTCTTGAAAGTTAAATCTGCTGCTAGTTACTTGATAGCAATTTTTGTCTGGTAGACAATACTTACCTTCCCCTCAAACCCTTATGTTTAGCTGATGGATGCCCAACCTAGGATGATTGCAAATCTGGTAATATCTCAGTTTAAAGATACTTATCAACAGCATAGTCAGTCTGCTTGATAGCTTGTTGTCAAACTTAACTATGTACATTAAAGTAGCAATTTTATCCGATTCTTAACTTATACTGAGTTGCGACCTGTTGTCTTATCTGGCACTTTAGTATTAGTTAATACGTCAAATCTCAATCTATTCCCGATTTACAAAAACTCAACAGACGCTTCATGTTTTCTTTACAAAACTCGACAAGTTTAAGAGTTTGTTTTAAATGTTAAAATATATACTAAAAACATTTCTCTCCCCTAGAAGAGAAGAGGCTTTGAAATCCAGCCGCTTGCAGGCAAATACAGCACTTCCGGCAGCTATGAGGTACATCCTCAAAGCTGAAAGCTATGAGAGGAGCGGGGCAGGTAGAAAAACTGTATTGCCTAATAGCCGGAAGCGCTGTATACCACACAGTAGGGGCACAGCAATGCTGTGTCCTAACCAAGATCTGTGGCGCAATAACTGAAAATTGCTGTAATTTTATAGAAATGGGCACGGCAGTGCCCAGTGGTGTCAACTTAACGCGAAACCTAAGCGCCAAGCAAGTTATATCAATTTAGTTGCTTTGCCCGATACACCTTCAACCCCACTCCCAGCCTCTCCCCGTGTACGGGGAGAGGTGCCGGAGGCGGAGAGGGGTTTTGATCTTTGGGGCAAAGCGTTGATTTATCAATACTTCCAGCTTAATTTGACACCATAGGCAGTGCCGTGTCCCTACATCTGTGGGTTTTCTTTCTCAGAAAAACTCAGCACTGAGAACTGTTTTACTTACAACTGAGACAGTACATCCCGTGCAACGGCTAAAGTCTGGTCAATATCTGCATCAGTATGAGCCAAAGAAGTAAATCCTGCCTCAAATTGAGATGGTGCAAGATAAACACCGCGCTCTAACATTCCCCGATGAAAGCGTCCAAATTTGGCTGTATCAGCTTTTTTTGCATCCTCGTAGTTATGAACTGGCCCCGCCGTAAAAAATAAGCCAAACATGGCGCTAATGTTACCACCGCAAGCCCCATGACCTGTTTCTTGAGCAATTTGTAGCAAGCCATTTGCCAGCTTTTTCGTAATCTGATCTAGGTACTCGTAAGTACCAGGTTTTTGCAGCAATTCTAGGGTCTTAATCCCAGCCGTCATCGCCAAAGGATTACCAGAAAGTGTCCCCGCTTGATATACAGGGCCTGCCGGTGCAATCAGTGACATAATATCCCGACGACCACCGTAAGCTCCTACTGGTAAGCCACCACCAATCACTTTACCCAGGGTTGTCAAATCGGGGGTGATGCCAAATTTTTGTTGAGCACCACCATAAGCAATGCGGAAACCTGTCATCACTTCATCAAATACCAATAAGGCTCCATGCTCCTGGGTAATTTCCCGTAAACCTTCTAGGAACCCTGGCATCTGGAGGAATAAAACCGGCATTACCCACCACTGGCTCAAGAATTACACCAGCAATCTCATCACGGTTTTGCTCAAATAAAGTTTTGACTGCTTCCAAATCATTGAAAGGTGCAGTTAGTGTACTGCTAGTTGCCGATTTTGGGACTCCCGGCGAGTCGGGTAAGCCGAGTGTGGCGACACCAGAACCAGCCTTAACTAAGAACATATCGGCGTGACCGTGATAACAGCCTTCAAATTTGATGACTTTTTCTCGGTTTGTGAAAGCCCGCATCAATCGCAGCACAGCCATACAAGCTTCTGTGCCGGAGTTAACAAATCTTACCATCTCAATGCTAGGAACGGCAGCGATCACCATTTCTGCCAAGACATTTTCTAGGGCTGAAGGCGCACCAAAGCTAGTACCTTTTTCTAAGGCTTCATGGAGGGCTGCAATCACTTCTGGATGGGTGTGACCGCAAATTGCCGGTCCCCAAGTGCCTACATAATCAATGTATTGGTTGCCATCTACATCCCAAATGTATGCTCCTTTGACGCGATCGAACACAATAGGTTGACCGCCCACAGATTTGAACGCCCGCACGGGAGAACTGACTCCTCCTGGCATCAGGCTTTGGGCTGCAGCGAAGATTTCTTGTGATTTTGTAGTTTTAATCGTTGTATTTACCAAGGTTCTCTCCTAACATTGGGGAACAAAAAAAAAGCTCTATCTTAGGATAGGGTTAAATACTGCCCAGAATTTCTATCGTATAGAAAACGTGAACCAAAAAAATAATAAATATGTTGTACAAGTCAAATCAGGAGTTGCCTTTAGAGATTCGCACTCTATTATCTGAGGCATACCAGGATCTTTACCGGGCGGCTTATAACTCGGCGCTCCATTGGTACGGTGAAGCACCAAAAGCCCATCAAGTAGCTTTGAGTGCTGTAAAAATGCAGTCTGTGATGTATGGAAATGCTGTTGCTTAGTACAGGATTTCTGAAGTTCGTAGCTGATTTGCTGGCAATATTTTAGGTTTGACAGACCATACGCTCACTCAGAATGAATATGGGATAATTTATTTTGTGTCAGTCCCGGAGTGAGCAAACAAAAGCAGACCGTTGAAAAAAAGTATGTGTGCTGCCCTATTCATAATGGTATCGTGAATCCATGAATCATTGTCATTAGAGCAAATTAGCTGGTATGTTTTCCACCGATATCCATTCACTGCAGCACGCCATCCCCGTTGAAAAAATTCGCTACGATGAACGGGGTTTAGTGCCAGCCATCGTCCAAGATTATCTAGATGGCACGGTTTTGATGATGGCGTGGATGAATCGGGACTCATTGCAAAAGACTTTGGCAACTGGCGAAACTTGGTTTTGGAGTCGTTCCCGTGAGGAGTTGTGGCATAAGGGAGCGACTTCTGGACATATTCAAAAAGTGCAGAGTATCCGTTATGACTGTGATAGTGATGCTTTACTAATTGGCATCGAACAGGTAGGAGATATTGCCTGTCACAGTGGCGAGCGGAGTTGCTTTCATCAACTAGATGGGGAAATTGTACCACCACCAGGGGATACATTGTCACAATTATTTCAGGTAATCTGCGATCGCCGTGACCATCCCAATGAAAATTCTTATACTTGTAAGTTATTTGCAGGTGGCGATAACAAAATTTTGAAAAAGATTGGCGAGGAGACTGCTGAGGTGGTAATGGCGTTTAAGGATGATGAACAAGATGCGATCGCAGGCGAAGTGGCAGACTTATTATATCATACCTTGGTTGCTTTAGCTCATCATCAAGTTGATTTGAAGGCAGTTTATCGCAAGTTGCAAGAACGTCGCAAATAACAAGAAATTCGAGCGGTAACGAACCGCTCGAAGTTAAATCTATACAGAGGAGAAAATTAAAAGCTTTTAGAAGGTGAAGGTAGTACGCAGTACACCTACAGTAGTTGTCTGATTCTTGCTGTCCCCTTCAGGATTAAACAGGACAAATGCACCTGGGGTAATGCTGATATTGTCGCTCACCCGAAAGCGGTAATAACCTTCCAAATGGTAAGGAACGGCTCTATTTGTACCAGCAGGGGTAAGGGAAGCTGCACCACTAGCATCACTTCGGTAAAGTGGCTGTCCAAAAAGTAGCCCAGCAGTGTTTCCCTGTTTGATCAGATCCTGGAAATGAACACCTACCATCCAACTTGTAAAGGTAGTGGAAGCACTCACAGTTTTTGAGGAACTGTCAACAAATAATGCTGCGCCATAGCCAGACAGAGCAATTTTGTTAGACAACCGCCAAGTTACAGTTCCACCAACAGAGTTAAGTTTGACAGGTGTTGTCAAAGGTACTCCAGCTCCAGCTAAAGCACCAATATCACTACTGATTAATCCTGTACCGAGAATGTTGATTTGGTGATAACTATTGGCATAGTTCAAACCAATGTCTATGGAACGGGTAGGTTTAACAGTTAATTGGGCTGCTATGACACTACTACCACCAAATACACCAGCTCCCAAGGGGGTGTTAGGAAATCCTTGGTTAGTAGGAAGATTTGCATTAACACTACCATATAAAGCTCGCAGATCCAGTTGGGGCGAAAAACTATAAATAAAACCAGCCGCAGATGCTAAACCAGAACCAGATGTACCACCAGAGACGCGCAATACAGGGTTTAAATTCCCAAACCGAGAAATCGACTCTTGTCCTTCACCGTAAAATGGAGTGATAGCGGGAAAAGCATCGGAAACTTCCGCTGCTGTTCCAGCAAATAAAGTTAATTTCTCAGCGACAGGAAAAATGTAAAGCAGTTTGTACAATTGAACAGAGTTAGCGCCAATTGTTGATAAAGTGTTGACGTTGAGTCCAGGAAATTGCGGTTCAAAACTAGTACGAGCGCTACTAGCACTGAGGACTGGTGAAGCTAATCCCAAACTATTTTGTAGACTACCACTACCATCCACACCACCCAAGAAGTTATAAGCTTGTAAACCGGTAATTAATAAATCTCTCCCTGTAAAGCTGGTGTTGAGATTTAACCGCACCCGGTCTGTGAGTATAATATTGGGGTTATTTTTGCCCGCAGCACCGCCTGTAGCACCAATAGCTGAGATAATTACTTCACCGTTGAGCTTGGTGGTTGTGGAAAATTGATGGGCTTGTAATTCAGCTGTGCGAGCTTCCAAAGCGTCTACCCGGCCTCTTAGCGTAGCTAATTCAGCCGCAAATTGTTCTTGTAATTTTTGTAAAGTGGCTAAATCTGCCTTGCTCACCAAATCAGCGCTAGCTGTAGCAATTAACTCGTTAACTCGATTGAGACAGGCGTTTAAACCAGCCGCAAATTCATAACGAGTCAGAGCGCGATTCCCGCGAAATGTGCTGTTTGGATAGCCTGCAATACAACCGTAGCGCTCAACTAAAGATTGTAATGCCGCAAAAGCCCAGTCTGTAGGTTGCACATCTGACAGTTGCGATACAGATGTGACTTGTTCCATTTCCTGTGATGCTTCGGATAGCGGCGAAGAATTACTTTGTTGAATAGGGGAATTATTTTCAGTGCTATCAACAGATGCAATTAATTTTGTTGGACTCGCAAAATTTTTGTCATCATCATGTAGGTTAACACCTTGATCAAAATATTTGCGCGTTTTTAGATTATCTGGGCTGGTTTCAACAGCAGATACTTTTTGTATGGGCAATAAACAGGCGAGTAAGTATAGCAAACTTACTCCACCAGCAGAAACTAGTAGATTTACTTTCACGGCAACTCCTCACAAATAGAATTGAATTTGCATAGCAGATTTGGAATCAATAGCTCAAACAGCTTGAATCCATCTGTTAAAACTGAAAATGTAAATTTATAAATTCAGTTTTATTAAATTTGTGCTTTAGATAACCAATATTGTTTAGTGGACTTTATTGACAATGTTTGAGTTATCGAAGCAAGCATTCTTTATAGTAAATACTATTTTTGTCAACAATTGACATAAAGAAGTATTGATAATTTTTATGATTATTATTGAAAAAACCAAGATAAACAAACCCCTAATGATTAATGTTTATGCATACTTTTAGGGAGCATCCCAATTTTGCCAAAATAAAATTTGTAGTGGGAGCATCTTGCTCCCTAATCTACAGGAAGCGGGCTAGAGAGCCATCACTACAAAAAAATAAATTTACACATTTGGGATACTCCCTACTTTTAGCTATAACAGGGCATGAGAAAAAGCAATCACTAACATAGCTTTAACTAATTGCTAAATCGCAAATCATGGGCAATCATAACAACAAAGATTTGATTTAGCCTCAGATAAAATCCTAAAAATTACCTATTATTTCAGGCTTTTATTAATCTTTCTTCGATGGTAAATAGATCCACGCTTTCGGGGTTTAGTATTGCTAAACGCCTAGGACAGATATGGTTTTTGTAGTGAGAAATATTTAATATTAGTTGTGTGTCTAACAATTAGTTTTGAAAAACTAGGATATATTTAAATGTACGAGATACAACAAGGTGTAAGTATTAATACTGAGAATGATAGCTCTGCTCTCATAATATTCTCCGTTGTTCGGAAATATTCCTGAGATTAAGAGCGTGTTTCGGACTATCGATTACCGTCCAACTAGGCTGTGTGTTCAAAATAAAGGAGAACGAATTGCTACAGCATTTTAAACAAAACCAACAGTCAAAAACGTTAGTTCATGCTTTAACGTCACGGTTGGGTGTCGCCACTATAGTTGCGGCTGGTGTCGGATTTGCTTCGCCTGTTTACGCTGTCGGCTTTTTTGTTCCAGGCGACCTAGTCGTTTCTGGTAGCACTTATGCAGGTACAGCAAATGACCCGAACTTGATTCCTGGATCAGACAAAACTTCCAGGCGGTGGTAAAGCAGTTAATAACGGCTCGTATCCAGGCGTTTTTAACAATGACACACCCGATGCTAGCTTCGGTGTCACTTCGCCAATTTTCCTCCAAGAGTTCACTACATCCGGCATCAACGTCGGTACGGTGAATGTTGATCCTAGCGTCATTACCACCAGCTTTTCGTCAAAATCGGAATTGGCGATAAATCTGACAGCCGACGGCACAGGGTTGACTTTCATGGGTTACGCTGCCCCGATCAACCAGCTCGACGTATCAAACTCTAACACGCCAGGAATTATCGACCCAAACAACCCTGTGACAGGTAACACGGCTAATACCTACAGGGCAGTAGCGCAAATCAATTACAATACGCCAATTGTTAATGGTGTTATCACCCCCGAAATAAGTACAACCAACGCATACTCTGGCAACAATGGTCGTGCAGCAATACTAGCTGCAAATGGCGATTACTACACTGTGGGTAATGCTGGTAATGGAACTAAGACTACACCATCAAACATCTACACAGCAATCACAAATGCAACTGGTGTACAGATTGTAACTCCGGGGCAAACTGCGACTGCGACAACTCCTACAGATCAGGTAGGACAGTATAATGTCACTCAGAATAACCAGCCAGCGGACAAGGTTGGCAAGGATAACAATTTCCGGGGCGAGACTATTTTCAATAACACCTTGTACGTAACGAAAGGTAGTGGTAGCAACGGAATTAATAGTGTATACCAGGTCGGCACTGCAGGGACTTTACCAACTGCCAACGCACCAATCACCATCCTGCCTGGCTTCCCCACTAACCTCGCAAGTAGGACGACAGGCACAGTCTACCACCCCTTCGGTATCTGGTTCGCCAACGCAACGACGCTATATGTTGCTGATGAGGGCGACGGTTTTCTGACTACCACAGGCGCTACTGCTGCTCAGAACTTAACTAATAGTCTTGCTGATGCTGCAAGCAGCACTATAGCAGGTCTTGAGAAATGGACTCTAGGAACAAACGGCCAGTGGACAATGGACTACGTTCTACAAAGTGGCTTGAATCTCGGTTACCCATCATACACCGCAACCAGTACCTTAAATGGTGTGTCTGTTTCCTACCAGGCTGTAACAGACGGTCTTCGTAATCTTACGGGTGAAGTCAATGCTGACGGCACTGTCTCATTGTACGCAGTAACCTCCACCGTCAGCAGCAACGGCGACCCAGGCGCAGATCCAAACGAACTAGTAGCCATCACCGACACGCTCTCCGACACAACAGCGACGCAAGCATCGTCTGAGAAGTTCAGTGTCATCGACGGACCCACCTACGGTACAGTACTGCGCGGTGTGTCTTTCGCGCCAGTTCCTGAACCTAGCAGCATACTTGGTTCATTAGGAGCATTAGGTTGGGGTGTGTTATTTGTTCGTCGATTTAGAGCTAGAAAGATCGCTAGTCTCTAACTTGAAAGGAATATAGATTTAGCTTCGGGGCACGGCAATGCCGTGCCCCTACCAAGATATTTGCATCATAAACCACATCTATTTTCAGAACCATAGTTTTTTATGCGTAGTGGGAGCATCTTGCTCCCTGGTGGTAGTAGCGGGCATCTTGCCCGCACTACTCCAGGTTTCAAAATGGACGAGGTTTAGTTGGGGTAATGATTGGCAATTTCCTCCAGGGGTGAGGGGTGAAGGGGCTTGGTAGCGGTTTTTTTTCATCCCTAATCCTGAATTCCGTTTTTTGTAATTCTTAATTATTAGCAGACATTTTTCTGACTCATTCCACAGAGTTTCCACAGGGATTTTATGAGTTTTCCACAGACTCTCTACGACATCATAGGCTCTTGCCGTCTTATTGGGGATTTTTTACTTATAGGTATAACAAATTTCAGTGACTGAGTTTTTATTAAGAAACATAACAAAAAAATACTCCAAAGCCTGATTATTTCGTAGGTATTTATTTTTTATACCAGCTTTTTTAACATTTCGCAGCATTGACAAACCTACCCCCTCTTGCCGCACAATGGTTCGGCTTGCTGTTGTAGTCCGTTCAATCTTTGACATCAACTGTGTAAAGTTACAGCGGATGTTAAGGTGGATTTTTGGGTAGGTAAAAGATTGTGTGGCTCGCCCACAGACAGGCTTACAGCAAGCAATTGGTCACTCTTGATTGACCTCAGAGGAGGAAAATCTCATGAACACAACGGTTAACATTTTTACAGAAATTCCGGAAACACTTCACGAATCGCTCAAAAGCTACTTAGAAACACATCCCGATTGGGATCAAAACCGAGTATTGACGGCGGCGCTGTCCCTATTTTTGCTGCAAAATGGAGATAGCGATCGCCGTGCTGCTCGTGTCTATCTGGAAACTTTGTTCCACCATAGTTAAGTTCAACAGCCCTGCAATGATTAACTTCTAATGGCTAATGCACTCAAGACACCGTAGTTGCTAATATTAAATGACCTATTCTGGTATCCGGAAACTGCTAGGACTCTGTCTCATTAATTTTGAGGGGTATGTAGTAAGCACTACCCTGCGGGTTACGCCTTGCGGTATAGTGCTTTAATGAGCGATAAATCGCTCACTACGTAACGATCATAATTAATGCTATAGACCACTAGTACCGTGCGGCGTAAATACGCCTACCATTTCTCAAGACTGCAAATGATGATTGTTTCAAGGTTCATAATGGTGGGTTTATTTCCGCCATGCTGTACTAGTCTGTCAAGTTGGAATTGATGGGTAAATAATTCCGTAGTCAGCACTAAAGTGCTAATAAAATCAGGACTAAAGTCCTGACTACGAAATCCTCAAAACTCACTTGACAAAGTACTACTGTAAATCACTTGGTAAATTTAGCTTTTGGTAGAGACTTTTTCCCATACAGAATTGATATGTTATGCCAATTGGCATATCTGAGTCTAATTCTCAATTAGGAAAAATTCTGGTTTGTAGTTGTGCTTAAGCGCAACTACAAACCAGAACCAGAATTAGAGTTGAGAACGCAAATTGATATACAAGCCCAAGAATGGCATCAGCTAAATGCCGACATCAAGGGCTTGTACTTTTTTTCTTGGGTCAAAAATCTAGAGTTTTTTAACTCTAGACTATCGACAATTAAACTCAAGAACTAGTTTCCAATTGAGGGGAATGAGCAGGACATTCAAACTTATATCCGACGCCACGGACAGTCTGAATTAATGCGGGTTGGCTAGCATCGATTTCAATCTTCTTGCGAATTTGACCGATATGCACGTCTACAACCCGTTGATCGCCTACATATTCATAGTCCCAGACTTCTTGGATTAGCTCGGCTCGCCGCCAAACTCGACCTGGATGACTGGCTAAAAAATGCAACAAATCAAACTCCAATGCGGTTAAGGGTACTGGCTGGCTATTAAGCGCCACCTCCCGCCGCACCGGATCAATCATCAACTTTTCAAATACCAACCGTTTTTGTTCGGCGGTAGTCACAATTCGCTGACGCCTTAAAATAGCTGCTACTCTGACTTCTAATTCTCCCAATCCAAATGGTTTGGTGAGATAATCATCAGCACCTTTAGCAAAGCCGCGAATCTTGTCAGCTTCGTCTGCACGGCTAGTCAGCATGAGAACAAAAACACCATTACGACTTTGCATCTCTTGGCAGAGGTTAAACCCAATAACATCTGGTAAATTCACGTCTAAAATTACCAAATCAGGGTTAAACTGCTCAAATAGAGCTAAGGCTGTCTTACCATCTTCGCCAGCCTCTACCTGATAGTTCTGTTTAATCAAAAAGCGTTGGATTAGGTTCCGAACAGCAGGGTCGTCATCAACTACAAGAATCTTGGCAGGAGCCATGACCATCACTTTACACAAAAATTCATAGGATTAACAGGAAAATTGCGTAAAAACGCAGTTACCACTTTGGGGAACAATGAGAATCTACCAGCCTAAGGAGTGTATTTGCTGTTCTCCAAATATATACTGTAATTAAGATTCTGGACATTCAAGCGAAATATTCTGGTAGTCAGCCCCGCATTTAAGTGCAAGGTATTTTTATTGTTAACTTTATGTCCAGTAAGCAGATATTCTGACCTTAGCTGTAGATTTGGAGTATCCTAGTACACTTTATGCTCCCAACTCAGTGGTAATTTCAATCGGTTCAATTTTAAATCGATATGCGGATCGATACCACCACTCATTATGAGATTCGTTGAGCAAGGCTCCGTCAAGGTAGGGTAAATATCCACATTTTCAGCAGAGAAGTTAATTTTTTCATAAAATATGCGTTTTAGGTATCCCTAGTTCAAATTCTAGAGTAGAGCCAGAATAAGTCAACGGCATGAGGGGATACACGGACTTATGACAATATGTTAAAGTTACTGTAGTTAAAATTGTCAACCCAATCAAACTAACCCGTGCTACCATCCAAGTAGGGCATAAAAGTAGATCGATATATTGGTTTCGATCAAAATAAAACCTAAAGCTGTTTTTCGTCAACATTAAAGTCTGCCGCTGATTGAGGCTGAAGTATAAACTCCCATGAGCGATCAACATCCCTACGACAAACTTGGGGTATCTGAAGATGCTAGCTTCGATGAAATTCAGGATGCTCGCAATCGCCTATTGGAGCAATACAGTGGCGATCTCCAGCGTCTAGAAGTAATTGAAGCGGCTTACGACGCCATTTTAATGGAGCGGTTACGGATGCGCCAAGAAGGTAAAATCAAAGTACCTGAACGCATTCGGTTTCCAGAGTTACGAGTGCAATCGGCGCCGAAAGAAAGTCCCACCCCTCGCGAGCAGTCACCTGCATGGCTGCAACGAATGCTCGATCAGCCTTCGTTACCAGATGTCCTATTACCTGGAGCTTGGTATCTGGGTTTGAGTGCTATCAGTATTTTTTACGCAGTTGCGGGTGATCCGCAGGTTTTGCAGCTGGCTTTAGTTGTCGGCGTGGGAATCAGTATTTACTTTCTTAGTCGCAAGGAAGGTAAATTTGGTCGAGCAGTATTGCTCACCCTAGTTGGGCTAATAATTGGCTTAATTGTTGGCGCACTAGTTGCTAGCTGGATATTACCCTTACAATTTATTAATCTGTCGCCTAATCAATTTTCTACGGTATTGACGTTTATTTTGTTATGGTTGGTTAGCAGTTTTCTCCGTTAAATCAATTTGATATTTCCAGGCTACCTGACTCCTATTTTTTATCAAAAATTGGGATTTTGGTAATTTGTTTGATTGTGTCTATATAATTTGGAACGTCAACTCGAACCCCTACCCGCTTGAGCGGGAGGGGAATTTTAATTATGGGTAATTGGTAATTTGCCAAAGTATGATATTATTTCACCCATTAATTTAAGCAGCTAACCGATAGAAAGCGAGTTTGTCTGTGCTATTCTAGACTCTAGTATGTGATTGACAGCAGAACTCAAATTTTCAACTATGAAGTCGGGGTGGTAAATTTCCAATTGGGTGCGATCGCGGATACCAGACTCTACAGCCATCACCTGAATACCGTGTTTTTTAGCTGCAGCAATATCAGCTTCCGTATCCCCTACCATCCAAGTATCAGCGACAGGGGGAAGTTCTTCTAAAGCCCGTGTCATCAACAAGGGTTTATCTTCGATGTCGCGGGTTTTCACATAGTCATTACTTAGGCAATAACAGCGATTTTCTGGGAAAAATTGCCCTAAATCAAATTTTTTCAAGGCATAGTCTAGTTCCCTAACTCGGCGCATTGTCATCACTGCCAAATCAATACCAGATTGTTGAATTTTTAACAATGCTTCCACCGCACCGGGGATGAGGGTATCATACTCAAAATAAGGTTGGGTATGCACTGTTTGCCGCCGCAACTGGGTAAATTCCTGGGCTTGTACCTCATCCAGTCCAGAATTTAGGGCGATTTGTTTTTCAGGAACCCGCGATCGCTTTAATTGCCAAAATTCGGCTTTAGACAATTCTTGCACAGTTTGGCCTGGGCGTTGGGTTTTCTCCAAGCATAATTGATAAACACGATAATACCGTTGGGAAACATCAACAATCGGACCGTCGAAGTCTGTAATTAATCTTAGCATCGGCGGAATCTGGGAACTTTTATGAAGATTATCGCAGTTTTGTGACCATTTTGGCGATTTGGTTGGGTGGGATTCTTTTTTGATTTATACCAGAAGTTTAACAGTGGCGATCGCCACTGTTAACAAAGATGATCTGGATCTATGCTGTCTCAGTTCTATAAACTTCTTGCATAAATCAAACCAAAGAACCCCACCCCGCCTTTGACTTACGTCAAAGTCTCCCCTCCCCGTATACGGGGAGGGGTTGGGGGTGGGGTGTTAGGGGACTTTTGCAAGAGGTCTTATGATAGAAATAAGCCACGCTATGGTTTAATTTATGTCTTCTCCTGTCCTGGAAAAACCTACGACTTCTGAGACTGCCTACGTTCTTCTGTACAATGTCAGTTGGGAACAGTTAGAACAGCTTGATGTTGCCCTTGCAGGGACAAGCGCACGACTAACTTATTTAGCTAGATCAGCAGAAGCCTCACACCCACTCTTAGGGGTGTGAGATGAATGCGCGGGAGTGGAGAGAGATAGTAATTAATGCTTTTTGGCGTAGCCAAAACAATTAATTGCTATGTCGAGCCATGACTCCATATTCATTCTGGGCTATTTTGATTCTCAATATATTCTTTGAGCTTTGAGATTGTCACTCCGCCGCAGCTAGCTACAAAATAAGATCCGTTCCAAAATACATCTTTCCAGAAAAACTTTTCTAGATGCTCGGCATATTCTTGGCGTAACCTGCGGGAGGTAACAGATTTAATGTTGTTTACAAGTTTACTAAGCTGCAAATCTGGGTGGTACTGAAATAGTAGGTGGACATGATCCTCTTCTCCGTTGAATTCTACTAGCTTGCAATCCCATTTTTCGAGCAAGTCAACCAAGATATCCTCCAGTCGTTTTAACATTTCTAGAGTAAAGGCTTTGCGTCTATACTTTGTCGTCAAAACTAAGTGAGCTTTTAAATCACTCACTGACCGACCTTTGGATACAAAATCATTTTTCATTATTCTTGAAAGAATATTATGGTATGATTAGTGTATGCTTAAATCATAACACCCATTTAGCTAATAGGATGAAAGTAACCTACCAGTACCGACTAGAGCCGAAATCAAGTCAGAAACTAATTCTTAACGAATGGTTGAGAATTTGTCGGTACTGGTATAACAGCCAATTGGGTGAACGCTTCTCCTGGTGGGAAAATAACCGTCATGCTGTAAATAGTTGTCCAATTTTTGTAACCAGACTCCCTGAGTTACTAGACCGACCTAACTATTACAGTCAGAAGCTCCAGCTACCAGCCATCAAAAAAGACTTGAGCATAGTGCAATGGTCTGGTGAATTACTTGATTTTAAAAGTGTAGATTCAACTGTTCTACAGGATGTTTGTTCTCGTGTTGATAAAGCTTTCGAGCGTTTTGTGATTGGGGATTCTAGCGGTAAACGTTCTGGGAAACCACGCTTCAAAACTGAGGTGAGTTTCAAAACCATGACGTTTGCAACGGCTAATAATGAATGGATAAAGCTAATTCGTAAAAACTGGTTGTATATTCGTTTGCCCAAATTGGGGATGTTTAAGGTTCGGATGCACCGACCGATACCTGACGGATTTACACTAAAGCAAGTTAGCGTTACAAAAAAGGCTGATGGCTGGTACATGCAGATGGTATTGTCAGATGTAACCATCCCAAATCAAACGATCAAGCTTATCCCCAATTGGGACAACTCAATGGGGATTGATGCTGTGTTGCAAGGCGATGATTATCTTGCAACATCAGTTGGTGAAAAGCTCCCATCTTTAAAGCCATTACGCAAGAATCAAGACAAGCTAGATCGTATTTCTGTTAAACGAAATAGACGTAAGCGGGGATCTAAATCTCGGCGTAAGTTGGCAAAACGGGAAGCTAAACAGCATCAAAAAATTGCCAGAAGTCGCAAAGATTTCCAGTACAAAACTGCTCACAAGCTTGTCAGAACTGGAAAGAAGTTTTTCTTCTACGAGGATTTGAACCTTAAAGGGCTAACCCGACGCAATAAAACCAAACAGGATGAGAATGGAAGCTATCTTCCCAATAGACAGTCCGCTAAGTCAGGACTGAATAAGTCGTGGGCTGATGGTGCTTTTGGACAATTCTTTGAAATTCTGGAGTGCATAGCCGAAAAAGCTGGTGCTGTAGCAATTTCACAGAAGCCACAATATACTTCAATGATTCTCAGTTACCGCAATGAAATTATTTTTACGGATTGCAGTATCAGAGAATATTGGGATGAGCAAAATACTTTGATGGTTGACCGCGATATTAACGCCGCTGTCAACTTGAAAAGACTGGGGTTGGGCATTTTCCCCAGTATAAAACGCCGTAGTGGGAAACTAGACATAGTTGGAACTATGGACGATAGTACCACGAAGGAAATCCTTCATACCCTTCATCGGGCTGTTGGAAGCCTACACTGTAACCGTCTCGGTTCAGTGTAGGAGATGTCACATGGTATTCTCGAAATTATGTCGCCACTTTCTGACGACCATGAGGACAATAGAAAAACTTTGGCGATGTTGCTGGAAGTTTATCTCCGGATAAAGAATATCCGATTTTATGGGCGGGGATCTGCAACCATAGGTAAAAAGGAAGACAACACCCGATGCGAACTCGATGAGTCTTATAATTTAGGGACAAAAAAACCTATTCCCGATTTATTGTTAGAAATAACTGTCACGAGTGGCGGAATCAATAAGCTAGAAATTTATCAGCGTTTGCGAGTACCTGAAGTCTGGTTTTGGGAAGATAGTTTATTATCAGTTTATTGTTTGCAAGGTGACAATTATATCAAAGTTAATAAAAGTAATTTATTGCCAGAGTTAAATTTAGATTTATTAGCAAAATATGCACTAATGGCTGACCAATATGATGCTGTGAGTGAATATAGTCAGATCATAACTCAGGAATAAATCAAAAAACTTCTTATTCTCCTCTATCTCGGTACAAAATGGCGGGCGAGACGCCCACCCCACAAGAAATTATTGGATGTTTTTTTATTTGTCAGTCCCCTACAGGTGTACCTCTATTCATCCTGGGGAAGTCCCTGTGTAGTCCTGGTGACATTCTAGCCTACGGATACTTAGATTTGTTAAAACATCAAAACGCACTGCTATAGACGAGAAATTAACAGTAATTTTTACTACTTTAGATAGATTGATACCAATTAACTGTTAGTTATGTATTTCTCCAAGGCAAAATAGGTGTTGAGAGAATGCCTTGTTTAGCTAATCTTTAGCTAGCAGATGCGAAGGAGAAGCGGCCTTGAAAGGAATATGTCCTCGATTTTTACCTTACACTGTAGCAGTGTTGGCGGTTGTTAGCGCATTGCTATTAACACTATTGCTATATCCACTACTGAAGCCAACAATTTTTGTGCTATTTTTTGCTGCTGTAGCAGTTAGTGCATGGTATGGTGGACTACGATCAGGGCTGTTGGCTACTGTTTTGTCTAGTCTAGCCGTAAGCTACTTTTTCCTAGAACCAGTATTTTCGTTCTTTATTTATAGTTTAGAGAGTAGATGGCGTTTAGCTTTGTTTATCTTCATGGGAATATTCATCAGCTTGCTAAACTCTGAGTTACACAATGCCAAGCAGCGCTTAGAAGTGAGTATACAGAAGCTGCAGGCTAGTGAGGCAAAATTTAGACGTTTGGCAGATGCCAATATTATTGGGGTAATTGTAGCCGATATCAACGGCAGAATTGTTGAAGCTAACAATGCCTTTTTAACAATGGTAGGTTATACACAAGAGGAACTGCTCTCAGGGCGAGTGAGAGGGCGGGAAATGACACCGCCAGAATATTTTGACATTAGCGATCGCTCTATTATAGAACTCAGAACGAAAGGAGTATCTCCGGCTTTTGAGAAAGAATATATCCGCAAAGATGGTAGCCGCGTTCCCGTTATTATAGGTTCGGCTTTATTAGAAAGCAATCCCGATCAGGTAATCAGTTTTGTGCTGGACTTAAGCGAACGCAAACTGGCAGAAGAGACAATGCGTCAACGAGAAGAACAACTGCGTTTGATTACAAATGCTGTACCCGCTTTTATCTCTTATGTCGATGCCCAGGAACGCTACCGTTTTAATAATAAGAGATATGAAGAATGGTATGGGATGAATGCCTCAGAAATTGATGGTAAGCACATTCAAGATGTTGTGGGTGAGGCAGTTTATCAATCAATTAGCCCTTATATAAAAGCAGTATTATCAGGAGAAACCATCAGCTACGAAACTCAAGTACCTTCACGAAATGGTACAATTAATTTTTTTACTTGCACTTACGTTCCCCAGTTAAATCACCGGGGAAAAGTGGCCGGATTTGTGGCTTTAATCAGCGATATTACACAGCATAAGCAAGAGGAAGCATTGCTCAAACAGAGCGAGGAACGCTTAAGGAAATTAACAGAAAAAGTGCGCGTGATTCCTTGGGAAGCCAACGCTAATACAGGAAATTTTACCTATGTAGGACCGCAAAGTGTCGAAATTCTTGGTTATCCATTAACAAACTGGTACAGTCATACTTTTTGGGTTGAACACATGCACCCAGAAGATCGAGAGTGGGCTGTCAATTATTCTCTAGAATCTTCTCTGACATTGGATAATTACGAATTTGAATACAGAATGTTGGCAGCAGATGGCAGAGTTGTCTGGTTATATGACATTGTAAATGTTGTGCGGAATCAAGATGGTCCACAACTATTGCATGGGTTCATAATTGACATTACCGATCGCAAACTGGCAGAGCAAGAGCGCGAACAACTACTAGCGCGAGAACAAGCAGCACGCGCCGCTGCAGAAGCCGCAAACCGCATGAAAGATGAGTTTTTAGCTATCCTCTCCCACGAACTCCGCACCCCCCTCAACGCCATCCTCGGCTGGACACAGCTACTCATTAGCCGCAAATTAGATCAGCCTACCATCACCCGTGCCCTAGAAACAATTAACCGTAATGGTAAGTCCCTAACACAACTCATAGAAGATGTTCTCGATGTCTCGCGGATTATTCGGGGAAATCTCCGCCTGAACATGTATCCTGTAAAACTAATACCAATTGTCGAGGCAACAATTGATACCGTTCGTCCAGCCGCTGACGCCAAGCAAATTCACATTGAGGGCAGATTTGACCAAAGTATAGGATTAGTTATGGGCGATGCCAACCGCCTACAACAAATTGTGTGGAATTTGCTCTCTAACGCAGTTAAGTTTACCCCCACGGGGGGAAGAGTGGTTGTCTATTTGGAGCGGATTGATTCTTGCGTGCAAATCCGCGTCAGTGATACAGGCGCAGGTATTGATCCTGGCTTCTTACCCTATGTATTTGAACGCTTTCGTCAAGCCGATAGCAGTAGTACGCGATCGCATGGTGGATTAGGATTAGGATTAGCGATCGTCCGCCATTTGGTAGAATTACATGGTGGTACAGTTTCAGTCGAAAGTCTAGGTATTGGTCAGGGATCGACTTTTAGCATCACTGTGCCGATGAAAGCGGTGGTTGTAGAAGAAAGTACGCCAGAACAGTCTTCATCCTTGCTTCAGCCTGAACCATCTCAGGACTATTTGTTAATCCTGGAGAGCTTACGGGTACTTGTGGTTGATGATGAAGCAGATGCCCGGCAATTGTTCACCACAATTTTGACACAGTATGGTGCCCAAGTGACGGCAGTAGCATCTACCAGTGAGGCATTAGGAACAATACCACAATTTCGCCCTGATATACTAGTCTGCGATATTGGGATGCCAGAAGAAGATGGCTATACACTCATTCGTAAACTCAGGAACCTTTCCCCAGCCGAAGGAGGACGAACTCCCGCCGTCGCTTTGACTGCATACGCCAGGGCTGAAGATCGCACCCAAGCCCTATTAGCAGGCTTTCAGTTACACATCCCCAAACCAGTCAATCCAGGAGAATTGGCTGCAGTCGTTGCTAATTTGGCGGGGAGAACTTGAAAAGGGGAGGCATAACTCGAAATTTCTCACTCGCCAATCCCCACATTACAATTAGAATAAACGTGACGTTCTCTAGTAGCTAAAGTGTCAGAATCTCTTTCATTGCGCGATCGCTACCTCGCTGTCATCGATGACATTGTGGAAACCACCCTCAAGGGCAAGATTAGCTCTGTCGAGCAGGTGTATCAAATATTGCTTAAAGAATTGACTCCTGGTACGGGAGAAGTATTTGAGTTAGCTTTGAGCGATCGCCTGAATACCACTCAGCAGCAAGTGGACAGTGAAAAGGATGAACTCAAAAAAGCCAAGGCTAATCGAATTTTCCGAGCAATTAAAACAATTCAAACTCAATGGCAACGCTGGCAAGAACACAACAAAGCTACAGAAGCGATTGTCTCTGCTGTTAAAGAAATTACCACAGCTACTAGTGATGAGCGTCTCGCTAAGTTTTTAAGCTTTACTGATCCTAATCAAAAGTATCCACTCAGTGTCCAACAGTTACAGCAGTTGTCAAAATCTTTACAGCAATTTGCCCAAGCTGATTCTGATTTACAGCAAATATCAATAGGAATTACCAGAGGTTTAGCTTCTTGGCAACGACTAAAAGACCACTTAGTTAGCTGGATGTACGAGCAAAATCGGGAAATAGGATTTGGTAGTGTACCAGGAGAACGCGGCCCTTGGGCAACTTGGGCAAAACAAGTGAATGGCGAATTAGCCCAAGGACTATTTCGCGCTTTAGCAATGGAACAATCGGCAATTCAATTCGCTCAACAGCAGCAGAGTTTTATCGTCAGTGATTGGGTAGAATTGGCGTTGATTTTGCAGTATTTACAACGGGGATTAGTTAACTGGTTTGACCAACAAACTTATAATGTCCAAGCAGGCTCAAAGTTGTCTATTTCTACTTTCTTAACCTTTGCTGTAATTTGGAGTCAGTTAGCAAGTGGTTTTGAAAAAATTGGGGTAATTTACAGCAATGGTGCTTCACAAATCATGCTGCAAATTCTGCGAACTTTTGCCCAGCGTGCTTATTTTCCCCTTTATGGCGGGATTTTTGCCTCTTTTTCTGGCAGTTATTTACGGAATGCTCTAGATTATTTAGATGAACCTTTGCGCCGAGTTGAGGGAACCCAAGAAAAAGCCCGAATTTTGACACTTTTAGGTTATTCTCAGCGAGCTTTAGGACAATACAGACGCTCAATCGATTTTCATCAACAAGCAGTAGAAATAGCCAGACAAGCAGGCGATCGCCCCTGTGAAATTGCCAATCTCAACCACCTCAGCCGGACTCACGTACAAGAGCAAAATTATGCTGAGGCGATTAACTACAGTCAACGGGCATTAATTTTAAGTCGCCAAGCAGGCGATCGCACTGGTGAAGCCAATGCACTGGTAAATTTAGGTTATAGCGAAGTCATGCAAGCCCAACAGCTAGCAGATGTAGAACCAGAAACCTATGAAATGGCGATTAACTATCTGCAACAAGGCTTAAATTTATCAGAAAAATTAGGCGATATTCAAAGTAAAGCTTTGTGTTTAAGCAGTATCGGTATTGCCTACCAAATTATTAAACAGCCAGAAAATGCTATCAAAAATTTAGAAGCAGGCTTTAATGCTGCACAGCTTTCTGGTGATTTGTATTTGCAAGGGTTAAATTTAGCTAACTTATCTGAGGTTAATTATAGTCTGGCAAATTTTGAAAGAGCAATTTATACAGGTTGTTTAGGCATGTATTTGTTAAATCAAATTGCTTCTCAAGAATGGCGTAAACCAGCAAAATTGATCACACTTTTACAAACTCAAATTGGGGCTGAAGCTTTTAGTAATGCTTTGCTGCAAAATCGCCCTAAATTCATCGCGATTATTGGGGTGGATGGCTATGATTATATTCCCAAATTGTTGGAAGAATAGAAGTAATATCAATTCAAAAAATCTTGACAATACATCAATCATATGTAGGGGCGCAAGGCCTTGCGCCCCTACGAGGATCTGTGGTTCAAATCAATAATGCTGTAAAAGAACTGGTAGACTGTCGTCGCGTGTAGGGGCACGGCATTGCCGTGCCCTTACGAGTGTATTGGACTCAACCGATAACCCCTATAATTGATAATTCGTAATTGTCAGATTTTATTAAATCATGAATTATTATGAATTATTAATTACGAATTATTTTAATTCATCCCCTTCCTCACCAATTCGGGAATTTGCGAAGGACGTTCAGCCACTGGGACTTGTGCTTCTTTAAAAGCAGTTAATTTGTTTTGGGCTGTACCAAAATTAGGATCGCGTCCAATAATGGTTGCTAAAGTCCCAGTCTGACGCCAATGTTTGCCCGGTGGTGCGTGTTTACCTGCAACATAGGCAATTACTGGCTTATCAATGGCCTCAGCAATGTACCGCGCCGCCGCTTCTTCACTACCGCCACCTGGTTGACCGACTAAAACGATCGCCTGTGTGTTATCGTCTTCATCAAGAATTTGCAGCCATTGGAGAAACGAGGAACCGACGATCGCATCACTACCAATACTGACACTAATCGACTGCCCTAAACCAACTTTGGTTAATTCCCAGGCGACTTCGTAGGTGAGGGTGCTGCTACGGCTGACAATTCCCACAGAACCAGGGGTATAAAATTCACTAGGATGAGTACCCAAGAGAATTTTTCCGGGCACGATGATCCCCGGACTATTTGGCCCTATGACCAAAGTTTCACAAGCCTCAGCTTTGCGAAGTAATTGCACCATATCTAATGGTGGTACACCAGCGGAAATAATAATAATCTGGCGGATTTGAGATGCGATCGCTTCTAATGCTGCATCCAGCACTTGGTAAGGATTTACACAAATGATTGTCGTATCAATTGACCCAAATTCGCCCACTACCTCCTCAACCAAATCGAATACACGCAGATCATACAGTTGCTGTCCACCAAATCCAGGATTGACACCAGCAACTAAATTTGTTCCATAAGCTTTCATTTGAGCAATATGACTTGCTGATATGAATTCACAGAAGCCTTGAATTAACACTTTGCTGTCTGGCGTTAAGTTCATAAAATGTTACGGTAATTTTGCCAACTCAGGGTCTGAAGCCACTGGGAAGAAAAACGATACATGCACAGTATCGTCTGAATTCTATTTTTACCTAAATCAAGAAAACTTAATGTTGACGCTCAGTCACCCATCATATGCTCAATACGTACAAAATGGCGGGCAAGATGCCCACCCCACAAGAGTTTTAGTGGTGAACCACTAGTCCCCAGTCGCTACTTTTTATTAGCGGTTGTTTTGGCCAGACGAATTGCTTCATCCACCGCTTCATCTAAATTTTCTACCAATATCAACCCATCGCCCTGGGTTTTGAGTGCAGCTAAATATTTTTTAGCTGCATTGAACTCAGAACCTGCAAGACGTACTACTAAACGTACAGAGCCGTTTTCTCGACGGCTTTTGCTACCATTAGAGCGTACAACCTCTGATTTGACTTCGGTTTTTTCGGATTGCAAAAATTTGCCTATGACTTCAGCAAATTCAGTGGACTGGGGAATACTACCTAGGAGGTTAATTAGTATAACTTGAATGCTTTTGTCAGCCGCCATAATTTGTAAACTTTTGTTTAGGCGATCGCAAAAGGTAGTAGGAGTGGTATCAGTCAACAAACTATGACGTAAATTTATACACATACTGGGCTTACCTCCAGCGTTAGCAACTAAATCTAAAGTTGCCATCACTGAACCAGTCCCATTACCCAAAATACCTATTTGTCCCTGCATTTCTCTGCCATTCCAGTCCCCCAACTTGCCATTTTTATTATGGGAATAAGAGGTGACAATTTTTGCTGCCATATCCGCCAGTTCTGGATGACGCCCAATCGCCCGTTCGTTGACCCTGACTTTACCATTGAGGGCCATAACTTGACCAGAGGTGCTGATTGCTAAGGGATTGATTTCTACCAGATCCAAATCTTTTTGGACAAATAACTCGTACATCTTTTGCACAACAGTGCTGATCGACTGCATCAGCGTACCCTGCAAACCCATTTTCAAAGCTAGTCGTCGAGCATAAAATGGCGAAAATTCCTGTTCAACGACAACATACTGCATTTTTTTTCCTGCAGATTCCCAATCAATGTTCGCTTCTTTACAACCTAAAAGAACTGGTCGGCACACAGCGGTATCTAATACGACTGCTAAATAAAACTCCTGCTTGGCATCATACTTAGATTCGGCCAGCAAAACTTCTGGTAATTCACCCCAAATTGGCAAATTAAAGATATTTTGCGCGGCGGCGATCGCATCAATAGTTGTTTCGACAATTCTGACTCCACCTGCTTTTGCCCTTTCTGCTGCATGAACTTGAGATTTTAATACAATCGGATAGCGAATTTTTAACCGCTTCAGATCTGTGGGATGGTCAATTCGTTGGGATGGCAATACAGGAATGCCTATTTTCCCAAACCATTCTTTCACTTGGTATTCCAATAAATCCATGTACACGCACCTTTTGTTGACATTTCCAAAGCTTTTTTTTGGTATTGTCTTTGATTTTTCGCGGCGTCTTGATTCCAAAATCAAGTTTTCGGCGGCTAGAAAAATTTCATTTTCACCGATCAATTTTATCTGATTCGGCAGAGTAGGTAAATTTATTTATTTAGCTAACTTACTGCCAGTCATTAAATATAAGTCATTAATATTATCAGTAAAATTGCTAGTGTGTAACACAACTATCATTCTTGTGAATAACCACTAACATAACATTATTTCACTCATCTGAGGATAAGTTTCTCACTAGGGCACTGCCACATCTGTGATGATGGTTGGTAGCTAGGGTGCATTTGATTGTGGATACCACAGCCGTGAAAATGCCCAAAAATTTTATTATTCCCATTTTTTTATGTGTAATTTCTACTTTAAGTCGGATTGTGGAATGTGACATATAGCGGTATGAAAATGTCGAGACTGGAACTTTTGATTTTTGCTGCAAACGCGGAATTTGTGTTAGAAAGTTGGACAATCTGATTTTCTGGCTGTGGTTGGTTGAACTGTGCATCTACATTCAACAAACGAACGTCTTTAATTTTGATTCTGGGAAAAATAATAAAAACAATATAGAAGACGAGCGACAACGCTTTATGAAAGTAGCAGCCCAACAGGAAGATTTACAGCTTTTAGCCCAAGCTTTGCAGGAACAATTGCTCGCAGAAATCCCATCTGGTGAATTATTGCAAGTTAAGTGTGCCCTCAATAATGATGAGTTAATGGTTTTAACTCAACATCCAGTGGGCGTGATGGTTGACGCCCAAATAATTTTTCAACTTCTGGAAGAAGGACTTCAGTGGCTACCAACCCTTAGTTCCCAGCGGGTGCAATTTTTTCTCAGGGTGTCCGGTGAGAAACTCCCCTATGCCAAACGTAATCTAAGTTGGAGCGTTGACAGAAATGGGGGTGATGGGGGTGATGGGGGTGATGGGGGTGATGAGGGTGATGAGGAAAATTATCAGGATGATAGAGAAAATTATGGAAATGAGGAAGAAATATCCTACCCTGAGCCTGATAGCTATGCTTCATTTACGGATGAGATCGAGGCGGAACAATCGTTTGACCCCTTAGACGGTACGCCAGATTTATTGACTACTAACTCAAAACGCCCAATCAAACCGATTCTGCTGGGTGTAGGCTTGGTGGGATTTGTGGTGTTGGGTGCTGGTACTAGCTTAGTGACTCGCCCTTGTGTGCTATCTGAATGTCAACAAATACAAACTGCTCAACAATTGAAAACCCAATCCAGACAACTAATTCGTCGGGCTAAGTCTGAAAAAGAATTGCTAGCAGTCCAACAACAACTGGATACAACAAGTTCGGCCTTAACAACGATTCCTTTTTGGTCATCCCATCACCAACAAGGAGAGGAACTAAAAGCCAGTTTATCAGGACAAGCACAAAACATTAACCAGGTAGTCAAAGCTTTGCAGACGGCATCCTTGGCGCTGCAAAAAACAGAGACACCTGCAAAGAGTCTAGAAGAATTACAAGCTAGGCAAAAACTCTGGCGACAGGCGATCGCACCACTAGAAGCAGTCGCCCCCACGAGCGAACTGTATGGACTAGTACAAGAAAAATTACTGAAATCTCGCGTTAAATTACAAGCCACAAATCAACAAATACTCGTGGCTCAAAGATGGCTGCAAAAATTAACTGCAGCCAAAGATGTAGCCAAGACAGCTACTAAGCTGGAAGCTACGGCAAAATCCTTAAATGACTGGCAAAAGGTACAATCGACTTGGCTCGTAGTAATTAATGCCTTGAATGTCATTCCCCAGAGTAGCTCAGAATACGCAGAAGCCCAAAAGCTCTTAACAGAATATAAACCGAAACTACTAACAGCACGCGATCGCTTCATTCAAGAGCAATTAAGCGCCAAAAGCTACCAACAAGCTATCACCACAGCTAACCAAGCCAAAGCCTTTGAGCAAAAAAACCAATTGTCAGCGGCTGTAAGCTATTGGAGTCAGGCTTTACAGATTATTAAACAAATTAACCGTAATAGCCTTTACTACAATCAGTCTCAGACCTTGATCGAACCATATTCAGCAGCCCTCAAACAAGCACAAGAAAAACTCCAAGTGTCTAATAGTTTGCAAAAAACCCGCAAGGATCTGACAACTACTTGTACTAATCAAATTCGGATTTGTATTTTTACCATCAACAGCCAGGGAATTACTGTCTACTTAACACCTGAGTATGACAAAGCACGGCAAACTAGCTTACCTAATTCTCATCCTCAGAACCCAATTACTGTTGACGGCAACACTCACTTGCAAATCTTACAGGAAGCCCTAGGAGTAATTAGTGATAATGCTAATTTGCCCCTGGCTGTGTATGATTCTCAACGAAAGCCGATTTATTCGCGATCGCTTGGAGGGTAGAAGGGGTAGGGGCACGGTACTGCCCAGTGGTGTCAACTTAACGCGAAACCCTTATGAAGACGTGATATTGAGTTCACTCACTGACCATCAAGATCCGCGTTACCCCACCCTAACCCTCCCCTTAGAAAGGGGAGGGAACTGCATTTCTTTTTCCCCCCTTGACAAGGGGGGATTAAGGGGGGTAAAAGACCTGTGGGATAAGCGTTTGAACTTAAGTTGACACCACTGGGCACTGTTCCCTACAATATATGTGGTTATGTGTGGTTCAATTAACTGAAAATTGTTGTATAATGTTTGATTGGGCTGTAAACAACTCCCCCCTTCACCTTACCAACTGCGCGGCGGAGTTAAAAAACTGACGACACAACCCCCTAGTAACTAACAGGGTGGTTAACAAGTTAGCAAAAGCAACCATAAATATCATCAAAATTTCGTATGATACAGCATCGAGGGGTTTGACTCCACCTAACAACTGTCCGCTGGTGATTGCTGGTAGTGTAGCCATACCGATGAGCATCATTTGATTTAGGGTAGGAATCAATCCAGCTTTAATGGCGTCTTTGCGGTACTGGTTAACTGCTTGCCCTGGAGTTGCACCTAAGCTTAAGTGGGTTTCAATTTCCCCAGGCTGTGCGTTCATAGTGCTGACAAGACGTTCCCCAGCGATCGCAGTTGCATTCATGGCATTACCTAAGACTATCCCGGCTAAGGGAATCACGTACTGTGGTTCATACCATCTCTCTGGTTGAATAATCAAGAAGTTAGTGTAAAGCAGAGTTAACGCCGTACTAACGAAAATTGATCCCCACACAATCGCTAAAATATGGGGAATTTTTTGGCTGATGCGGTTTCGTGCGACAATCGCGGTAATCGTCAGCATTACAGCTAAAATGCCCAAAACAGCCCCAGGATTGTCCACAGCAAAGATGAAGTCGAAAATATATCCCAGTACGAGTAGTTGTAAAATAGTTCTTCCCGTAGCCAGGGCTAAGTTTAACTCTAGTCCTAATTTTTCCCATGCAGATAAACCAATCGCGATCGCCATCAATCCCACAGCACTTGCTAAATCAACTAAATCCAGCTTGATTAGATCTGACATTGGTTTTTTACCTTCTGCAAACTTTAGCCCAAATATTAACCCTTGACAGTTGTCATTTCTTCCCCATTCCCCCAGTTCCTTGTTCAATCCACCATCGTGCAAAAAGCATTACTTAAGTAATATCAATTGCTATGAGTATACTAGACGACAGTCTTTTGCCGCTTTCTTGATTAACAATTCAATCAGCGAAAATAGACCGTTAACTTGCGTCCTTTGTATGTTCAGATAAAATGAAACCTTATGATCCAAAGTGTAAATCCCGTTCCTGTCTTTGATATCAAGCAACAATATACCAGCATCGCCGCAGAAGTCAGTGCAGCTGTATCCGAAGTTCTGGCTTCTGGTCGTTATATTGGCGGTCCCTTGGTTGAAGGCTTTGAAAAACAGTTTGCCGCCTATAATGGTGTGGATGAATGTGTAGCTTGTAACTCAGGTACTGATGCACTGTTTTTAGCGCTACGCGCCTTAGAAATTGGTGCAGGGGATGAAGTAATTACCACAACATTCACCTTTATCGCCACAGCTGAAGTCATCAGCGCCGTTGGTGCAAAGCCGATTTTTGTTGATATAGACCCGACTACGTTTAATATTGATTTGCAGCAAGTAGCATCAGCAATTACCCCCAAAACCAAGGCTATTATACCAGTTCACCTATTTGGACAACCTGTAGATATGACGGCGCTGATGGCGATCGCTCAAACTCACAATTTGGCAGTAATTGAAGATTGCGCTCAATCTACAGGAGCAAGTTGGGGTGATAAAATAGTCGGTAGTATTGGGCATATTGGTTGCTTTAGTTTTTATCCTACCAAAAATCTCGGTGGTTGCGGTGATGGCGGGGCAATTACAACTAATGACCCAGCTATTGCTACCAAACTGCGGATATTACGAGAGCATGGTAGTAAAACTCGCTATATTCATGAAGAAATAGGTGTAAATAGCCGATTGGATGCTTTACAAGCAGCTATTTTAGGGATTAAGCTCCGTTATCTAGATAAATGGAATGAACAACGAAGAGCGATCGCCACTTATTATGACCAGTTTCTCAGTCAAATTCCTGGTATCATCACACCTCAAGAATTACCACGGGGCGTTGGGGTATGGAATCAATACACTATTCGGATCTCAGGTGCAGGACGAAATGGTACTAGTGCCCAATATCGAGACACAGTGCGTAATCAATTACAACAACAGGGGGTAAGTACAATGGTTTACTACCCCCGCCCTTTACATTTACAGCCCATTTATGAAAGTCTCGGCCATCAACCAGGACAATTACCCTTAGCAGAACAAGCTAGCAATGAGGTTTTATCCTTACCTATGTTCCCAGAACTGACACAACAACAGCAAGATCAGGTGATTGATGCGTTGAAAGATACTCTAGGGGCTAGGGGTTAGGGACTGGGGGCGATGAGGGAGGAGTCATCCCCCTCATCAATTTTGTTGGCTTGTAGTCAGCACTACCCTGCGGCTTGGATAGTGCTGACAAATTTACCGACTTTAGTCCTAACTACGAAGACTACTAGGCGATCGCCCGATTATTAGCAGTCGCTAAGGCTTCGACTAAGCTACGTACAACGGCAATCATTGCTACTTCGCTATTGAGTTGGTTGATAGCAGAACCGACGCCAACACCGGCTGCACCAGATGCGATCGCTAGGGGTGCTGTGACGCTAGAAATGCCAGAAGCACATAATACTGGGACGGAGACTGCACGGGAAATCTCGAAAGCTGCAGCCAAGGTGGGGGCAGCTTTTTCAATTAATCCTAAGGTGCCAGAATGAGCAGGTTTGCTACTGGTGCCCCCTTCAGTTTGAATAATATCTGCACCAGCTTTGACTAGTTCCTCTGCCAGTTGCACCTGTTGATCTAGTTCCAGTATGTGGGGAACAGTCACTGAAAGGGTGATTTCCGGTAGCAAGGCGCGGGTTTGGTGAGTCAGCGCTAGCACTTCCTCCGCTGCAAATCTACGTCCTTGGGCGTAGAAGGAATCAAAATTCCCGATTTCAATCAAATCAGCGCCAGCTGCTACAGCTTGCACAAATTTTTCTGGTTCTACTGCTGATACACAAATTGGTAATTTAGTCAAAGATTTTACCAACTGAATTAAAGCAGAATCGGCGGCGATATCAACAAAAGTAGCACCGCCAAGTTCAGCGGCTTTGACGGTAGCAGCCACGTTATGGGCATCAAAGTTATGCAAACCGCTGATCACTTTTAGGACACGGCGGGTAGTAAATGCACGTTGGAGACTAGAATGCATTGTCATCGTTCGTCTTTTGCAACTACGAAAGTAAGGTATATTCTACCGTTACTGAGTTGATAGAGAGCCTAAATTACTAGGTTTAGTTGGCAAATCTTGATAGTTTAATTCTGACTACAGAAAATCTCAAATTGGCTGACCGTGGCATACGACAATACTTGTAAATATCTTGCCCAGGAGTACCCAGCACCATTTGTTGACTGGCTACTGAGTGAATCTAGCGATAATATCGTCGTCCTCAAAACCGAACTGAGTGCCGAACCGATTACTGCTGATTCCCTGATTTTGCTACAAATCGACAACAAAATTCTACATATAGAATTTCAAACCCTGCCAGACTACCGACGCCCAATGCCATTTCGGATGCTGCAATATTTAGTGCGACTGCAAGCCCAATACCCAGATAAAATCATAGAACAAGTAGTGATTTTTCTCAAACGCACTAACTCGGATGCTGTATTTGTTGACACTTACACGAGTGCCTACACCACTCATCAATATCGAGTCATTCGCATGTGGGAAGAAGATCCAACACCATTACTTGCTAATCCAGCACTGTTGCCTTTAGCTACTCTAGCAGCTAGCGATGCTCCCAACAATCTTTTAACCCAAGTTGCTTCCCAAGTAGCTAGGATTGAAGATATAGAACAAAAAGAGAATATCGCCGCTTGTACATTTGTCCTAGCTGGGTTGCGGTTTGAGGAACCTTTGATTAACCAATTGCTAACAACGGATATTATGCGCGAATCTGTGACTTATCAACAAATTCTTCGAGAAGGGCGCCAGGAAGGGCGTCTTGAAGGAAAAAAGGAAGGCGAATTCGCATTGATTATTCGCCTGCTGACTTGTCGGTTTGGTACAATCGATCCCCAGTTGGACCAACGACTGCAATTATTATCTAGTCCCCAGTTGGAGAATTTAGCAGAGGTACTGTTAGATTTTTATCAGGTGAGTGACTTAGTTACCTGGTTGGAACTGCAGGGACAATAATTGGAACTGCAGGGACAATAAGAGGATGGGGGGATGCACTTTTGATGCTTCTTGCAACATCAGCGCCCCCTGTTTTTTATTTACAAATATGTTTATCCGCCTCTTTGACATTGGGATTGTTTTGGAGATAATCATCCAACCAGTTACAACTCCTAACAATTAGCTGCTCAAAATTGAGAGCTTCTGCATTTCAAAGTTCAACAAATCCGTTATCGCTGACAGAAGCTAGAATTTTGCCATCAGGACTAAAGCTAATATTCCAGAAAGGATATCCATTTCCTTCAATAGTTTTTATTTCTTGACCATCTGTTACTTGCCAAAGTCTGATT
The DNA here is from genome assembly GCA_963772205.1 of uncultured cyanobacterium. GTDB lineage: Bacteria > Cyanobacteriota > Cyanobacteriia > Cyanobacteriales > Nostocaceae > Gloeotrichia. The sequence goes on from CAVYXS010000107.1 coordinate 49,122, forward strand.
GTACCGTCAGCACTGGCAGAAGCAAGAATTTTGCCATCAGGACTAAAGCTAAATCTAGTAATTCCAGCAGTATCAGACCTTGAGAGTTCTGAGTTCCTGTCCGTCTAGATTCCAAAGTTTAATGGTTTTATCCTGACTAGCAGAGGCAATTATTTGACCATCGGGACTAAAACGGACATTTCTCACATAACTACTATGTCCTTTAAAAGTTTTTAGGTTCTCACCCTGCAAGCTCCAAAGTTTGATTGTGCCGTCATTATGAGCAGAGGTAATTGTCTTACCATTGGGACTAAAATTAACACTCCAAACCTTACCAGCATTTCCTATAAAAGTTCTGAGTTCTTGACCATTTATATCCCATAGTTTGACCGTACCATCATAACTAGCAGTCACCAGGGTTTGACCATCAGAACTAAAACTAACATCAATAACTTGGTCTTTGTGCCCTTTGAAGGTTTTGATGTTCTGCCCATTTAAGTTCCACAGTTTGATTGTTTTGTCGAAATTAGTAGTAGCAATAGTTTGTCCATCGGGACTAAAGGTAAGGCTCCAAATCCGATTCCATTCACTATCACTACTTGCGTTTATAGATGCAACTGCTTGACCATTTAAATTCCAAAGTTTTATAGTTTTATCATCTCCTGCTGAAGCAATAATTTTACCATCTGGACTAAAACTCACAGCCCAGAGAGGTTTATCATGTCCAATTAAAGTTTTGGGTTCTTGATTGTCAACATTCCAAAGTTTAACTGTGTTGTCAGAACTTGCAGAGGCAATGATTTTGCTATCGGGACTAAAGCTGGCGCTAAAGACAGAATTGTTATGCCCTTTGAGGGTTTTGAGTGGTTTGCCATCAATGCTCCAAAGTTTTATTGTGTTGTCAGCACCAGCAGAAATGATTGTCTGACCATCTGGGCTAAAGCTGACACTAGTAACAGAATTGTCATGTTTGCCAATGGTTTTGAGTTCTTTTCCATCTAAATCCCACAGCTTGACTGTTGTGTCTCCTCCCGCAGTGGCAATTGCTTTACCATCTGGGCTAAAACTAACACCGAAAATAGATTGCGGACTCGCTCTAAAGGCTTTTAGTTCTCTTCCATCAATAGTCCAAATTCTGATAAAACCACCTTGATCGGCAGTGACAATGGTCTTACCATTGAGATTACAACTAATACTCCAAATAGAATGTGTTTCATTCACAGGAAGCTGATGCCCGTTGAGGGTTTTTAGTTCTCTTCCATCATCAGTATTCCAAAGTTTGATTGTATTGCCTTGGCTAGGAGCAGCAATTATTTTACTATCGGGCGTAAAACAAATACTGCTCATAAAACTATCTGTATTATCTTGTCTATTTAAAGTAATGATTTCATGCCCATCAATACCCCAAAGTTTAATGGTTTTATCGGCACTAATGGCAGCAATAATTTTACCATCAGGGCTGAAACTAACACTTCTAAAACTTTGATTATTTCCCGTGAATTTTCTAAGTTCACGTCCATTAACGCTCCAAAGTCTAACTGTGTTATCCTCACTAGCAGTAGCAATGGTTTGACCATCCGGGCTAAAAGCTACACTTCTGACTGCATCATTATGTCCTTCTAAGCGATTTCGTTCTCTGACTTTGTAAACCGCACGTTGCAATTCTAATCTTACCGATTCTTTAGTGTTAGCATCTACCCAAGTTGCTGATTTCAACTGAATGGCTGCTTTTAAGGCTGCTAACAGAGCATCGACTTCTTTATTTGACTTTAATAAACCATTAGAAGACATACTCAAGGATTTGATTCTCTCCAATTGTATATCCTTGATCATCATGGCTGCCAAGATTCCCGCAACTATTGCTACAATTAGGCTTACTGTTAATACTATTCCGCCCATTTTAATTCGTCGTTTGGCTTTTTGATTGGCTACTAATAAAACTTCGTTTGCTTCTGCCAAAATTCTTGATGCTTCTGCTTCTGTTTGTAATAGTTTCTGAACATCCCGGTTTTCTAATTCCTGACTTGCATCTAGAAATTTTCTATCTAAATCACTTAAACCTTTATCTGCTGCCCAAAAACGAGCATTTTGTAAATTTTTTCCTCTTAATAAACACAATTCATCTTGAAAATTAGAAGCTACCCAAGCATTTAAACTTTCAGAGTAGGGGCGAATATTGGCAAATTCTTTTTCCAGCCATGCTTGATTAAATATCTCTGCATAAATTTGATTATAAACTCGCAGTTTTCCCTGTTGCTTAACAATTAAACCTGTCAGACGTAGTTGTGTTTGTTCAGGACTATCATCTACGGTAATTTCTTCTTTTTGTAATATTTGCTGATATAATCCTAATAATCATGGGAGCATCTTGCTCCCTAATGTCCAGGAAGCGGGCTAGAGAGCCATCACTTAGAGCTTTTCCTTCATTCCGTTAAATCCTTAAATCAGTGATAAATGTTCCCGAAAATATTGTTGATATAACTGACAGCGTGGGACTAATTTATTGCCAACTCTCTTAACAAGTCCCATGCTGTATAGCTGATATGCTGACATGGTTGCTATACTAACTGGTTCTGTGGCTGTCACTACTTGCATAAATGCCTCAGTTAGATGGGGATTTACTTGCAAATCGTTCAAAATTCGGCGTAAATGTTCTTCATAAATTCCGGCATTTGTGGGAGCATTTTGTAAAAAACTTTCTAGAGTGATATTCCCAAGTGCTAGGCGATAAAGTGCCAATCTTATTAAATATGGATGTCCTCCAACCATAGAAATTAATTGCTGTAGTTGGCTTTGATTATAATCAAGTTGGTGACGCTGGGCTAAAACTTCTATTTGTGATGGGGTAAACTCTGTTAATTCAACCACTAAACCAACACCGCTAAAGGGTGATTGATTTATATCTAATGAGCCATAATCTTCAGTAGAATGTACTACTATTAGGTGTAATTTTTCCCAAATTTCTAAAGTGTTGGCTTCTTCATGCCAAGTACGTAACATGGAAAAAAACCTTGAGAAATTTCAGAATATTGAAATATTCTATCTACATTATCTAATGCTAATACCAAATTATTATCTATTTTATATAAAATATGATCTTCAAAGTAAGTAGTACAATTAACTATACTACCTCTATACTCATGCCAGGTTTCATTTAATAAAGAAGGTAATCTTAATGTCTCACTAATATAATTACAAAACCAACGCAAAAAATTATTCAAATTACTCAAATCATTTCTTTCTGCTCGTGCTAAATTTAAACGTATTTTATGATATCCATGCTGACTGGAGTGAGCGATAATTCTATCAAGTAGGGATGTTTTACCCATTTGATTAGGGGCTTTAATTCTAATCAAAGAACCTGACTGAAGAATTTTTTCATAACAACGTTGTTCTATGGGTGGACGTTGGATGTAATATACAGAATTGAGTCGTAATGAACCTTCTGGCTCTTCTGGCACAAATCCATTTTTGATAGTCATACAAGTATCTGGATGTACTTCTGCTGGCACGAGATTCTTATTCCTCAAGTATAAACGTTCAATCGCTGCCCGAAAATTAGTTTTACTAACTTTTTCTCCTAATATTTCTGAAAGTAATCTCCACAGATTAAAACCTACAAATTGTCGGAGATATTCGGCTGTATAATGGTTGCTACTGTCGGCAATTTCTTCATATGTTAGTCCTTGCCATGAACTTTGCAGAATGATTCTTTCTGCATCGCTTAAATGTCTATTAGTTTTGCTAAAAACCGCTGTATCTAAAGTTTGTAATCCTTCTTCAAAGTTCATGATTTATCTCTAAAATATTGGAGATGTGGTCTTTAAACTCAGCACTCCCTAAAAGAAGCACTCTTCATCAGGTTTTTAGTTGACGTTGACAATAATGCACAGATAGGCTAGGCTTCATTAAGCCTGCCTAGCAGGGCTGCAAAATCTTAATTTTTCCTAGTCTCACTCGCCGAGGACTTTGTGGAACTGCTGCACCATACGCGGGTATCGGCGAGGATAGAAAACACGCCCTAGAAATTTTCACGCTTTAGCACAGTTAATAGAGATAAATATACGCTAGTATTTTAGGGCATCTTTGGTATCAGACTGAATTTCAATGTAATAATTCTCTGCAGGAATGCATCTGGGCAAAGCTCATGCGCGGAGGGTGGCTCAACCTCTTATGATGAAAATATCAGAGCAACATCAACTCGCCAGATTTTCATCTTAAAACATGGGCAGTATTTGGGAACTCGATTTTTACTCCCGTCCGATTTTGGACGAAAAACAAAAAAAAGTTTGGGAAGTCTTGATTTGCGAGAGTCCCTTGGATATCCGCAGCCAGACAGATTCTCTATTTCGCTATGCTCAATATTGCTCCAGTACCGAGGTAAATTCGGGTTGGTTGCGGACAGTATTACAAGAGGCGATTAATCAAGCCCCAGAAGCACCAATCAAAATTCGCTTTTTTCGCCGCCAAATGAACAATATGATTATGAAAGCTTGCGAAGATGTGGGTATACCAGCCCAAGCTAGCCGCCGCACCTTGATGCTGAATCAATGGCTAAAACAGCGGATTGAGGAAGTGTATCCTCTAGAACCAGGTTATCAAGGCGGAGCTAATCCTGCAGTGCGTTTAGAAACACCTTTACCCCAACGTTTACCAGATGCGTTGGAAGGAAAGCAGTGGGTATTTGTTACCTTAGAAGCTGGGGATTTTGCAGATATGCCAGACTGGGAAATTGGCTTTGGCGAAGCTTTCCCCCTAGAGTTAGCACAAGTATCAAAAGAAACTAAAATCCCCGGAGTTTTAATTTTCTCACCTAGGGCTTTACCCTTAGCAGGCTGGATGTCTGGCTTAGATTTGGCTTTCTTGAAATTTGACACAAGCATTGGTGAGAGATTGATTTTAGAAACTGGTGTGAATGAAAGTTGGATTTTAGCAAATATCAAAAACCCGCAAACCTTAGCAGAAGCCAAAGGTTTTGAAGACGCCAAGCAAAAAACCAACGGCGTACATTTCATTGGTATACAGTCAGATCCCCAAGCACAATCTTTTGCTGGGCTGTGGCTGCTACAAGAGGTCAATTTGCCGTAAAGTGTTGGCAACGGACGAGACTCGCTGATACACGCCAAAGATTTGGGATAATTATCAGGGTCGATCTGCATTCATCGGCGGTTTAAAATTGTAACCGTCGATAGAGGGCGATGATTTTTGGATGATGATCAGCATCCATTAGCGTACATCTGTGGTTTAAAGTCCGCCATCCACAATTCAGCAACAGTCATGGATTCTGAAAATTACACACAAGATACACTAGCAGAACAGCTGCTGGAACTAGCCATCAAATCGGGCGCCGAAGCAGCTGAAGTGTATCAGTCGCGATCGCTTTCTCGACCAGTGTTTTTTGAGGCTAACCGCCTCAAACAGCTAGAAACCAGTCAATCTGAAGGTACAGCACTGCGGCTGTGGCGCAATGGGCGTCCTGGACTGACGGTAGCTTATGGTGCTGTGCAAGCGCAAGCGATGGTAGAACGATCGCTCGCCTTGAGTAAACTGAATCCACCAGAATTAGTAGAGTTAGGCACTAATTTTCAGCCATCTTACCCTGATTTGGGCAAAAGTGTGCCCATAGAGGTTTTGGTAAACTGGAGTAAAGAAGCGATCGCCATTATTCGCCAAGCCTATCCAGATGTGCTTTGCAATGGTGATTGGGAATGTGATGTTGAAACTACCAGACTTGTCAATACTCAAGGTTTGGATTGCTACTACACCGACACTACCCTCAGCTGTTATATGTCAGCTGAATGGGTCAGAGGTGATGATTTTTTAAGTGTAGCTGATGGTCAAACCCAACGCGACAGCTTGCACCCTGAGAAATTAGCTGACCAAATTTTACAACGGTTGATTTGGGCAGAAGAAAATGCCCCACCCCCCAACGGGCGCATCCCCATTCTGTTCACTTCTAAAGCGGCGGATATGCTTTGGGGAACTGTCCAAGCCGCTTTGAATGGTAAGCATGTGCTAGAAAAATCTTCTCCCTGGGCAGAACGTTTGGGTAAACAAGTCATGGCATCAGCTCTGACATTATACCAACACCCCGAAGCAGGCCCTTACAGTTGCCCTTTTGATGATGAAGGTACCCAGACTAATTCTTTAGTATTTATCCAAAACGGTATTTTACAAAATTTTTATGGCGATCGCACTACTGGGCGTCAATTAGGTATTGGCACTACTGGTAATGGTTTTCGTCCAGATTTGGGTAGTTATCCCACCCCCGGTTTATTTAATTTCTTGATTCAGCCTAGTTCGGCATCACTACAAGATTTAATCCAGGATATGGATAATGGCTTAATTGTTGATCAAATGCTGGGTGGTGCTAGCAGCATTTCTGGCGACTTTTCCATCAATGTGGATTTGGGCTACCGCGTACAAAATGGTCAAGTAATTGGACGTGTTAAAGATACTATGGTTGCTGGTAACGTCTATACAGCCCTCAAACAATTGGTGAAATTGGGTGGCGATGCCGATTGGAATGGTTCTTGTTATACACCATCTCTGATAGTAGAAGGACTATCGACTACGAGCAGAAATAATTAGGGCATGGGGCATAGGAATTTTAGATTTTAGATTTTAGATTGAAGTCAAATCCAAAATTGCCAATCCAAAACTTGTACTGAGCTTGTCGAAGTATCCAAAATTGAATTGCCCCATACCCCATAGTGATATTCATTTTATTCGATGAATTTGAAATTTAAAATTTGGCATTTTTATGTCCCTTGCTGTTCTGACTCAGCGGTTTCGCAATTTATGGCAGCCTAGAAAAGGTTTAGCGATCGCAGAGGCTTCTATTATTGGTTTAGTAGCTGCCCTATCAGCGGTATTCCTCAAAGTTGGTTCGGGATGGTTGGGGACATGGCGAGTCCATAGGGTACTCAGATTTTACCAGCATGGATTGCCCTACCACTTTTCGGTATGGGTTTTGGATTTCTCGCGGGTTGGTTAGTCCAGCGGTTCGCGCCGGAAGCGGCGGGTAGCGGTATCCCTCAAGTTAAGGCTACTCTCGCCAATGTGCCGCTGAATTTATCTTGGCGTGTGGCTATTGTGAAGTTATTCAGCGCTATTATTGCCCTTGGTTCCGGAATCACTCTCGGACGCCAAGGCCCTACTGTCCAAGTCGGCGCTGGTTTAGCTGCGGGGATGAGTCGTTGGGTTCCCACTTCCCCAGATCATCGACGACAGATGATTGCAGCCGGCGCTGGTGCGGGTTTGGCTGCTGCTTTTAATGCTCCCATTGCTGGTGTATTGTTTATTGTCGAGGAGTTACTTCAGGACTTATCTGGACTCACTCTGGGAACTGCCATCATCGCCTCGTTTATTGGTGGGGTCGTATCTAGGTTGTTGGGTGGTGGCAGCCTCGATCTTAACCTGGAATTGACCCGCCACTCTAGCCAATTCTCCCTCCCCGAAATTCCCTTTTTCTTACTTTTGGGTTTGTTGGCGGGGTTACTGGGGGCATTATTTCATCAGGGATTACTTTTTAGTATAAAAATTTATCGTCGATTGCACGTTAGCTTATCCCTGCGGGTGGCTTTAGCTGGCTTAATTTCTGGCTTAATCGTGGCAATGTTGCCACAAAATTTCCGTGATAATACCGGATTAAGAGAGTCTATAATCACTGGTGAGGCTAATTCTTCCTTAGCCGCGATCGCCTTTGTCGCACAGTTCATTCTCACCCTGGTAGCATTTGGTTCCGGTGCGCCTGGAGGGTTATTCGCTCCCAGTTTAATTTTGGGTTCTACTCTTGGTTACTTGGTTGGTGTAGGCGAATACCACCTGATCGAACATGGTTCCCCCACTACCTATGCTTTAGCAGGCATGGGCGGATTTTTTAGTGCGGTTTCTAAAGTCCCAATCACAGCAATTGTGATTGTATTTGAAATGACTACAGATTTCAATCTGGTGCTACCTTTGATGATGGTTTCTGTCACATCTTACCTGATTGCAGAGAAGGTAGTCCCTGGTTCACTGTATGAAAAATTGTTGGTATTAAAAGGTATTGCGATCACCAAAAACCAGCCTGCAGATGGGATTTTAAGAAACTTAACGGCTAAAGATGTCATGCAACAACGGGTAGAAACTCTGGATGTAGATATCACCCTAGAGGAAGCAATACAAGCCTTCGCCCGTTCCCACCATCGCGGTTTTCCGGTGGTAGAAGATAGCAAATTGCTGGGAATTGTGACGCAATCAGATTTAATGAAAGCACGCGAACGCAATTTAGCTATGGATACTGCTTTACGGGAAGTCATAACTTCCAGTCCGATAACAGTCACACCCATCCACAACCTCAGCAATGTACTGTATTTATTGGATCGCTATAAAATCAGTCGTTTACCGGTTGTAGACGGACGAAAACTAATTGGAATTATTACTCGTGCAGATATAATTCGGGCAGAAGCAGACCATCTCAATTGTAAAAACGATATCCCAGAAGGGCAAACAGAACCTTCTTATGTAGTTTATCAGACGCGATCGCCCAACATCGGCAGAGGTCGATTATTAGTCACAATAGCTAATCCGGAAACAGCAAATACCCTGTTAAAAATGGCTGCAGCAATTGCCCGCGATCGCCATTATGAAATAGAATGCGTCCAAGTCATGCTAGTGTCGCGCCACAGTTCCCCATCGGAAACCCAAGTTAGAACAGCTAAAAGTCGTCGTCTACTACGCCAAGCCGAAGTCCTAGCCAAAAAATGGAAAATTCCCCTACATACACAGATTCGCGTCGCCCACGATGTCGCTCAAGCAATTTTAGAAACCATCAACGAGCGACACATTGACATAATTTTAACGGGATGGAAAGGTAATACTTCCACCCCCGGTCGGATTTTTGGCAATGTTGTAGACACCATTATTCGCCAAGCTACCTGCGATGTCATCCTCGTCAAACTAGCTAACACCCACCAAACCCATCCCCCCCTCTCCCACTCCTCTCCTCTCCAACTCCCACCCTCTCCCATCTCCCCTTCTCTCCACTTCAACCGTTGGCTGGTGCCAATGGCTGGGGGGCCAAATTCCCGAATGGCGATTAAATTACTCCCGGCTTTAGTCACCTTGGGAAATGATCCACAAATTCGCCTCACCCAGGTATTTAACCCATCTGAGTTAGAACCAGATATGACAGTTTTAGAACAAGCAATCCGCCAGCTAATGCGGCGGCGTAACTTGTCTAGTACAGTAATTGCGGTTCCAGTCAAAGCTGAGTCAGTTGCTGAAGGTGTGATTAACCTAGTAAAAACCGAAGGTTATGATGTAGTGGTTGTTGGTGCTTCCCGTGAAGGATTATTACAGCACGCTATTCAAGGTAATATTCCCGAAGCGATCGCCTCTGGTGTCGATTGTACAGTAATTTTAGTTAGAGGGGCGATTAATAACTAATTTACGACCTGGCTACCATGACTGCGGGGATCATCTTGAGTTGCTGTTGGTGCAACGGGAGCAGAAAATTGGGAAGTTTTACCACTCGCTTGAGCATAAGGCAAAGGCGAATCAGTCACCAAAGCTGCTAAATTACTTGCCATAACTGTACGGGGTAGATCGCCAATCGCCTCAGCGATAGTGTCTCCATTCTTACCCAAAAACAAAAAATGGGGAATCCCATCTACCCGATATTTGAGCATTTCTGGTAGCCATTTGGTGTTATCTACGTTCAACATGACAAAATTCACCTTGTCAGCATACTGCTGTTCTATCTGGGCGATATCTGGCGCCATTTTTTGGCAGACTGTACACCAATCAGCGTAAAATTCTACTAGGGATGGTTTACCATTGCTAATAGCTAACTCTAGGGGTATAGACGCCTGATTTAACTTGGCAAGGGAAACTGAGGTTGTCTCACTTCGCAATCCTAAGAATAGAGCCACACTCAGAGCGATCGCCACAATTGCAATTAAGAAATTTCTGACCCTAGCGCCATCACTAGACTTTTCTTGATCGTTTACAGGTGAATCTGTATTCATCACAAAATTATTAAAACTTATTAAGCACTTTCATCTAGTTTACCTTTATTCATCGAACCCACCCATAAGGGGTGGGCATGGAAGCATCATCAATAAAGAAAACCCTCATGAAATCTCTGAGGGCATTGGTTAATCTCTATGATATTTATCAGGTACGGAAACGTCGTTTACCCTGTCTGTGCTTGGCCACTTCTTTACGCTTGCGTTTTTCAATGGGCGTTTCAAAGTGGCGATGCTTCCTCATATCTTGAAAAATTCCCGCCTTAGAAACTTCGCGCTTAAATCGGCGTAAGGCAGATTCAATGTGTTCGTTGTCACCCACTACTATTTGGGTCATTATCTCTCCTGTTAAATTGACTTAATTAATGGCTCATAGTGGTAAGCCGTCCAGTGGATTAAAGTGCAAAAAAGGCAGACTTTCTGTCTGACCTGAAAATTTGCTTATAAAATTTCAGGTTTCAAAGCTTCGTACCGATTACGTCCACCGCCGCCTAGCCGATTGGCAAAGTAGGCAGAATAGCGTATTGGGTTGCAAAGCTTAGTAACGACTACGTCCACCGCCACCGCCACCGTATCCCCCGCGATTACCACCAGAGGAACCTCTGTCTTCTCTGGGCTTGGCTTTATTAACCTTTAGGTCACGACCCATCCATTCAGCGCCGTCAAGAGTCTGCGATTGCAGCTGCTTCTTCAGCTTCAGTTCCCATTTCCACAAATCCAAAACCCCGTAGTTGTCCTGTTTCGCGGTCAGTAGGTAGTTGAACACGCCTGACAGTGCCGTATTCTGCAAAAACAGCGCTCAAGGTGTCTTGAGTAACTTCGTAAGAAAGGTTGCCTACATAAATTGACATCGATGTATGTATCTCCAAAATTATGGCACTCGTTGAGATGTAAATTTCGGAGAAAAGTCTGTAAATACCAAAAGGGAAAAGCCTGTCAATA
>CAVYXS010000108.1:0-5191 GCA_963772205.1 uncultured cyanobacterium
CACAAGCAGGGAAACAAAAGCGAGAACAAGAACAAGTCACAAGACTCACACCTGTGACTGTCAACCAAGAATTTTTAGAATATTGTCAAGAAGAATTAACTAGTTTTGTTGGTCCTTTAGCTAGTATTTTGATGAAACACACTTTGAAGCGCCATCCAGAGATAGCACCAAAGGAATTTATTGAATTGCTAACTGCAGCAATTCCTGACGCTAAAGTAGCACAAACATTTAAAAATAGTATAAAAATTCCGGTTATTTATAACTCAAAAAATATCCTAAATTATCATAACCAGCAAGAATGTTTAGAGAACTTTCCGGCAATTAGCAATCCAGAATTTTTAGATAATTGTCGGCGAGAACTGAATAGTTTTGTTGGACCTTTTGGTACTGTAATTATCAAAGATACATTAAACAAATATCCTCATCTCACACCAAATCAACTTATAGAAACTTTGGTAGCAGAAATTCCTAATCCTCAACGAGCAGAAAAATTTCGTGAACGCATCCTCAAACTGAAAATTAATTAATCATATAGCATTTCTCTCTCAAGTGAGGTACAGGAACCCCACCCCCAACCCCCTCCCCGCAAGCGAGGAGCTTGCTCTGATGTACTTCATGTGATTAGGAAATGCTATAAGCGAGAAAATCAGCTAAAAGAGCCAATTTCGTCCAAGCTTCACCACTTTGCAGAATGTCTTTGGCAAGTATTACAGCTTGAGAAAAAGTATTTATATAATCACCATTATCGGTTACTTTTTCAGCAACATATAATGCTAAAGCAGCATTTAAAGCAACCACATCTTGTTGTGGTTGTGTACCTTTACCTTGTAAAACTGCTTTGAGAATTTCGGCATTTTCTGCAACATCTCCACCTACTAATGTACTAATAGGTGCAGGATTTAAACCTAATTCTTGAGGATCTATTTCTAATAACTGTATTTGTTGATTTGAGAGGATAGCCAAATCAGTTTTATCACCCAATCCAGCTTCGTCTAATTTTTCGCGTCCGTGGAGTGTAATAGCGCGACGAGTTCCCCGTTGATTGAGAACTTGAGCGAACGTTTCTATTAAAGCTGGGTGGTTAATTCCAATTACTTGTCCCGTGGGTTTGAGTGGGTTGAGTAGGGGGCCGAGAAGATTAAAAACTGTACGCACTTTCAGGGTTTTTCGCAAAGGTGCGATCGCTTTCATTGCGGGGTGCCAATCTGGTGCAAATAAAAAGGTAATTCCCACTGCTTCTAAGGCGGCTTGAGTTTTGTCAGTGCTGGCTTTGAGATTGACGCCTAAAGCTTCCAAAACATCAGCGGAACCAGTTTTCGCAGACGCCGAACGATTACCATGTTTTGCGACTTTTACCCCAGCAGCAGCAACCACAAAAGCCACCGCTGTGGAAATATTAAAAGTAGATGCACCATCGCCACCGGTTCCGCAAGTATCGACCAATGGTAAATTGCTAATAAGTGATTCTGATGGTTTAATAGACTGGGAGTGTAAAATCTCAACCATACCGAGTAATTCTGCAGCTGAGACTCCCTTAGCTTGAATCGCGGCTAAAATTGCACCAGATAAGACATCAGGGATGGCTGTTGTCAACCAACCTTGCATTAAATCTGAGGCTTGGGAAACAGAAAGTGATTGACGGTCAAGCAATTGCTGTAAAATAGCAGACCAATAGGAAGAATCCGGAGTTAACACCTGTACCATAATTTTCAACTTTAAATTTTGCGTCAGTTCTATTAAAAAGAAAAGACTGTACGCAGAGTACCTGTCAAAATCGTACCATTGCTGCTTTGATTGCCAGCATTCTGAATTACTTGAATTGTTGGTGTGATTTGGATGTTGCGACTAAATGGGTAGTTATAAAATGCCTCGTAATTGGTTTGAGTAGAATTGCCGATTTGATTAGCTATAAATGGCTGTCCAACAGCAATACCAGCTAAAGCACCCCTTGTAAACAAGTCCCTAAAACCCACTCCCGCCATCCAATAATTGGGTTTAATATCACCAAAGGCGGTGTTATTATAGCTACCGTAACCGTAGCGTCCAAAGATCCCAAATTTTTGTGCAAAGGTATATTCCACATTCGCGCCAATTACATTAAAGCCTTGATCGAGGACTTCGACCGCCACTGTATTCTAGACGTATAGCCCAGGTTCGCGAAGGTGCATATTCTAATTCCACTGTACCTTGATAAGTGCTGCCAAATAAGCCCTGCTTACTTACCGTATTCGGATTAAATGCTTGAGGATATAGTAACGCAATGAATGGTGCAGCAGCAATCAGCACCCCACTTTCCCCAGGGTTGGCGGCGTTGGCTGCAGCATATAACCCACGTACAGAAATGGCGCCATTCCCAGGTTTCCAGTCAATAGCAGCGCCAGAAGCCGGTCCGCTCACGGGGAAGAGGATATAGTTATTAACAAATGCTTGGGTACTAAAGTCCAAGAAGCTCAATTTTGCGTAACTATTGAAGTCAACATAATCAGTTGTCCGAATATCTGGACCTAAAGAAACCGACAAATCGGCAGTCGGTCTAAAGGTGTAAAATATTCTACCAGTGGCTATTTGACCAGTTGTGGGTGGATTGATAGCGTAGTCCAAACTGCTACCAAAATTTGGCTCAAGTACATAACCAGCGTTGTATGCATTGCCAGTATTACCAGTTTCTAGGCGCAATTTTAGTAAGTCAGTACCTGTGAAGCTAGTGTTTAAATCTATGCCAGTGCGAGACACTAATGTGGGATTGGGGTTAGTAGTAGCCAGGACTCTACCTGTAGGATCAATGATGCGATTGCCATTAAATCCGCCAGCATTCACAGAAATAATTACCTGTCCCTGCAGTTTGGTGGTTGTGGAGAACTGATTGGCTGCTAATGTGGCTGTATGCGCTTCTAGGGTATCCACCCGACCGCGTAAATTTGTTAATTCGGCGCTAAATTCGGCTTGTAGCTTTTGTAAGGTGGCCAAATCGTCTTTTTTCACCAAATCTGCTGTTCCAGTGCCAATCAGTTCATTTATGCGTGCCAAGCAAGCATTCAGTCCCGCCGCGAACTCATAACGAGTGATGGCGCGATCGCTTGAATGCGTTCTGGTGAACTGTTGGGAGTCACTAACAATGTGACTTCTATTCCCTCCTCTGCCGCATAATGTAGCAAATTTTCGGATTCTTCTACGGGTAAATCCGGAACAACTAAACCCTTAATCCCAGCAACAGCAACCCGTTTAAGGAACTGTGGCACACCCAGATTTAAAATTGGGTTGTAGTAAGTACACAAGATAATTGGCGATCGCAAATTGCGAGTTACCGACTGAGCCATTTCTAAAACATGAATTAAGCCAGTTCCTTGTTTGAGGGCGCGGGTAGCAGCTGCTTGAATTACCGGATCATCAGCCAAAGAATCAGAATAGGGAACTCCTAATTTAATGAAATCTGCACCACTAGCATCTAAAATTCTCAGGGCTTCTGCAGTATTTTCTAAATCAGGATCGCCAGCTGTAATAAAAGGAATTAAAGCACATTGGTTTTTGGCGCGTAATAGTGAGTTCAGATTCATCTTTGCGGGAATTCAACAGCTTTTGGATTTGTGCTGCATCATCAATTGCATTTTCTCCCCGGCGAATTGTCCCGCTAATTGGGCAAGTTTCTACCCGTCTACCATCTACACGCACAAACATTTATGGAGATGCACCAATGAGATATTCTCCTCCTAAATTAAAAATAAATCCATAGGGACTAGGATTTATTTCTTTGAGGATGCGGAACAATTCGGTGGGAGATTTTTCGCAGCTTTGAAAGAAGCTTTGACTGGGAACAACTTCAAATAAATCCCCCCGGCGAAAATAATCTAGTGCTTTGGTGACTTGTGCTTCATATTCACCTGGTGCATGGTCAGAATTTGTCGTTACACTCAAACGCTGACCTCGATAATCTATCACGTCACCTTTACGGGGTAAATCTCTAGTGCTACCATACTTGGTGACGAAATCATATTGCAATCTAAATGCTTGTTGTAGGTGATTGTCAACAATTAACAATTCATCAGGTAGATATAAGACTAAATCGCGTTGATCTGATGCACGCTCCAGGCGCTTTTGCATTTGCTCAAACTGAAAAACTAAGTCATAGCCAAATGCACCATAAAGTCCCAAATGTTCATCTTCTGGGCTGTGAAATGCAGCTAATATTTCCCGCAAAACACTAAAAACTGATGGCTGTCTGCTGCGTTCTTCTTCTGAAAATAATCTGTCGGTTGCTTGAATAGAACCGGTGATAAAATTGTCTTGACAATCAAGAGTTTCTAAATACGGTTGCTGGTGCAATAATGCTGCCAAATAATCTAGCAGTAGCCGCCCTCGTTCATTATGTGCTGTAATTGTGAAAGTGCGATCGCCCGTCGCAATTTCTAAGGGTGGATTGACAAAACCCATCGCCCAACGTTTATAGCGTCCTGGATATTCATAGCTACTTGTCAGCAAGCCTCCACGCTGGGAATCTAGGCGTACTAAAACTTCCTCAATGGCAGTATCTATCGAAATACTAGTCACAGAGCGTGATATAAATATTCCACCTTTAAGTACCTATAGGAACCTGTATCAATGTACATAATTTCTGACCTCTCAAAAAAAAGAATCGAAAATGAATTGTTGTCATGACTTACACAATTGTCACACTTTAATCGAGGTTTAAATTTGGAAAGCATCAGGATTTGATCTACTGATGCACTCTACTAATTATGCTAGTTGTGTAAGTCCTATTACTATGCAGATATCAAAGCTGCAGAAGGAATTTTCCCAGTTGTTAACGGTGATTTAGAACCACGACTCAAGAATTGAGCCAGAGGATTAATTTCCTGCATCAGTTCCACAAATTCCCCAGGCGTGAGAGATTGAGGGCCATCACATAGCGCTTGTTTTGGGTTGGGGTGAACTTCAATCATTAAAGAATCTGTGCCCGTTGCTACTGCTGCTTTTGCCATTGTTGGTACATATTCGGAATAGCCTGTAGCATGACTAGGATCAATCATGATTGGTAAATGTGTCAGCTTACGCAATACAGGAATCACAGATAAATCAAGGGTATTTCTCGTATATTTTTGGTCAAAACTCCGAATACCGCGTTCGCATAAAATGACATTGGGATTACCAGTAGCCAAAATATATTCTGCAGCCATTAACCATTCTTCAATTGGTT
>CAVYXS010000109.1:0-22811 GCA_963772205.1 uncultured cyanobacterium
AGCAGAAGCCTCACACCCACTCTTAGGGGTGTGAGATGAATGCGCGGGAGTGGAGAGAGATAGTAATTAATGCTTTTTGGCGTAGCCAAAACAATTAATTGCTATGTCGAGCCATAATCCATATTCATTCTGGGCTATTTTGATTCTCAATATATTCTTTGAGCTTTGAGATTGTCACTCCGCCGCAGCTAGCTACAAAATAAGATCCGTTCCAAAATACATCTTTCCAGAAAAACTTTTCTAGATGCTCGGCATATTCTTGGCGTAACCTGCGGGAGGTAACAGATTTAATGTTGTTTACAAGTTTACTAAGCTGCAAATCTGGGTGGTACTGAAATAGTAGGTGGACATGATCCTCTTCTCCGTTGAATTCTACTAGCTTGCAATCCCATTTTTCGAGCAAGTCAACCAAGATATCCTCCAGTCGTTTTAACATTTCTAGAGTAAAGGCTTTGCGTCTATACTTTGTCGTCAAAACTAAGTGAGCTTTTAAATCACTCACTGACCGACCTTTGGATACAAAATCATTTTTCATTATTCTTGAAAGAATATTATGGTATGATTAGTGTATGCTTAAATCATAACACCCATTTAGCTAATAGGATGAAAGTAACCTACCAGTACCGACTAGAGCCGAAATCAAGTCAGAAACTAATTCTTAACGAATGGTTGAGAATTTGTCGGTACTGGTATAACAGCCAATTGGGTGAACGCTTCTCCTGGTGGGAAAATAACCGTCATGCTGTAAATAGTTGTCCAATTTTTGTAACCAGACTCCCTGAGTTACTAGACCGACCTAACTATTACAGTCAGAAGCTCCAGCTACCAGCCATCAAAAAAGACTTGAGCATAGTGCAATGGTCTGGTGAATTACTTGATTTTAAAAGTGTAGATTCAACTGTTCTACAGGATGTTTGTTCTCGTGTTGATAAAGCTTTCGAGCGTTTTGTGATTGGGGATTCTAGCGGTAAACGTTCTGGGAAACCACGCTTCAAAACTGAGGTGAGTTTCAAAACCATGACGTTTGCAACGGCTAATAATGAATGGATAAAGCTAATTCGTAAAAACTGGTTGTATATTCGTTTGCCCAAATTGGGGATGTTTAAGGTTCGGATGCACCGACCGATACCTGACGGATTTACACTAAAGCAAGTTAGCGTTACAAAAAAGGCTGATGGCTGGTACATGCAGATGGTATTGTCAGATGTAACCATCCCAAATCAAACGATCAAGCTTATCCCCAATTGGGACAACTCAATGGGGATTGATGCTGTGTTGCAAGGCGATGATTATCTTGCAACATCAGTTGGTGAAAAGCTCCCATCTTTAAAGCCATTACGCAAGAATCAAGACAAGCTAGATCGTATTTCTGTTAAACGAAATAGACGTAAGCGGGGATCTAAATCTCGGCGTAAGTTGGCAAAACGGGAAGCTAAACAGCATCAAAAAATTGCCAGAAGTCGCAAAGATTTCCAGTACAAAACTGCTCACAAGCTTGTCAGAACTGGAAAGAAGTTTTTCTTCTACGAGGATTTGAACCTTAAAGGGCTAACCCGACGCAATAAAACCAAACAGGATGAGAATGGAAGCTATCTTCCCAATAGACAGTCCGCTAAGTCAGGACTGAATAAGTCGTGGGCTGATGGTGCTTTTGGACAATTCTTTGAAATTCTGGAGTGCATAGCCGAAAAAGCTGGTGCTGTAGCAATTTCACAGAAGCCACAATATACTTCAATGATTCTCAGTTACCGCAATGAAATTATTTTTACGGATTGCAGTATCAGAGAATATTGGGATGAGCAAAATACTTTGATGGTTGACCGCGATATTAACGCCGCTGTCAACTTGAAAAGACTGGGGTTGGGCATTTTCCCCAGTATAAAACGCCGTAGTGGGAAACTAGACATAGTTGGAACTATGGACGATAGTACCACGAAGGAAATCCTTCATACCCTTCATCGGGCTGTTGGAAGCCTACACTGTAACCGTCTCGGTTCAGTGTAGGAGATGTCACGAGACGCGGATGAATCGCATCAAACTGGCAACAGTATGGCTGGGTGGTTGTTCTGGCTGTCACATGTCTTTTCTCGATTTAGATGAATGGCTATTTGATTTAGCGGCACAAATAGATTTAGTTTTTAGTCCCTTTGTTGATGTTAAAGAATATCCCACAGGTGTAGATATAGTATTGGTAGAAGGTGCGATCGCCAACTCAGACCATTTAGAATTAATTCACAAGGTCAGAGAACACTCAAAAATCCTTGTCTCCTTCGGCGATTGTGCTGTCACTGGCAATGTCACCGCCTTACGCAACCCATTAGGAAGTGCAGAACCTGTCTTGCAAAGTTATTACATAGAAGCCGCGGATATTCACGGTCAAATCCCCCAAGAAATAGGCATTGTCCCAACCTTACTAGACAAAGTAACACCCGTACATACAGTTGTCGCTGTAGATGTTTACTTACCAGGTTGTCCACCCGATGCTAACCGAATTCGTGCCGTACTAGAACCCCTATTGCATGGAGAAATACCACAGCTAAAAGGACGCGATCTCATCAAATTTGGTTGAAGTCAACCTGAAGTATGCTCAAGGAATTTATCACACCTGGTGTAGCGGTTAACCTCCAAAATTGAGATTGTCATGAAAAAAGTAATTATCGACCCAGTTACCCGCATTGAAGGACACGCCAAAATCAGTATTTACCTGGATGATAGCGGACAAGTCAGCGATGCCCGGTTTCATGTCACAGAATTTCGTGGTTTTGAAAAGTTTTGTGAAGGTCGTCCGCTTTGGGAAATGCCAGGAATTACGGCGCGAATTTGTGGGATTTGTCCAGTGAGTCATTTGTTAGCATCAGCAAAGGCAGGCGATCGCATTCTTGCGGCTACAATTCCCAAAGCTGCCGAAAAACTGCGCCGTTTGATGAATTTGGGACAAATTATTCAATCCCACGCCCTGAGTTTCTTCCACCTCAGTGCCCCAGATTTATTATTAGGAATGGATAGTAATCCTCAAAAACGCAATGTATTTGGCTTAATTGCAGCTGAACCAGAACTAGCGCGTGGGGGAATCCGCTTGCGGCAATTTGGACAAGAAATTATCGAACAATTGGGAGGACGAAAAATACATCCATCATGGGCGATTCCTGGTGGTGTCCGCGAACCTTTATCAATAGAAGGACGCACCCATATTCAGAACCGTATCCCAGAAGCACGCACCATAATCTTAGATGCACTGGGTAGATTTAAAAACTTACTTCATGATTATGAAAAAGAAGTACAAACCTTCGGAAATTTTCCTAGCTTATTTATGGGGTTAGTCACTCCCGATGGTTTATGGGAACACTACGACGGACATATTCGTTTTGTAGATAGCGCCGGGAATATCATTGCTGATAAACTCGATCCAACTAATTATCAAGAATTTATCGGTGAAGCAGTTCAACCGGATTCTTATTTAAAGTCTCCCTACTATCATCCTTTGGGTTATCCTGACCAAAATGACCATTGTCGTTTAGATAGTGGTATTTATCGTGTTGGTCCTCTAGCACGTCTGAATATTTGCAGTCATATTGGTACGCCTTTAGCTGATGCGGAATTGAGAGAATTTAGAGACAGAGGAAAAGGCACTGTCACCTCATCATTTTTCTATCATTACGCCCGATTAATTGAAATTTTAGCTGGCATTGAACGCATAGAAATTATCATAGATGACCCAGATTTAATGTCTACCAAATTGCGGGCTGATGCTGGCATTAATCAATTAGAAGCAGTTGGTTGTAGTGAAGCACCACGCGGCACATTATTTCACCATTATCAAGTTGATGAAAATGGGTTACTTGAGAAAGTAAATTTAATAATTGCCACAGGTCAGAATAATTTAGCAATGAATCGTACAGTAGCTCAAATTGCCCGACATTTTATTCACGGCTCAAAAATTCCTGAAGGAATGTTAAACCGAGTTGAGGCGGGAATTAGAGCTTTTGACCCTTGTTTAAGTTGTTCAACTCATGCTGCGGGACAAATGCCTTTGTATATTCAATTAGTTGATGTTGATGGAAGTGTTGTTAATGAAATTTGGCGAAGTTAATGATACACAACTTTTATGAGTAAATACATTCATTCTATGATGTTTATTATTTCAGTCCCCGGACAGTAAGTAGAGCGGCGTGAATAATTCAAGGTTTGTAGTGGGGACTTTAGTCCTCTCTTAAGGGCTAGAGCCGCTGACTACAAGCCAATTCAATTAAATTTTACATTACTTAATGTAGTTTGGTTTTTTCTCACCGACTTACTTATGCAGATTTTCGCAGAAATTACGTGGCGGATCAGAATCACCTACCCATTGATTCTGACTCCTGAATTTTGAATACTTCTTCAATCAAACATCAACATTTATCTCTTCTATCTGTCTAGCGGCTTTATCCCAAAGCTTTGCTGAAGTCTCATCTTGCCAATGAGTTCTCAGATTTTCCGCTTTTTTATGACATATTCGCTCTAACATTTCTAAGATGGCGGATAATGTCAATTTATTAATTAATGATTCTAAAATCTCCATATATTCTCTTTGCATGATATTTATCTCCTTCAGGTCAACTGATATATGCTGACAAAAGCAATGTATTCTTAAACTATAAATTAAGATTTGTTGCAAAATGTAACTAATATTCTGCCAGCTTATACACGCAGTTTAGCCTATTTTGAATGCTGAATTTGGAGAATTTATTTTTAACAGATACAAAACTTTTTAGTGCAAATATTTCCTCACAAGTTCCTCAAGTTTTTGATCTAACTTAAAAATAGGGTTGGATAATAAAAACTATGAATTGTAATGCGATGTACGCTCAAGTGGAGGCCGCCGTAGGCATCGCAATTGGTTACGGTAATTTGATCGCAACACGCGCAACCCTAGAATCACGGATACCCTTTCTACATTTTTTTGATGGCTTTCGTACATCCCACGAAATTAACAAAGATGACCTGCGAGAATTTATTCCCGATGAATTAGTCTTTGCCCATCGATCGCGCGCCCTCACCCCCGATAAACCAGTTTTGCGCGGTACAACCCAAAACCCTGATGTCTACTTCCAAGCTAGAAAAACTGTCAATCCTTACTATCTAGCTTGTCCAGACATCATCCAGAATGTTATGGATGAATTTGCCGTGATGACTGGGCGACAATACCAACTATTTGAATACCACGGCGATCCAGCAGCCGAAAGAGTGATTGTCCTCATGGGTTCTGGTTGTGAGGCTGTACATGAAACAGTAGATTACCTCAACGCCCGTGGTGAAAAAGTAGGTGTTTTGAAAGTACGACTATATCGCCCCTTTGATACTAAATGTTTTGTTGCGGCCTTGCCGACAACTACCCATGCGATCGCCGTTCTCGATCGCACCAAAGAACCAGGTGCATCTGGCGCACCACTGTATGAGGACGCTATTAAAGTAATTTGATGAGTTACTTCGTCCAATTGGCAATTTTCAAGTTGAAAAAGAGCTTTACCGGGTAATAATTGACATACTACTTTGTCGCCAACACTGGCTGTTGTTCTCATAAGTTTGAAGTCGGAAGTTTGAAGTTAGTAATTTAATTATATCCTTCTTCGTTCTTCGTTCTTCGTTCTTCGTTCTTCGTTCTTCGTTCTTCGTTCTTCCTTCTTCGTTCTTCGTTCTTCGTTCTTCCTTCTTCGTTCTTCGTTCTTCGTTCTTCCTTCTTCGTTCTTCGTTCTTCGTTCTTCGTTCTTCGTTCTTCGTTCTTCGTTCTTCCTTCTTCGTTCTTCCTTCTTCGTTCTTCCTTCTTCGTTCTGCCCTCTGCCTTCCCCCAACCAAGATCACCAAAAGTTGCCAAGAACCTCGTTATGCTTCAAGTGATAATTTCCGCTCTCACCACTGAACCCTCAGCAGTGGGATAAATCCGAAAGCCCAATTTTTCGCATACTCTTTGCATTGCCGAATTTTCAGTCAGGATTCCGGCACTAATTAGCGTTAAATGTTCATCATGCCCTACTTGCAGCAACCTCTTGAGTAACTCGGTTCCTAAACCTTGACATTGGTAGCGATCGCTCACTAATATTGCAAACTCAGCTTCATTTGTACCGTGCAATTTACTTAATCTACCAATGGCTAAAAGTTCATGTTCTTGAGTTGTGGGATTTTGATAGTCTGCTACTAGCGCCATTTCTCTGTCATAATCAATAAAACACAGGCGTGTGAGTCGTTCGTGGGCAATGCGTTGACTGAGTTTAATCAGGTGGAAGTAGCGGAAATAAACGCTTTCCTCAGATAATGTATGGTGTAACTTAATCATTAAAGGCTCGTCTTCTGGGCGAATGGGACGAATTGTTACTTCCATGCCATTGCTCGTTGTCCAAGACGAAACATATTGTCTAGGATAAGGGCGAATTGCTGGTTTTGGTAATTGTGCTTCAGTGATATGTAAGTCATGGAGAACAATTCGCGCATCCAGTGCAATTAAAGAGTTTTGAGTGATTTCTTCTGCCTTTACTAACAGCGGATTAATATCAATTTCTTTAATCAAGCGTTGTTCAACTACCAGTTGACTAAAGTGTACCAAAAGCTGTTCTAAAGCTTCTAAATTAACTGCTTTTCTCCCTCTTACTCCCTGTAGTGCTTTATAAATCCGGGTTTGTTCCATCATCCGCCGTGCCAAGGTAGTATTTAGTGGCGGAAGTCCCAAGGCTCTATCTTGAAACACTTCAACTAACTGTCCACCTGTGCCAAATAGTAAAACTGGGCCAAATTGAGCGTCAATGCTACTACCGAGAATCAATTCATAGCTGTTTCTCAAATCTATCATTGGCTGGACGGTGACACCAGCAAAAGAATTTGCGCCGACTTTGGCAGTTACAGATGATGCGATCGCATTATAAGCTTCACGCACTGCATCAGCATTGTGTAAATTTAAATGCACCCCATCCACATCAGTTTTATGGGTGATGGTTTGAGAAAATACTTTTAAAACTACCGGATAACCAATTTCCTCTGCTAGTTTAACTGCCTCTTCTGCATTCGTTGCTACCTGCGTTGCTACTGTGGGAATCCCGTAAGCAGCGAGAACTTGCTTTGATTCCACTTCAGTCAATAAAGTTCTGCCAGCTTGACGTGCTTGTTGAATAATTGTCTCTGCAATGGTACATTTGCAACTATCCCCATTATCAGCAAGGACAGGGGTTTCATACAACGCACGCAAGTTATAACTATAACGCCACATATAATTGAATACATGGGCTGCCATATCAGGAAAGGGGAATGTCGAAATCGAAGCTTGGTTGAGAATTTCTGCACCTGCTTCCACATCTGCATCTCCCATCCAACTCGCAAGTACGGGTTTACCGATTTGAGCAAATGGTTTTAGTTGATACGCTGTTTGTGTGGGGTCAGTCATTGCTTGCGGCGTAAGAATTGCTAATAATCCATCGCTATTTGGATCTTGAGCAATAATTTCTAACGCTTTAGCATAACGTGTAGGGTCAGCATCTCCAAGTAAGTCAATTGGGTTGTTGTGACTCCATTGGGGTGGCAAAAACTCATTCAACGCTTCATAGGTTTCTGTTGATAATTCTGCTAGTTCACCTCCATCGGTAATTAAAGCATCAGTTGCCAGGACTCCTGGCCGCCTGCATTGGTAATAATTGTCAGTCTTGCCCTTGAGGACGTGGTTGCTTTGCCAATACCTCTGCCATGTCAAACAAGTCAGAAATACTTTTAACCCGTAATACTCCACTCCGTCGAAATGCGGCATCAAACACGGCATCGCTACCTGTCAATGCACCTGTGTGGGAGGCTGCGGCTTTGGCTGCTGCTGCTGTCCGTCCAGCCTTGATGACAATAATTGGTTTTGTCAGCGCTACCTCCCGTGCCGCCGAGAGAAACGATCGCGCATTTCCAGAGGAACTTGTGAGGATGTTGGATTGTGGCTGTCATCCAATTAATCAACTTTTAGCTCAAGATACAGCGTATTGCAGGTAAATGAAGTACACATGTAGGGGCACAGCAATGCTATGCCCTTACGATGATCTGTACCTCACAAAATTGCAATCTGCTGTAAGTAGAACGGCGTGAATAATTCAAGGTTTGTAGTGGGGACTTTAGTCCTCTATTAAGGGCTAGAGCCGCTTACTATAGCGTTTTCCAGTCTAGTGAGGTACATCAGAGCAAGCTCCTCGCTTGCGGGGAGGGGGTTGGGGGTGGGGTTCTTGTACATCATTCAATTGAGAACCGCTATACAAGCCAATTGAATTAAATTTAACATTACTTAATGTATTTGTTTTTTTTCTCGCCGACTTACTTATGCTTCAAAAAAAGTTAACCATTTTGGCTCTCCTAGAGTGGTTATAATCAAATAATATACACAAAATAGATAGTCGAAAATCCGTTTACAACCAATTTCCCACCAACACAAATGGAGACCAATAAAAAGGATGATCAAAATCAGGATCTTGTATAAAAGTCAGTTGAGTTTGTCGCAAAGCTTCCGCTTTACTAATTCCCGGTTTTTTGAGATTTTTATAAAACTCCACCATAAATTTCGCTGTGGAATCATCTTTGACAGCCCACAAAGTAGCTAGGGTGCTGCGTGCCCCAGAACGTACTGCTACACCCGCTAAACCTAATATAGCCCGATTGTCTCCTTTGGCTGTTTGGCAGGCACTGAGAACCATTAATTCTACAGGTGTGGAATCTGCTTCGTTTCTGGATTTGAGAAAATCACTCAATTCTTTAACGTTAATCTTTCCGTCCCAAGTGAGTATAAAAGTGTCGTCTGACTTACTACTAAATTGACCGTGGGTGGCGAGATGCAGTACTGTAAAAGGAGTTGATTTAATCGCTGTTTGCAGATTAGCGTCGGTAAATTGTTCATTTAAAAGTACTTTTGCAGAAATTTCCGATTGAATTTTTGTGACTTCTGATTTGACTGCAGGTAAAGCTTTAAACCCCTGACGCGCTTCAGTTAATGCAGCTGTAATCACTTTCAGATTTTCGCTTTTTAGCGATCGCGCTTGCATTAACTGCATCCCTGGTGACAGCGCCAAGCTATATTTCTCAACTAAATAATGTTTGCCATCATACAACGCAGCCATTGGCAAGTTTCGCAAGGAACCATCTAACACAAAAGCTAATGTTTTCACCCCACTTTTAGCTAACTGAGATTCTGCTGGACGAATCAGCAAATTATATAGCTGTTGCGAAACAGACAACGCATTCTCTTTAGAAAAAGCTGGGTTAAGAGATTGGCGCATCTGTTTAATCGTCTTTTCAATCTCAGCTTTGGGGATAGCAGTTTTGTAGCTAGTGAGAGCTTGTCCCGGAATAGATACAATTACTTCTAAGCGATCGCCTAAAATAATTGGGTAAATTACAGCTGCTTGTTTGTCGAGTTGATCAATTTGCTCTGGTTTACCATTTAAACAAGCTTCGTGAAAGAAATTATCTAATTCCGCTAATTGTAACGCTTCAATTGTCTCTCGTGCTTGCTTTAAGTTTTTTTGACTGGGGTTAGATGTAAGCAAAATATCGACAAATTCCCGATAAATCGGTTCTACACTCTCTTGAAAGGAAAACTGGACATCGCGATTAATTGCTACTAAGTCACCACGTAGATACTTCAGGGTTTTAACTGAGAAATCATAAGCCGCGATCGCACCTTTAGTATCACCTTTTATGTTTAAAATCCGCCCCATTTGCCAAGAAGCTTGATAAGCAATGTCAGCAGCGTTAATTTCTTGAGCAATATTTAATGCTTGTTGGGTAAGTTTCAGCGCATCCGACATTTGCTGCGTCTGGTAGTATAATTTGCCTAACTCGTTTAAAGCATAAGCTTTCGCCCGTAAATCGTTCAATCCGTCGGCTTGCTGTATTGCAGATGCTAAAGTTACTGCCGCTTCATGGTATGATGTGGAGTCTCCAGCGTCTAGTTTTGTCAACTTGGTCAGACTACGAGCAAAGTTTACTGCTGCATAAACTGACATCCGACTAGGGGGGAGTTGCGTTAATTGCGATTTAATTTGTGTTACTAAAGCCTCAGCAGGCTTCACCTGTGAAGTTTCTAGATAAAGGCTAAGTTGGTTTAATTGTGCTTCCACCCGCAATTGGGGGTTAGTTGCTTTAATTAGCACTTGTTGATAATAATCTAAAGCCTCTGGGGTTTGTCCTAAATCTCTAGCAGTATTTCCCAAGCTAAACAGAATATCGCTGATGTTTTCAGTGGAGTTCAGGCGGGAGCTAAGGAGCAAACTTTGCTTTAAAGTCTCCTGAGATTGTTTTATATCTCCCACCATCTGCAAAACTACACCCAGACTTTGCAATGCTTTCGCTTTGATGATAGAATCTGGCTGATTTTGTAACTTTTGATTCACACCTACTAACAGTTTCTGCGCTCGACGATACAATCCTAAAGCTTGTAGTGCTTGAGCTTGGTTAATTTGGCTACCTATTTTTCCCGCATCGTCACCAGATATAGTATAGGTGCGTTCAGCATCTTGCCAAGCTTGTAAAGCCGCTTCTCCTTGTCCCCTTGACAGTTTCAGATTTCCCAGGGTATTGAGAGCTACTCCTAGGATAGCAGCATTTTCCTTTTTATCTTTGTTGAGTCGCTGTAAAATATTCAGACTGTTGGTAATTGAAAGCTCCGCCTTTTGCCAATTTCCCAAATTTTGAAAAGCTAGCGATACATAACTCAGGCTCAATGCTTCATTTATCACATCACCTTGTAGCTCAAAACTAACCGACGCTGCTTCCCAAAGTTTCGCAGCTTCCGCAAAACGTCCAGCAGTATAAAAACTTTTACCTTGATCAAGTAGAGATTTGGAATTTGAGGCTGAATTTATCGCTAATTTCCCATTTTCAATCTCCGGAAATTTTAAATTAGTTTGTGCTTGCGCTGGAACACCAATTATTAGTGAAAATAATGTCAAGTAGGTGGACGTTAAAAAATATAAGATCAACCTAACTCCCCAGCCGCTAAGCCTTGTATGCTTGGCGGCGTCAAAGCCTCTCCCCTTGTAGAAGAGAGGCTTTATATTTAATTGTGCCGAGCTACTTAACTGACTTTTCACGTCATGTGCAAAAGCCGACGAAAAACCTAACCCCCTAACCCCCTTCCCGATGCGGTTCCGGAGAAGATTCAAAGTCTCTCTCCTTGTAGGAGAGAGATTTAGAGAGAGGTTTTCCAGATCCCGTGAAAAGTCATATTTACTTAAGCATCTTACTAAGTAAATGCTGTATTTGCAAGATATTAGCTGTTGAATTTTTTGCATAATTTTATTATTCAATAGGAATTTTAATCATAAATTCTGTGCCTTCTCCTAATACTGAAAAACAATTGATTTCACCCTGGTGTTTTCCCTCGACAATTTCTTTACTAATAGATAAACCTAACCCAGTTCCTTTACCAACTGATTTTGTCGTAAAAAAATCTTCAAATATGCGCTCTTGAACATCATGATGCATACCAAGTCCATTATCTTTGAAGGATATACTCACCCATTGATCGTCCTGAATCAACGCAGTTTCAATTATGATTTTATTGCCAACACTCTCTGCATAAGATGAGTTATTAGCTTTTTCATCAAAAGCATCAAGAGCATTAGCTAGAATATTCATAAATACTTGATTGATTTGCCCAGGATAACATTTAATTAATGGCAAATCACCATAGTTTTTCACAATTTCAATTTCTGCACGCTGATTATCGGCTTTGAAACGATGTTTAAGAATTACCAAAGTGCTGTCAATACCTGCATGAATATCACAAGCTATTTTATGAGCAATATCATTTCGCGAAAAAATGCGGAGGCTATTGCTAATATCACTAATGCGTTCTATGCCTAAATTCATAGAAGAAATCACTGCCGGTAAATCCGATAAAATTTCATTTAAATCTATAGATTTGGCGTTTTTGTCAATATCAACAACCGGATTTGGATAGTGTCGATGATAAAGCTGTAAATGATTAATTAAGCTATATATATAATTTCCTAGAAAGCCTAAATTTCCTGATAAGAAATTGAGAGGGTTATTAATTTCGTGAGCTACGCCAGCAACTAACTGACCAAGAGTAGACATTTTTTCATGTTGTACCAGATGGATTTGCGATTCTTTTAATTCATTAAATGCTTGAGCTAGTTCTATTGTGCGTTCTTTAACCCGTTGCTCTAATACTTGATTTTGTATTTCTAGTTGTTTAGTTAAAAACCGCAACTTTAAATGTACATGAATTCTGGCTAATACCTCTTCTATTTGAAAAGGCTTGGTAATGTAATCTACACCTCCGATTAAAAGACCTTGAACCTTATCAAATTTGTCTGAAAGAGCGCTTAAAAAAATTATTGGTATATCTTGAGTTAAAGCATTTTTCTTAAGCAATTGACAAGTTTGAAAGCCATCAATTCCTGGCATCATGACATCTAATAAAATTATATCTGGTTGGGCATATTCCGCTTGCTCAATAGCACTTTCACCATCAGTCGCCACCAAAATTTCCCATCCTGAACTAGAAATAGCATTAGACAATACTTTTAGATTTGTTTGATTATCATCAACAATCAAAATACTTGCATCTTCAATGTTAATATTTTTCATACGATTTTACTCAGATAAGATTTAATAAATTCCCGAATTTGTTTGATTTGAAAATTCTCAGATAACTGCTTAATTTCTCCGCAAAAAGGGATAAATTTACCATCCAATTCTTCAATTTCATTCAAAGCTATTTGCAAACCTTTGATATTCCCTCTCATAGCTAAATCAAAAAGCTTGTTAAGCTCTGCTGAAGATGGTGCGACTATTAATTGAGAATTTAAATTTGGCAATTGAGAATTTTCACTATCTATTGTTTGGATGCTATCTTCTTGATAAATCCAATTCAGTTGTAAATATTTTTGTAAAACTTTTAGCAAATCGTCGATTTGTAATGGTTTAGGTAAAAAATCATTACCTCCTACTACCAAGCTTTTTGTTTGGTCATCTTCAAACACACTAGCTGAAGAAACTATAATTGGTACATTTTCTAATTGGGGTAAGCTTCTCAATATTTGAATCATTTCCCAGCCGTCCATGACTGGCATTTTTAAGTCAGTTACAATCAACTCAGGCTGATTTTCTACGGCTTTATCTAAACCCTCTTGTCCATTGTTAGCTTCTAAGCATTCAAATCCAATTGATTGCAATAATTGTATGATAAAAGAACGATTTTCCCATTGATCGTCCACAATCAGAATCTTTGGTTTTTTATCTTTAATTGCCACAATTTTTTTATTGGGCGATACAGCATTTGTATTTACCCAGTTACTAGCAATTTCTAAATCAACATCAAACCAAAATTGACTACCCACTTTCAAAGTACTTGTGACTTTTATTTCACTATGCATTAATTCAGCAATTTTACAACTAATAGCTAATCCTAATCCCGTACCTTCTGCTTGTTTATGTTTATCCCCTACTTGTTCAAAAGGTAAAAAAATCTTTTCTAATTGTTCAGGAGTCATTCCTACTCCAGTATCTTCGATTTTAAATCGAATTTTAGTAACTGGGATATCAGATTTTTCTTCTGTTACTAAAGACTCTACTTTGAAAGTGACTCCGCCGCTATCAGTAAACTTAATAGCATTACCAAGTAAGTTAATTAAGACTTGACGTAACCGTTTTTCATCAGCATGAATCCCTTGAGGGAGTTGAGAATCTGATTGATAAATAAACGAAATACTTTTTTGTTGAGCGCGGATACGGCAGATTTCTGCTACGCCTGTTAAGAATGTAGATAAATCAAAATCTGTCTTGTGTAGTTCGAGTTTTCGAGCTTCGATTTTCGATAAATCTAAAATATCGTTGATGAGAGTGAGTAGATGAGAGCCACATTGATGAATAATTTTTATCCCATCCATTTCTGAAGGAGCAATCTTTGGAGAGCGTTCTAGAATTTGTGCATACCCTAAAATTCCATTTAGAGGTGTTCGCAACTCATGACTCATGTTTGCTAAAAATTCGCTTTTGGCTTGGTTAGCAATATCAGCAGCAATTTTAGCAATCTCTAATTCTTGGGTGCGATTGCTTACTTTGCGCTCTAGAGTTTGAGAATACTCCTGTAGTTGGGAATTGGCTTGCTCTAGTTGCGATTGTTTATAAAAATTAGTGGTAACAATCGCCGAAACCATCAGAGCTAGTAAAGGTGAAACAGAGGGAATCCACCAACCGATGATAAAGGCGAGATAGCTGCTACTTAAGAGAGTAGCGATCGCCAGTGTTATTCCTAATATGGTTAATCCTGGTAATCTCCGTTTGCAAATCGATTTCACTTGTAGTAGTTTCCAGGTGAGACTACTACTGATAAAAGACCAGCACAATACCCATAACCACTCTGCTTCCAAAGACCAGACGCGTATTAGAGGTCTACCATCAACAGCGGAACTTAAAATTTGACTAATTAAATTAGCATGCACAACAACCCCCGCCATTTGTTCATCATTTTTCTGGAAATTGCAATTGTAGCCTACATTAAAAAAATCATTGATGCTTTTGGCTGTGGTACCAATCAACACGATGCGATCGCGCATTAACTCCTGTGATATGGAGCCATTCAGCACATCTCGCATTCTCACTGTATCAAAATTTTTTTGAATACCTCGGTAGTTCAACACAATTTGGTATCCCCCAACATCTGCACCCCGATAACTAAACTCGTTACCTTTCAAGGCTGTAAATGTGGCTTTACCTAACCGTAAAGAATCTCCAGTCTGATCTAATGCTTCTAGTGAAATACCTTTGGGTTCGAGGTACATCAGGCTCAAGCGAGTTGCTAATCCTAAAAAAAGTACCCCGTTATTATCCCCAGCAGAGAGCAAACCTCGCCTCACCTTACCATCTGTATCCAAAACAAAATCAGACAAAGCAATTTGGTCTTTTTCAGATAAAGCTGGTGATGGCGCTACCCTATCTCCCGCTAGTTTTTTGACGCCAATCAAATTAGGTGTAGACTTGATCACCGCCACCAATTCTGAATAACCTGGTTCCACTGGTAAATCTCGATAAATATCCATACCAATAGCCGCTGGTTTTTGCGCTTTGAGCTTGGTGAGAAGTTTAGCTAAAACAGCATCAGGAATCGGCCATTTACCTACTTGGGTAATATCTTTTTCATCAATAGTCACAATGACAATGCGCTTTTCTGGTGGTTCAACGGGACGTAGAGCAAAAAATTGCTCCATAGTAGTCCACTCAAGTAGTTGAAATAAGCCTGTCATGCCTCCAACTATAATCAATATAGCTACACTAGGAGTCTGTCATGAACACAAAGCGCCAATGTCCTAAATGCACCCTACTAACATACCCAAAAAGTGCTTTGAAAAATAACCTCATCAGGTTTGTCTTAAAAATTTTATATTAGTAATGGGAACCAAGAAAAAGGAAAAAAAGATAAATGGGAAATAGTTAAAATATTTGTCTATTTCCCAAATCGGTTTTATTTACAGTGGGAGTATCCCAATTTTGCCAAAATACAATTTGTAGTGGGAGCATCTTGCTCCCTAATGTCCTACAAAAAAATAAATTTACACATTTGGGATGCTCCCTTTGCAGTTGCTTAATTAATTAACGAGCGGTTCATTGGCGATCGCATTTAAATCCGCCGATTTTAAAAGCTCTTCCCAAGCATTGTTTAGAGATAGATTATTAGGTTGCGATCGCCTCAATTCGGCCAGCATAGACAGCGAATCATACCAAATACCAGTTTCCGCTAGTTTGGAAATTAAATCTAGGGATATTGGTATGCTATTTTGACTGCTCAAAGTGCGATTATCTTCTACTCGACGAATCCATCCACCTACCCAAGGGCTATCTGTCTCTAACTCTTCGGTGCAAATCATCACCAAAGACCATTTATAGTTTTTGTCTTTCTGCAATGCTGGCACAGAAGTTGGGACTTTAACTTCCATTACACCCTGTTTTTGTGGCAAATTTAAAGTTGTTTGGTAATAGGTTTTGCCTCCATCGTCTTCCAATGTAAACAATGCTTTTTGAGCTTTAGTTCCAGGAACGTAGACAAATATTCTGGGATGTTCTGCTACTGTCAACCCAATATTAGTTGTGGGTATTAACGGCGTCAAAGTTACATTTTTGCTTGCTTTTGAGGTAAAACCACAGATGTTACCGTCTCGTGAGGCTCCTCCAGAAGAACGTTTAGGTGCTTGCGCTCCTGGTGGTTTAAAAGTCACTCCAGCCCTACTTGGCGTGATCCAGATAGGTAGGAGACAGAATGTGATCAATGTTATTCCTATAGTTGAGTATCTTAACAACGATTGATACATAGACTAACTTGCATGTAAGTGGTTGTGAAAACGAAAATCTAAATATATGCTAACTATGGTGAGTAATATAGTCTGGCAAATAATAAAATAATTATACTTTATTTATACTAATTTCAATTACTGTCAGTGCAATTACGCAAATTTCTCAAGAGTAACAATTAACTTTATAGTGTTCGCATAAACCCTGATTGTTAGATTTTGGGCATCATTTTAGTTGAGAATGGTGCAACATCTGAGATATTGGCTTTTACCCAATTAAATTTGGGTCAAAAATGAAAAGTTATAATGAATCATTTATGGGCATTTTTTCATCTTAATTATTGCCATAATTAACTATATAAGTAATTTTACGGGAAAACATAATAGCTTAAAATAATAGACATTTAGTATTAATTTTGTAACAAGAAATGCCTCATGCTATTGCTAATAAAAAAAATCAGCGTTAATTTATAACTTCAAGTGTTAAATGTTAAAACATACAAAATGAACAGTAAGGTCAAACAAAATAATCCTATAAAACATCAGGAAGATAGCAAAATTATGCAGCTATCAGACTTTACCGAACTAAGCGATCAGGAACTTGAACTGCTCGTTGGTGGTCGCGCACTATGGATTTCCAGTGGTTCTGGTTCTAGTAGTTCTAGTTCTAGTTCTAGTGGTTCTGGGTCTGGTGGTGCTAGTTCTAGTTCTAGTTCTAGTTCTAGTTCTAGTTCTAGTTCTAGTTCTAGTAGTTCTAGTTCTAGTAGTTCTAGTTCTAGTTCTAGTAGTTCTAGTTCTAGTTCTAGTGGTTCTGGGTCTGGTGGTGCTAGTTCATAGTGTATTGATGCTGTATTAGTAGTTTGTTGTAGAGGTTAAAAATAAAAAATGAAAGCAAAACTCAAAGATCATCATCCTAGAAAGCATCAGGAAGATAGCAAAATTATGCAGTTATCAGACTTTACCGAACTCAGCGATCAGGAACTTGAACTCATCGTAGGTGGTTGGGGTACTCCTCCTACTTCCCCTTCTCCTACTCCTCCTAGTAGTCCCGGTGGTACTAGTAGCACTAGCACCAGTATCAGCACCAGTATCAGCACCAGTACCAGCACCAGCACCAGCACCAGCACCAGTACCAGCACCAGTACCAGCACCAGTAGCAGCAGTATCAGCACCAGTATCAGCAGTACCAGCACCAGCACCAGTAGCAGCAGTATTAGTAAGTAAGTCGGCGTTAAAAAATTAATCTATGTAACGAAGTGTAAACTTAGCAAAGATCTTATAAATGAATCGTTCCAGAGTTTTTACAAAACGCAACATACTTTGGTTTTATCGTGCCGACTTACTTATTGGGTTTTAAACAGTTACTCATGTAACTGGAATTTAGACTAATTAGGGCTTGCTGAATGAAGGTGTAATGCCGTCCAGATAAGGGGTTCAAGCCTTTATCCACCAAACAAGTGCAAGGTTATAACATCTAGAGTCTCAAAACCCTTGCACTTTCGTTAGCGATCGCTGGGTAAATTTGGAAACTGAGCAACAAAACAACCATTTTGTAACCTGTGTGGCTTCTAGATTCGCTTTAGAGACTTATTCAGCAAGCCCTAATTATTCCATCTATTCCTCCTGGTAGTGGTGGTGGTAGTAGTTCTCCCACCAATTTTGTTGCTAACGTTAGTGCTACCTCGGGATTGGGTAAATCATAAATGAGATTTATAGAGGTTAAAAATCAAAAATGAAAGCAAAAATCAAATATTCTCATGCTACAAAGCATCAGCAAGATAACAAAATTATGCAGCTATCAGACTTTCCCGAACTTAGCTGACCAGGAACTTGAACTGCTCGTAG
This sequence comes from uncultured cyanobacterium, assembly GCA_963772205.1. Taxonomy (GTDB): domain Bacteria; phylum Cyanobacteriota; class Cyanobacteriia; order Cyanobacteriales; family Nostocaceae; genus Gloeotrichia. The sequence continues at coordinate 18,147 of CAVYXS010000109.1, forward strand.
GTGGTTGGGTTACTCCTCCTACTCCTCCTACTCCTACTCCTCCTATTACTCCTGCTAGTGGTGGTGGTAGTAGTTCTCCCCCACCCTCCCCCTCCCCCTCTTGTTGCTAACGTTAGTTCTACATAGACATCGGGTAAATCATAAATGAGATTTATAGAGGTTAAAAATCAAAAATGAAAGCAAAAATCAAATATTCTCATGCTACAAAGCATGAGCAAGATAGCAAAATTATGCAGCTATCAGATTTTCCAGAACTCAGCGATCAGGAACTTGAACTGCTCATAGGTGGAGGTGGTCTTGCTGTTGTAAGTAGTAGTACTTTAAAAAATAAGAAATGGGGTTCTAATACCGGTGGTAGCGGTACTAGCAGTAGTGCTACGTCGTAGGTACATCAGGGGTGGGTAATTCACCACAATAAAATATGCAACTTTTTTGTGAAACAGCTTAACAATTAATTAGCTAAACTGATCATATCCCTGAAATAAGCCAACTTGCGCGGGTATAGAGTATGGAAATTTTCCAATACCCTATGCCCTATTTTCTATTTCATACCTATTTTATCGGTGATGTGATGACCCGAAAAATCATAATTGTATATCCTGACTTTTCACGGTATATGGAAAAGCCCACGAAAAACCTAATCCCCGAACTCTTAAACCACCTCTAGCTGACCCTATCCTAAAAAGATAGGACTAAAGCTGCCTGGCACATTAATAATCGTAGGGTGCGTGACGCTTCGATAAATATTTTACGTAGTTACAAGACTTGTGGCGTCACGCACCATTCTTCTAATGTGACACTAGCGTAAGTCCTAAAAAGAGAGAGAAGCGGAAAAATTCAAAGTCTCTCCAATATAAAAGTGCTCCTTTTCCCTCTCCTAAGAGGAGAGGGCTAGGGAGAGGTAGGAGAGAGATTTTAACAGAGGTTTTCCAGATATCCTAAAAAGCGAGATTGTATATTTTGCACAAGTCATGTAATTACCCTTTTTTTTGACATAGGTGCAGACATTTTAATTACTCCGTGGCTAAGATGGTGTGGTTTAGCAACAGAACAGAAAAAACTATGTTAGCGACCAAAGTACAGAGCAAAATTTTCCACCTCAAAATATTGCCGAGTTTACCTCTTGTTTTATGGTCGTTGGCAAATATGACATTCAGCGCCTCTGCACAAGTTATCCCAGATAAAACTCTACCAAACAATACAAGTGTCACTACAAATGGTGCTATTTTCAACATCGATGGTGGCACAAGAGCGGGTAATAATTTATTTCATAGCTTTGAACAGTTTTCTCTACTCACAGGTCAAACAGCATCTTTCAATAATCCTATAGATATTCAAAATATTATTAGCCGTGTTACTGGTAGCTCTATCTCCAATATTGATGGTTTAATCCGCGCTCAGGGCACAGCTAACCTATTTCTGATCAATCCTAACGGTATTGTTTTTGGTGCTAATGCTTCTCTAAATATTGGTGGTTCTTTTATTGGTTCGACAGCCAACAGCATTCGATTTGCTGATGGTAGTGAGTTCAGTGCTAGCAGTCCTCAAGCAACACCCTTGCTGACAGTTAGTATTCCTTTAGGGTTGCAATATGGCCCGACTAATACAGGTTCCATAACGGTAAATGGACCGGGAAACAATACAAGTTTTGATCCAAATAACTTTTCTGTAATTACAAATAATAGACCAGTGGGACTGCAGGTACAGTCACAAAAAACCTTGGCTTTAGTAGGTGGGAATGTTGCAATTACCGGAGGGAATTTGACTGCACCAGGCGGACGAATTGAGCTAGGAAGTGTTGGTACTGGAAGTTTAGTCAAACTCAATCCTATTGCCTCAGGCTGGGAATTGAGCTATGACAATGCTAATAGTTTTCAGGATATTAGCCTTTCTCAAGCAGCTTCCCTTGTAGTCAGTGGTAATAGTGGCGGTACTATCCAGTTACAGGGGCGTAACATCCAAGTAAAAGATGGCTCTGCCATATTAGCAAATACCCTGGGTAATGGTTCTGGAGGAAGTCTAACAATTAACGCATCAGAATCTGTACAAGCCAGTGGAGCTTCTGTATCACTTCCCTTTGTTACCTATATATCTACCGATGTAGCTCCAGGCGCCACAGGTAATGGTGGCAATTTATTGATTAATACACCAAGCTTGGTGGTTGCAGGTGGCGCTCAGATATCTAGTGGCACCTTTAGCTCTGGTAACGCCGGAACTTTAACAGTTCAAGCCCAACAAGTGACATTGACTGGTGATTCAGCCGTCAATGGTTCTAGCGGCTTGTTTACACCAGTAGCACCCGGAGCCACTGGTAATGGAGGTCAATTATTCATTAACACTAATAACTTATCAATTACTAATGGTGCCCAGGCATTTGCTAGTACCTTTGGTTTAGGAAATGCGGGAAGCATACAATTAAACGCCACAAATATAGAATTAAGTGGCACTTCATCAGGAGGCGTTCCCAGTGGCTTATTTGCTAATGCCGAATTTGGCGCCCAAGGTGCTGCAGGTAATATAACTATTGATACCCAGGGCTTACAAGTTGCTGATGGCGCGAATATAACAGTCAATACCTTTAGCTCAAAAGATGGGGGAATTTTAACAGTTAAGGCAAAAGATATAGAGCTAATGCAGACGCCTGGAAGTGTTGGTACCACGGGCTTATTCGCTAATGTCGCCGCAAACGCCAGAGGTAATGGTGGCACATTGTTGATTGATACAGGAAGCTTGCAAATCGCTGATGGGGCACAGATAGCAGCACTTACCTTTGGCGCTGGGAATGCGGGAAGCGTCACGGTGCAAGCAAATCAGATAGAACTGAGTGGTAGTTCCTCAGGAGGGTCTCCCAGTGGCTTATTTACAAATGCCCAATCAGGTGCTACAGGTAATGGTGGTAATTTAACGATTGATACTCAAAGTTTACAGTTGATTAATGGCGCTCAAATTGGGACAGGTACCTTTAGCTCTGGAAATGCTGGTGATTTAAACATTCAGGCCACTGATGTAGAACTCATAGGCAGTTCGACTAGTGGTCAAAGTCTTTTGTTTACTGCAGTCCAGCCAAATGCCACAGGTAAGGGAGGAAACTTGACCCTGGACACAGGAACTTTGCGCCTCATAGACGGGGGTCAAATTGCTACTACTACTTTTAGCTCTGGAAACGCAGGGAACTTGGTAGTCAAAGCAACTGATATTGAAGTCATGGGATTTAGTGACAAAGGGCGCAGCGGTTTATTTGCCAGTGCTATTCAAGGGAATGGAGATGCTGGGAATTTAAGCATCACTACTGATAATTTAACTATTAAAGATGGGGGTACTATCGGTGCTAGTAATTTTCCCAGTCTTAACTCTAACTTTGCACCAGGACAAGGAAAAGCAGGGAATATTCAGATTGACGCTGGCTCTATTTTACTTGATAATACCTCCAGTGCAAATCCCTCCAGTATCACAGCATCTACAGCATCTGGTGGCGGAGGTAACATCTTGCTGAATGTGCAAGACTCATTAACCGCTCGCAATAGTAGCCAAATATCTGCTGACACTAAAGGTAGTGGTAATGGAGGCAATATTAACATTAATGCTGACTCTCTAGCATTTAGCACTGGAGCTTCTTTAACCACCAGTACAACAGGTGCGGGTAATGCAGGTTTGATTAACATTAATGCTAATTCTATCTTATTTGATGGTTATAGTAATGGATTATTCACAGGCGCTTTTAGCGAAGCCCAAGCCAAATCACAAGGTAATGGTGGAAATATTCAAATTACAACTGACTCTTTGAAGCTGACAAATCAAGCTCGCATATCTACTAGTAGTGTTGGATTGGGTCAAGCTGGTAATATCATGATCAACGCTAACCAAATACAAACCAATCAAGGTCAAATTCTGGCGACTTCTACTAAAACTGGCGGTGGTAATCTCAATTTAAATACTGATTTATTGTTATTAACTAATAATAGTTTGATTAGTACCAGCGTTTTAGATAGTACTGGTGGCGGCGGCAATATTAATGCAAATGCAACTTTTGTTGTCGCTAATAATAGTCAGATTATAGCTAATGCTGTATTTGGACCAGGAGGTAATATTCAAATACAAACTCAAGGTATTTTCTTGTCTCCAGATAGCAAAATTGATGCCAGTTCCCAATTTGGGGTTGATGGTGTTGTTACAATTACTAACCTGGAAACCAGTAAAAATCTTTCCAACACTGAATTACCAAAAAGTATATTAGACCCTTCGCAGCAGATTGCTACTAGCTGTCGAGCCAATCGGGCAAATAATTTTGTGATCACCGGACGAGGTGGATTACCAGAAAATCCTAATGACGCTATTATCGGTCAAACTATTTGGACAGATTTACGTGACCTTTCGCCAAAAGTAGCAGTCCAGGAAAAGGGGGGACAAGGAAGACAAGAAACGGCTTCCCAAGGATCTCAAAATACGCCATCCGTAATTATTGAGGCTCAAACATGGGTAGTTAATAGCAACGGAGAACTAGAGTTAGTAGCTAATGCTCCTAATACCATTCCTCAAGCATCTAGGAATCCTTACAAGTGTGGTGCGGTTTAGGGATGGGGAGATGGGGGGAAAAAAATTTTCCCCGTGTCCCCTTGCTTCTAAAGTCCGAGATGCTGACTAGCTAACTTGATGACGTCCGCGATA
>CAVYXS010000110.1:0-40222 GCA_963772205.1 uncultured cyanobacterium
GAGTTTTTGTTGATCTATGAAGGGAGGATTTTGGTGGCGCAGGTTTCTAAGATAAAAGCGTTGGTGCTGAGTGTGAAAAAATATTTCTACGTGTAGTCCGGATACAGTAGGGTCACTGACAACAATGTCGCACAGTTGTGGATTTCTACCGATGCGGACTGTGCCAGAATTTTTGCTGGGTTGTTGCTCATAGATTTGGTGAGTTTTATTTTGACCTGCATCGTGCCACTGTAAAGTTAGTGCGTTCATTGTTCTAACTTAGTAACCTTTATTTAGCTACTTCAACTCCTTTCTGTGCGATTCCTAACACGATTAGGCAGGTACAAGCAAGTATTCAGAAAAAACTTTTAAGAAAAAATATTCAGAATTTTCGCTTTATTTTGCAGAAGCTAATTTATCAGCAATGCGTGTAGTTTCGGGCAGCCGATATTTCAGCGTGCAGCGTAGTACGTAGTCAATTGCTGTCGGTAAACTGATACGATGGCCACTGGAGACGTACACAGGTTTTACTCCGGTGCGCGTCCGTAAAACTGCTCCAATCGTTTCACCTTGATGTATCAGAGGTTGCCAGCTACCTTTTGTTTCTGCTAATTCCTGATGCTGCCCAATAAATAAGGATTTTGCTACACCAATTGTGGGTATATCTACAAGTAACCCTAAATGGCTAGCAATGCCAAGTCTTCGGGGATGGGCGATTCCTTGACCATCACACAGAATGATATCTGGTATGATTTTAACCTTCTCTAGGGCATCGAGTACAGCGGGAATTTCGCGAAATGACAAGAAACCTGGAATGTAGGGAAAGATTGTGGGACGATGTGCTAGGGTCGTCTCAATTACTTGCAAATCGGGAAAACTCAATATTGCTACGGCTGCACGACTAATAGTACCATCGGCGGTAAAACCCATATCCACCCCTGCAATGTATTGGATAGGTTCTGGTAGTTGATCGGTGGTAATTACCTGAGTGCGTAGCTGTTCTTGGATATTTATAGCTTCGTCAACCGTACTTGGCCACTGATGTTGTTGATAGATTTTCATATTTGTTTTGTCCGCATAGGTGCCAACTCTTCGGGAGCATCCCAAATCTGTAAATTTATTTTTTTGTAGTGATGGCTCTCTAGCCCGCTTCCTGGACATTAGGGAGCAAGATGCTCCCACTAAAAATTGTATTTTGGCAAAATTGGGATGCTCCCAACTCTTCTAGGCGTTAATTATTCATTTGATTTTTTGGTACACCCACTGCAGATAAACCCGCGATCGCTCGTAAATTTTGACAACGAATCAACTCGTTAAAATTTAACCCAGAACGCCCTTCTATTTTGGCTACCGACTCAATTGCAGATAATAAATGTTCTGCAGCTTCAGCTTCTGAGTAACCCCGTCGTTGTGCTACCCGAATGGCTGCTGTATCAGCATTTAACTCTGACTCTGGGGATTTGTGAGTGCGCCAGATGCGAAGTGCGGCGATCGCACTTAATCCCCCGGCGATCGCTACACCCACCACATCAGACTGTGTTGATTCGACTAATCCGCCCAATAACCCCGCCACTACCACACCTTGATAAATATCGGGTTTAAACCACTTCACCCCCGTCAACCAGCTAACCATTTGTAACAGCAGTAAGTCTCGTTGTGGTTTGGTTAAGCGACCCACAAATCAAAATTAATATATATCGGTCGCTCTCGATGCCAAGGCAGAGGAAAGGAAGCATCAATTACCTTTGACTGCTCTGCTTTACTGACGATTTTTGTCGTCATTCGACTAGAAGCAGGCATTATATCTAACAATCGCCGAATTTCAACCTTTGGCTCCATAAATTTAATTATGATAATTTATCATGATAGGTAAAAATAGATATTTTTGTGGTATAATACCCGGAAGTTGAGATTTGCTAACGAGACAGACAAAGCCATAAATATACTGACTCAGAAATTGTATATTGTGGCAACATTCTGTGGTAGCTGTTCGCTCACAAGTTTAAAATGTCACAGTTTTGAATTACCATCGACAATAAACTTTTAACCACATGGACGCTTTTGCTCCGATTCCACCTGAATGGACGAATAAGGCAATTCACGCTTACAAGTTTTGTTGTCCTAACTGTAACTCAAGTAGTCTAGAGGCTAAACAAGTTTGGCTGAATCGGCGATCGCCTGTGTTGACAGAAACCCATCGTCGCAAATGGCAAGAGTTTTACAATTGTCAATGTGGGTTCGTCTGGTGGGCTTGGAGTAGCAATCGTCCCCCAACAGATTTATCTAATCAGCGAAATATTAATCCCACATAGCTCTTGTGGATGCACTACCGTTTTCAAACCTAGGGGCTACGGTGTACAGCGAGATAGGTAGGATAATCAGAAAATTGGAAGAAAAAATTTTGCATGTTTTTCCGGAAACAGCCAAACAAAGGCTGTATAACATAATATACCGAGCCAATTATACCTAAACTGGGGCATGACCGCGCTATGAAGCCCCAAAAAATAACAACTCCCCCAAAGCCGCTCTAGATTTATCTCAGAGCGGTTTTGGCTTAGGGACTTCCAGAAAATAAATTATCCCATGTTGTGGAGTGGGCATCTTGCCCGCTTTACCTATTGGGCGGGCGAGACGCCCACCCCACAAGAAGTTATGGAATATTTTTTAAATTGGAAGTCCCTTATGTGGCGATCGCTCACTTAGGTGGATAATTGTTCAGTGTGGAGAAAATTGAGATTACGCCGACCTTCACCCCGTCCTTTTGGTTGCTTTGGTGGTAGTGGTTTTTCTTCTGTTACCACTGCGTAAGTCTTACCAGAATAGTGCAAGGTGGGTGTAAAATTTTGGACAAACGAAGATGATACCACTGCCATCAACAGTGGTAACTTAAAAATTGGCGTTTTCATTTTATTTAATTAGTAACGAATAAGAGCGTTTGCACTGACTTTGATTTAGAAGGCGTCGTTGACGGTTAACACGATTAAGTATGCAAATTAAATGTGCAACACCTGATCAACAACACACAGTATTATGTTGAGATAATTTCAAACAAGTCTATGGAGATACAAGTATCAAGTTATTTTATGAATTGAACAATCTTGCACATTGTACCTTGAGAGATTAATAAAAAACTCCATCCCCAGGTGAGTGCAGTTGTAGTTAGGATTATTTGCGCCGATTTACTTAGTGTGACTTAAAGGAATTGTTTGCCGCAATGGCAAGTTTTTTCTTTTTTCATGACAATTATATATTTACTAAAAAAGTATGTAAATTATCAAATTGATTGCTTAATTATGATAAATTTAAAATTAATCTCTTAAAACCAGTAATCACAATTATTGAAATTAGATGGATGCTAAAAGTGCATTTATAAAGTAAATTTTAAGTAGATTGTTCTAGAAATTCTTGTTTTACCTTATAAATGGTTTTTCAAGGAAAACAGACTACTAAAAATAATCAAGAGAAATAACCATAACATATGCAATAATACGGACTCTGCGTGAAGTGGTCTTGTATCGCCAATTTTATATCATATCTACCTGATGAATTTTGGAGATATTCAAGAATTAATTAGTTTTAAATAAACTGTATTAAATCATCATCGAGAGTTGTTTAAACCGTAATTATTGACGAATCAGTAATTGGTCATCTACCATCAACAATTCGCCATGAAAACGGAGCAAAAATGACTAATTTTCATTACGATGTGATCATCATTGGTACTGGCGCTGGTGGTGGTACTTTAGCCTATAAATTAGCAGCAAGTGGCAAGAGAATTTTAGTTCTAGAGCGAGGTACTTTCTTACCAAGAGAAAAGAACAATTGGAATTCTAAGCAAGTAATGAAAAAAGAATTTTATCGCACGTCAGAGGTGTGGTATGACAAAAATGGTAAAACCATAAATCCAACAACACATTATTATGTTGGTGGTAATACTAAATTTTATGGTGCTGCGTTGTTCAGATTTCGTGAGCAAGACTTTGAAAAAGTCATGCATCAAGATGGTATATCTCCAGAATGGCCTTTAAAATATCAAGATTTTGCCCCCTATTACGACGAAGCAGAAAAACTTTATGAAGTGCATGGTAAACGAGGTATTGATCCTACAGAACCACCCTGTAGTCAAGACTATACATTTCCAGCTATCAGCCACGAACCCTATACTCAAGACATTAATTATGCTTTAAAAGACCAAGAATTAAATCCGTTTTATTTGCCTCTAGCTATCAAACTAAATGAAGTTAATCGGCATTTAAGTGCTTGTATTCGTTGTGATACTTGTGATGGCTTTCCATGCTTAATTAATGCTAAAGCTGATGCAGATATTAACGGTGTACGTCCAGCAATGGCATATAACAATATCACATTGATCACTGAAGCAAAAGTGGTGCGTTTACATACTAATGCATCGGGTCGCGAAATCACTGGAGTGGAAGCAGAAATCGCTGGACAGGCTCAGATATTCTCTGGAGATATTGTGGTTGTCGCCTGTGGCGCAATAAATTCGGCTCTCTTATTACTTAAATCTGCTAATGACCAACACCCCAACGGATTAGCTAATAGTTCTAATCTTGTAGGACGCAATTACATGGCACATAACTTTGCGGTAGTCATGACCTTGAGTTCAAAAGTGAATCCTACAGTTTTTCAAAAAACCTTAGGAGTCCATGATTTTTATTATGGAGAAAAAGATTTTGCCTACCCAATGGGAAGTGTGCAAATGCTTGGCAATGTGAATAAAGATAGAATAGCTGCTCATGGACCTGCGATGATGCCTAATATCATGGCTGAGTCAATAGCGAATCGTTCTGTTGCTTGGTTGCTCATCAATGAAGACTTACCAGATATTAACAATCGCGTGCATATCAAGAATGACAAAATCGTTCTTGACTATACAAGTAACAATGAAGCATCATTTAATCGGTTAATTCAGCGCTGGATTGAAGTCTTAAAATCAATGGATAGACAGCATATAATTAGCAAATTTTCATTACATATTCCCCAAAAAATGACCTTAAAAGAAGTGGGGCATCAGTGTGGTACTTGCCGTTTTGGTGAAGACCCCAATACTTCAGTCCTTGATATTAATTGTCGCACCCATGATGTAGATAACCTTTATATTGTTGATGGCAGCTTTTTTCCATCTAGTACAGCTTTGAATCCATCCCTAACAATTATTGCCAATGCTTTGCGGGTGGGAGAGCATTTACTTGAAAGAATGAAATAACCACAAGAGGTAAGCTGTCCTGACTTTTCACTGTATCTGGAAAACCTCACTTCTATTTCTCTCTCCTACCTCTCCCTAGCCCTCTCCTTTAAGGAGAGGGAAAAGGAGCAGCTTTTATTATTGGAGAGACTTTGAATTTTCTCCCTTAGAGCTTCGGGAAGGGAGTTAGTCCCGGGATTTCAAACTATTTGTTTAGCCGCATAAATTTTTAGATCCCCCTAAATCCAAGCGATATGATACCAAATGTAGGGGCACGGCAATGCCGTGCCCCTACGCCCCATGTCTATGTATCAGCGTGTTGGTGGTATGGTATAAGACTTTGAAAAAACGCCCTAGGGGGTTAGGTTTTCCTGGCTTTTTCCCTTGAAATTTAAGGGCTATTTTTTGACTGCAGCAATCAATTTATAAAGTCTGTCTTCAAACTTTTCTGTACATGCTGACCAATCAAATTCTAAAATAGAAGGGCGAGCCTGCTGAGACATTTTTGCTTTGAGATCGGGATTTTCGAGTATCGCAATCACCTTTTGGGCAAAATCTGTTGGGTTGTTGGGTGCAGCGAGAAAACCATTGTAACCAGGACAAACCTGCTCTGATGTTGAGGGTGCAAGGGCTGCAACTACAGGGGTTCCAGAAGCTAGAGCTTCATTAGTTGTAGTGCAGAAGTTTTCGGTAACAGAGGGGTTAACAAATATGTCGGCGCGAGCAAACCAACCTAAAAGTTCTGTACCGTGGGATTCACCCCAAATGGTAACGCCAGATTTAAATTGTTGGGCACGTTCACGAACTTCCACATCTTGAGGATCGCTACCAACAATCACCAAATGGACATCAGGAATTTTAGCTGCAATCAGTGGAAATGCATCTAAAAGCTGGGTGACATTCTTTTCTGCAGTGATACGTCCAACAAACAACAAAGTTGGTCTGTGGTCGTCAGGAATCGGATTATAACAAATGTTTCGGGGGTGAAATTTCTTGCAATCGATTCCTTGATAAGGCAAGTATTCACTGCGTTGGGATTTTAAGCTTTGGTATTTAGCTAGCTGTTCTCGAGAAGAAAATAAATTAAGACTATAAGCCTCACTGAACTGTTTAACTATCAGTGGTAAGATAGGACGAACCAACTTAAAGAATAGATTTCCTAAGTAATATCGAATATAGGCAACGATATCAGTATGGAAGATAGAGATGATTGGAGTACCCGTTTTTTTGGCGTATTGTACTCCAACAGGACGCCCATAACCTTGCAAATAAAGTGAGTAAAAACCTCTCAGTTGTGGCGCTTCTTCAACTACAATAATGTCAGGTTGGTATTTCTCCAGTAATTTAGTATCGCTCCAATGTCGATAGCTCAATGGTTGAGGTAGAGATTTATAGAAAATGAGTGGCTTTGTGGGGAATGCATAGGAAGAAAAGTTAGGAAAAACCTGTAACTCATCTAGCCCAGCCATAGGACGATTACCAACTTGTTTAGGGTATTGGTCATTGATTTCAGGGTGAATCAGAAAAACTTCATGTCCCTGTTGTAACAACCAACGAACTCGTTGATGGACTGCTACGGAAACTCCTGTTAAGAAAGGAGCATACAAACTTGTAAAAAGTGCAATCCGAAGTGGTTGGTCTTTCATAGTTATTCTCAGAAATACTGGTGTGAAATTTAGGATTTACCAGTATTGGGAATTAGGGAAAATTCTTCCCTCCATATACCCATTCCCCTTCACAGAGACACCTGGCGATCGCTCGTAGTCAGGACTTTAGTTCTGAAAATCATGATGGAGAGCGATAAATCGCAACTACGAACGTCAATTGAGGAATTGATCAAGACAGTTTGCCATCGCCTGGTTGATGGAATAATTGATCAAGCTGGGATTCAACTAAGCGGATATTCCAGGGGTCTGTAACTCGATAAGTGACGCCACCCCAATGGACTATTGACATTCTCAGAGACGACAGAAATCCTAATGCGTAAATCCACTGCGTTAGGGGTATTCCTATTAACATTTTCAGGATGGTGGCAGATGATAATTGTGTGAGGGGTTGACCATGATAGCGAATCACTTGCTGCACTCCTGACTCCAAAATTAGCATCAGCCAAAGTAATCCTAAGGTATAGGTGGTATAGCAACTAAACAATAAACCCGCAGCCTCCCAATCCCCGCTGAACAATGCACCTAGGAACAATATGCAGGCCAGACTAGGAAACAAAATACTGGAAATCACATCACCCACTACAGCCGACCAACGGGGATGATAAAGTCGAGAACACAGTAGTAGGCGCTCAATTGAGTTTCTGAAGCTAGGTAAATCGCACTCTTGCTGATTGAGCATCATTAGAGAAGGCACAAATTTAACCTGCATCTTATATTGACCCAAAACCCTAGGAATCATGAAATCTTCGCATAAGGCTTGACCCCACTTATCTAGTAGTCCTGTTTGGCGTACCACGTCTGTTTTGATAGCTAAAGATCCACCCCAAGGAATGCCGAATAAGTACATCTGCACAACGGTGGAGACGTTACCTATATACCGCACCAATGAACCCCAAGAGTTACCGGTGGGGACATACCAACAGTTACCCGTTGTCGCCCCGACTTTGCTATTAGCTAGAGGACTGACTAATTCTCGTAGCCAATGAGGAGGAGTTATTATATCGGCATCTACTAGAGCAACTACCTTGTAGGAATCGTCTAATTCTGAAACGGCTTGCACTAGAGAACTGCATTTAAGACTACAATTTGGCCGTATAATTTTTAAAGGACTGATTTGAACATTGGTTGCTCCTAGCTTGCTGATGGTATCGGTAGCAATTTTCCAATTTGGATCTTCTTGATGATCAATTATGATTTTTAAATCATACCTTGGATAGTTTTGATTTAATAGCGATCGCAAACATTTGCTTAGAGTCTGATTTGCGCCGCGTAGACAGAGAATTACTGCCGTTTTGGGTAACTGGTCATCTGGTAACAACTTTTTCTGGCGGGAACTCAGGCACCACAAAAAGACTATAATTAAACATACCTGAATAGCCAGCCAACTCATCAATGATTGACACACAAATGATACCAAGTTACCGCCTCCGATAGAATCAGTTAACAGTTAACTGTTTATGGTTAACAGATTTATCGATCTAGGGAATATTTGACAACAATCTTGATTGTTGTGTTTTTGTTTAGTAAAAAGCTGGCGTCGCGAAACTCTGGTGAACCTGTTTGCACTGATACAGTAGGATTATTGGAAATACCAAAACCTTCGGTAGGAATACCAAAAAAGTCTTTATTAAGTTTGCGATCGCCATTTTGATCGTCAACTATGGCGACAGCATAAGTTCCAGGTTTCAAGCCAAAAAACTGCTGTTTTAGTGTTTTACCTGTAATTGTACTACAGGCACTTTGAGCTAAACCGGAAGTACTTGAGGGAAATCCTTCTGCTTTAGAGTAAACTCCTATGCAAATCTGACCTTTTTTGTGTTGGATGTTATTAACTACAACAGTCAGTGTAGGAGTTGGTAGAGCATTGGCAATTTGAGCGCAGCTAATGCTGGCTATCGTAGCGAATACAAATGAACTGATTTGAGATACTTTTAACATGATTTTCTAGGTTCTCATAGGTGATTTTTGCTATTTTATTTCAAATAGACAAGGATTTTTTAGTCAATCATTTTCTTCACAAATAGGCTGTTTGAAGATGAATAATGATTACGAACTTTTCCAGACAAGATTACTGACAAAAATTTCATTAAGTCTTTGAGCAACAGATATTCTGTACCTTTGAATTTATTTAAGATACTGATGTAGCAAGATAGCTGCTCATATATAGTCAATTTAGCTATCCATATCGAGCGCAAAAATTCCCAGAATATTCTCCAGTGTGGAAACAAAACTTTTCCCTGATTCGCAGAATCAAACCACACTGCATATGCATAGAAATCAGGCAATTTGCTGGATAATTTTTGAGAATTATTTTGAGTACAAGATGACAGATAATCTGGAAAATACAGACTTAATGATTGTTGTGAATGACTTCTGGCAAAGAATAGATATTCGGGGATTTCATAAAACCGACCAACCAGTCCTAGCCTTAATAATAAAATTGCATCTGATGCCCCATAACTACCCATTTGTGGTATTGCTCTCAGAGCGCTAGCACGAATTACTCCATAAATTGGATAACACAGATGCTTAGTTAGTAAATCGTGAAACCGCTTGTGTGGTTTTGGTGAATTAGTGTTCAGTCTGATATCGTAGTTTTGTAGAAAATTGCCCTGTTCATCAATAAAATATGTGAGGGAGTGGCATAAGATGAAGTTGGGGTTATTATCTAGAAAATCAACACATTTTTCGATAAAATCTGGGGCATGTAAATCATCATAAGCTGCCCACTTGAAATACTCACCCCTAGACAATTCAAAGACACGATTGAAGTTACAAGCGCAACCGATATTTTTTTCATTGCGGTAATAACGGATGCGTTCGTCTTGAGCAGCATAGGCTCGACAAATTTCTTCAGTTTTATCAGTTGAAGCATTATCTGAAATAATTAACTCGAAATTTTCAAACGTCTGATCCAAAATAGAATCTATGGCTTGTTTGATAAATTTCTCGCCATTATATACAGGTAGTCCAATACTCAATCGTCGCATATGATTCCTCATAATTAATCCCTAGGATGAGAATTTAGCAACTATTTCAACAATTTTTCGAGGTCAGCGTTTTCTAGCCATTTCTGTGTGCGTTGCAAACCTTGTTCTAGGTCAATTTTTGGGGAATAACTTAACAAGTTTTGGGCTTTAGCAATGGAATAAGCATAGGGACGAGTCATAAAATCTATAGACTCAGGTAGAATATCGGCTTTTTTGCGAAAAAGTTTTTGTCCCTGAACACGCAATTTCAGAAACAATTTGATTTCATCTTTTCCCAGAGACATGGGTGCAGGTGAATTAGAAATTTCTGCCAAACGTGTAAAATAATCTTTCCAGGAAGTTTCTTTACCGTCGGTGATATTAAAGATTTCACCGGAGGTTTCTTTGGCGATCGCTAAAAAAATGGCATCAATCAAGTTGTCTACATATACATGATTGATCACTCCCGGCTTGTCACTAGCATAAGCAAATAATTTTTGGCGCATAAAGTGAACCGGACGCACTATCCAAGGAATAGATCCAGGCCCGTAAACATCGCCAGCGCGGATAATAGTGATATCAAAATCAGGTGGATTATTCAATTGTAATAATGCTGTTTCGGCTTCTATTTTTGTTTGACAGTAGGGATTATCTTCACTAGATAAATTGTCAGATTCCGTGACCAAATTAGGATAATTAAAACCATATACCATCACACTAGAGAGATGAATAAAGGTTTTAACACCGGCATTTTTCGCCGCTTTAGCTATATTAACAGTGCCGTCAACATTTACTTCCCGAAAATCTTTGAGTGCGCCTGCTTCTTGAGCAAGTTGAGCTGTATGTAAAACAATATCTACTCCCTGACAAGCCTTTTGGGCAATTTTTACATCGTTGATATTACCAACAATCACCTCAACTCCTACTAAATCTTTTACTTTTTTGTCATGAAATGCTGAATTTTGCAATCCACGAACTTTCATACCCTGAGCTATAGCTAATTCAGCTGCACGCTGACCAATAAATTCATCAATTCCAGTGATTAGGAGAGTTTTGTTTTTGAGGTTCATGTGAGAAAAAGTATGAGATAAATGTTGTTTGTGGAGCAGAAAATAGGAGCTAGAGAAGAGAGATTTTTCTACCCTAGATGTGTGATTTATTAGATGAATATCTAGCTAGAAAATATCAGCCGGATTTGCTGAACGAAGTTTATTGATGGCGAACACCCCAGAAGTTATACACATTAAAACGGCTGATATAAAGACAATGAATGCATTATTAAAAGTCATCATGATTGGTAGCTTAGTGGCTTTCATCGCAAAATCATATAGACCCACAGAAAATATAAATCCTGGGATATAACTGACCAATGCTAAAATTAAAGCTTGTTGAAAGACGACAGTTAGTAAATAATTATTTGGATAGCCTATAGCTTTTAAAGTTGCGTAAGCAATGAATTGAGTAGCAATATTGCTGTAAAGAATTTGATAAACAATTACTACACCTACAACTGAAGCCATAGCCAGCATTAGGCTAAGTATAAAGCCAATGGGTGTTCTGAGTGCCCAATATTGTTTCTCAAAATCAATAAAACCTTGGTATGTAAAAATCTGGACATCATTAGGTAAACTTGCTTGTAAACTATCCAGAACCTTCTTAGTATTAGCACCAGGTTTGAGGGTAATCACACCCACATCTATCATCTCTGCTGGACGGCTGTTGGGATTAATTCTGAGGAAAGTTGAGTCACTGACAATTAAATTACCATCTACACCAAAGGAAGGCCCCAAGCTAAATAAACCACCAACTCTCACTTCATAACCAGTTGATGCATTAAAGGGAAATATTTCCAATGTCTCGTTAGTATTTCCTTTATTAAAATTCTCAGCAATTGGACCAAACTCAGAACGGGAATCGCGATCAAAAAGCATCACATCGGTAATTTTGAGTTTATCTAAATTTTTTTCAACTTCGGGGATATTGAACACAGATTTATCAGGATCAAATCCAATAACATATATTGAGTATTTTTCACTAGTTACAGGATTTTTTAATTTAGCAAACTGCAAATATATAGAGCTAACTGACTCTACACCATCAAACCCCAATGTTTGGTATAAACGATTGCGAGAAAAGCTTTCATTTGAGGTCAAAGATTTATATTGAGAACTAACTAAAAATAAATCACCTTTCAGGCTCTGATGTACTGCAGTAGCACTAGAATATAGAGCATCTTGAAAGCCTAACTGAATAAACATCAGCAGTACAATAAAAGCAATCCCCGCTACAGCCACGAGAAAACGAACTTTTTGTTGAACTAGTTGTATCCATGCTAAAGGAATTTTGAAATTCATTTGATATTTGTTAAGAGGGAATTGGGAATAGAGAATAGAGAATAGAGAATTGGGAATTGGCAAGAGTCACATTTTATTACTTAAGGACTTCTATGCCCCATGAATTTTAGATTTTAGATTTTAGATTTTAGATTGAATTCAAATCCAAAATTGCAAATCCAAAATCCAAAATTTAATTGCCCCATCCATAAACTAGATGTGAATGGCGACATCAACCTGTAAGTTGGTTAATCGAGACACCCGTGAACTATCGGCAGGATCATCGATGGAGATTTTTACCTGAACAATTTTACGATCTGTGTCCGAACCTGGATTAAGACTAAAGATGTTTTGTTTGTCAACTTGCCAACCAACTTCACTGACAGTTCCCTTTAATTTTCGAGAAAATGCCGGGCTGGTGATGGTTACTTTTTGTCCTGCACGCACTTTTTCAATATCGGTTTGATAGACTTCTGCGACTACATACATTTGAGATATATTGCCGATTTCCGCAAATCCCGAAGTGGCAATTACTTCTCCACTTTTGGCGTGAATTTTTAAGATTGTGCCATCTATAGGAGATTTGATGTATGTTAAATCCTGGTCTGCTTTTGCTTGTTTGACTGCAGTTATAGCACTCTTGACTTCGGTTTGTGCCAATTCAATATCTACAGGACGTACCTCACTAATACTCTTGAGTTTAGCGTTAGCTTCTGTGATCTGATTTTTGAGAGTATTCTGAGTACGAGTGAGGGTAGCTTTGGCTTCTCTAAGTTGCTGTTGTGCCGTCTTAAGTTGCAGAGCTTTACTATCTGTTACTGAAGCAGAAATACCACCTTGTTTGTATAACTGCTGATATCGGTCATTTTCAGTTTTAGCATTGTCTACCTGAGCTTGGATGCGGGCAATTGTCGCTTCTTGTGTCGCAGTTTCTCCTTTTAATTGTGACTCTAAACCAGTAATTGTTGCTTTTTGAGCATTAATATCACCGGCTTTAGCGCCAGATTTTACCTGAGCTAGTTGCGCTTTGGCGACTTGCAATTTATCTAAAGCCTGTTGCAAAGCTGTTGTAGTGCGAGCATAGTCTTCCAGATATGCTAATACTTGCCCGGCTTTAACTTTATCTCCTTCTTTCACCATGAGTTTTTCTACTCGCACACCATTAATTGAATGAGGTGCAGACAAATAAGTAATTTTTCCTTCAGGTTGTATACGTCCTAAAGCAGTAACAGCAACTCTAGCTGGGGTAACTTTGGGCGGATTTTTTGGGGGAGTCTGAACACTAGCCCGAAACCAAAGTGGTGAAAAAGCGTAGCAAGATACTGATTCCGGTAGCTAAAGTAATAGAGAGTTGCCAAAATTATTCGCCACTTACCTAGGGTTTTTCTGAATAACTGGCTTTCCTTGTTTGCGGCCATATTTTTATTCCAATTGTGAGATGCCGGTACATAGCCTAAATGGCTATATTTAGTTGCTTACAATAACCTTATTTTCAACGTAACCCTAAGGTTTCATTTAAGGAAAATTGAGAGGTATAATTAGTTCTATATCAATTGTTTTACGTCTTAGTTAGCGTTAGACGATGATTAATTAGGTGGATAAATCAATCTTGGTGTTTCTTGACAGGTTTCTAATTTTTATACCTACGCACATCAAATTAAGTATAAGCGGGGTCTCCCCGCCCTAACAATTGGGTAGAGGTAGCAATAAAACCAAAATCTCAATAATTTAGGAAGCGCTAATGAAATTGATGTGCAAAAATTAGGTCATCTTGGGTGTAAGTATTGCAAAAATTTTTGATATTGTCAACTAATTCAGTCTACATAACTTTCTCTTGAATAACAAAAATATCTCAGATAAGGTAACTCAAACTTTGGGAATATGGACTGAAATAATTAATTCATTTCCCATCCTAAATTAGGATGAATAATCAAGGGATTCTGTTATTATTGGCTGATTTTTCTAATTGAATTTGTGTACTATCAGACATTCTGAGCAAGTTTGTCAGCAAAATCTTAATTTTGGTCATGGTAACAAAAAGCGATTTTTGATTAATTCCCCCTAGTAGTCAATGTTTGGTTTGTAGTTAGGACTTTAGTCCTAAAAAAGCGATAAATCGCTCTCCTCATACTCAGCATTGTTTGTGTGGTGAACCACTAGTAGTCCATCAAAGGAAGAATGTTTGGTTTGTAATTAGGACTTTAGTCCTAAAAAAGCGATAAATCGCTCTCCTCATACTCAGCATTGTTTGTGTGGTGAACTAATAGGCTGTATTAATATCAATAGTAACTATTGATTCATAAAGTAAATTTTAAATCTGTAGCTCCTTTATCAGACAATATAGTCATTAGGGGTTTTGTCTCACGAGCCTGACAAAATTTATTCATATGATGTTTATGATGCACTATCCCAAAAATTAAGATTTGCTTTATAAATAACCTTTGAAGTTTTCTAGTTGATTTATCTTAAAAAATCATCAAAAATCTGCACTCAATTATGATGTTATGCTGAAAAAAATACTGAGGTTAATTCACTCGATATATGTATTGGTGTAATTGTTACTTAATTTACTAACTTATTTCTCAAATTCTCTATATTAAGATTGGATGTATGTTGTAGAAGTAATTTAAATCCTACTTATCTAGGCGGCAAAAGTTATAAATCATACTAGGAGGCTAGGTTTAATTTAAAATTTGCAGTACTTAAAAAGTATGATTTTTTTAAAATTACTTTAAATAGACGATTCTGTTTATTTAAGCTGTGCTAGTGTTTGTATTAATTCAAATTATCCAAAGCGGTAAGGCACATTAGTTACTTTTTCAAAATTCCCAAAGGTACATAATAAGCAAAGCTGCATTGTCATCACTTTCAGGCTGTTTGAGTATTTTTCAAAAAACGGCATTAATTCGGAGTAAAAGTTATGTCTTTTCTGTAACGAATTTGTCAACTTTTTTGGAGCAAATCCCATAAAATCTATTATCCTGGACGCTGAAACTGGCTATGGTATTTATGAAAATACAGCACGTTGTCATTAACACCAGAGTTATCGGGTGCGTCAGATATCGAATATCTGTTGATTGTTACCGAATTAAAACGTGATTGACTGTTGGCGCAATATCAATAGTTAAGCGTTGTAGAGAATTTTTCCGCGATCGCAGTGTTCCTAAATTGCCTATAAACGCCAAAAGCGTCAATTAATTAGGGCTGAATAGGGTCATTTTATATCGTGTGGTGTTGATTAAGAGAAAAGCATTTTGCTTTCTTTACCTACGGTACGCAGATTAGGATAGCCATCTGCTTGCAATTAGAGAGTGATTTTCATTGTTGGTAAACGCCAGAAATTCAGTAGGTTGCAAATAAAGGAAATTTGTCAGTTGTCAGGAGTTAAGAGATTTCAAAACACTGCTTTTATTCCTACCTACTTACTTACTGTTGGTTGATCATGCCCAGTACTCAAGATTAGTCTATGTCCTATGTCTGCTTCTTCAATTGCTAGTGCGTTGGCGGAATTGGAATCCCAAATCAAAAGTTGTGAAAATGCTTTGATTAGGTTTATAGAGGAAAAAAAAGTGAAACCCGAACAAACAATGTCCATTAACAAGATTAACAGACAACTACAACAAAATCCTATAGCCATTATTGGGATGGCGTCTCTATTTCCCCAGTCCAGAAATTTACGGGAATATTGGCGCAATATCGTTAACAAAATTGACTGTATTACCGATGTACCTGACACACATTGGAGTGTGGAAGATTACTATGATCCAAATCCGAGAACAACTGAGGATAAAACCTACTGTAAACGCGGTGGATTCATACCTGAGGTTGAGTTTAACCCAATGGAATTCGGCATTCCGCCCAGCATTTTAGAAGTTACAGATGTATCGCAACTTCTGAGTTTAGTAGTTGCAAAAGAAGCAATGGAAGATGCAGGCTATGGCGAAAATCGCGAATTTAGCCGTGAAACTGTTGGGGTAATTTTAGGTGTAGCAATGGCAAAACAATTAGGAATGCCATTGTCTGCCAGATTAGAGTATCCGATTTGGGAAAAAGCCCTGAAAAGCAGCGGTATATCTGACGAAGATACCCAAAAAATTGTCGAGAAAATTAAAAGCGCCTATGTGAAATGGGACGAAAATGCTTTCCCAGGGATGTTAGCTAACGTAGTCGCGGGAAGAATTGCAAACCGCTTGAACTTTGGCGGAATGAACTGTGTAGTTGATGCTGCTTGTGCTAGTTCTTTTGGTGCCTTAAAAATGGCAATTAGCGAATTAGTTGAACATCGCAGCGACATGATGCTGACTGGTGGGGTTGATACCGATAACACCATCATGGCTTACATTTCCTTCAGCAAAACCCCTGCTGTTTCTCCTAGTGAACATGTCAGACCTTTTGATGCTAAATCTGATGGCATGATGCTGGGTGAAGGTATCGGCATGATTGTCCTCAAGCGCTTAGAAGATGCGGAACGGGACAACGATAAAATCTATGCAGTCATCAAAGGTATCGGTACCTCTAGCGATGGACGTTATAAGAGTATTTATGCTCCACGCAAAGAAGGTCAAATAACTGCCTTGCGTCGTGCTTATGAAGATGCTGGTTTTTCTCCCGCTACGGTTGGTTTGATGGAAGCGCATGGTACCGGTACTATGGCTGGCGATCCGACAGAATTTGGCTCTTTAAGAGACTTCTTTAATGAACAAGATGCCAAAAAGCAGCACATTGCACTAGGTAGCGTCAAATCGCAAATTGGACATACTAAAGCGGCGGCAGGTGCAGCCAGCCTCATAAAAACGGCTTTGTCTTTACACCACAAAATCTTACCACCGACAATTAACATTACCGAGCCGAACCCCAAACTCAATATTAAAAATTCGTCCTTTTATTTGAACACCGAAACCAGACCTTGGATTCGTGCGGAAGGCGAAGCGCCAAGACGTGCGGGTGTTTCCTCCTTTGGCTTTGGTGGCACCAATTATCACGTAGTTTTGGAAGAATATACAGCCGAACAAAACCACGCTTACCGCTTACACAGTGTTCCCAGTGAAGTATTATTCTTTGCAGAAACTCCTGCTCAACTGGTTGCCAAATGCGAAGAAACTTTAAGTAAGTTGCAATCCCAAGGGGGAGACAGGCATTATGCAGAATTAATCCAGGAATGCCAATCGCAAGTAATTCCACAACCAGCGGCGAGAGTGGGGTTTGTAGCCGAAAATCTGCAAGAGACTTGCAAGTTACTGCAAATTAGTTTGGACTGGCTGAAGCACAAAGGGTCTGCAGCATCCTGGGAACATCCCCAAGGTATTTATTACCGCGCTTCTGGTATGGATTTGTCAGGTAAAGTAGTTTCACTATTTTCTGGACAAGGTTCTCAATACTTGGAAATGGGACGGGAAGTGGTAATGAATTTCCCCGAAATGCGGCGGCTGTATGGCAGCATGGATAGTCTGCTACTCCAAGATAATTTGCAGCCACTGTCAGAAATCGTCTTTCCCCATCCCGTATTTGAGGAAGCGGAAAAAAATGCCCAAATAGCTGCTTTACAACGGACAGAATATGCTCAACCTGGCAATTGGGGTGTTAAGCGCTGGGTTATATTCGATACTGCAAAAAGCAGGGTTTAAATCAGACTTTGTTGCTGGGCATAGCTTTGGTGAACTTACAGCCCTGTGGGCAGCGGGGGTATTGAGTGAGCAAGATTACCTGTTTCTCGTAAAATCTCGCGGTCAAGCAATGGCAGCTCCCCAAGATCCGGATCATGATGCGGGGAGTATGCTAGCTGTCAAAGAAGAGATTAGCAAAGTAGAAGCGGTGGTGAAGAACTTCCCCCAAGTGGCGATCGCCAATTTTAATTCTCCCACCCAAGTCGTCTTGGCAGGCCCCACCGCCGAAATTGCCAAAGTGCGTCAAGCATTGCAAGAGCATGGATATGCAGCCATTTTGCTACCTGTATCTGCAGCCTTCCACACACCACTAATCGCCTTTGCTCAAAAATCCTTTGCGATCGCTACTAAAGCTGTCAATTTCAAAGCTCCCCAAATCCCCGTTTTCAGCAACGTTACAGGTAAACAGTATCCCAAAGAAGCCCCAGGAATTCAAAAAATCCTGGAAAGCCACCTGTCAAACTCAGTCTTGTTTAAGCAAGAAATTGAAAATATCTATGCTGCAGGCGGTACATGCTTTGTAGAATTTGGCCCTCGGCGAATTCTCACCAACTTAGTCAAAGATATCCTCGGTGAACGCCCTCATTTAACCGTATCCTTGAACCCCAGCACCCAAAAGAATAGCGATCGCTCTTTGCGAGAAGCCGTTATCCAATTGCGCGTGTTTGGTTTATCTTTGAAAAACCTCGATCCTTACCAACTACAACCCGCACTTCCCACACCAGAAAACGAGAAAAAGAAGGCGTTAACTGTCCATTTAAACGGGATTAATTATAAATCCGCAAAAACCAAAAACGCTTTTGCACAAGCTTTGCAAAATGGACATCAAATCAAGCAGCCAATACCCGAATTCTCCGAAACTGCGCCTTTATTAGCGACTTTAGAGACGGCGACACCAACCTTACCAATAAACGATGGTAATGGACATCAAAAAACAGCGATCGTTCCCACCCCAATAGTAACCCAAAAGCCTCAGATGAATCCTGCGACCCTTACACCGCAACCAGCCCAGGAATCTAAGATGCAACCAACACCAGAAAAACTTTCCCATAATCAACGAGTTCTAGAAAGTTTAGAACACCTGTTGACAGAGTTTCAGCAAAATCAAAGCGAGAACTTACAACTTCACGGACAATATCTCAATCATCAGATGGAATACGCTAAAACGTTTTTCCAACTAATGCAACAGCAGAATTCCCTATTTGCTCAAAGTAACTCTGACGCAGAAACTGCCAAGCTAAAGCTAGTAGTGATGGAAAGCTTAGAGCGGAGTATGATGCAGTTTCATACCCAACAAGGTGAAACCCTACGCATCCATGAGCAATATCTCCAAGAACAGATAGGATACGCTCAAAACTTTTTCCAACTCATTCAGCAACAGTATTCTCAGTTGATTTCTGGTGAGGTAGCAACTCAATCGGTAGCGCCAATAGCCAAAACTGTGGAAACTCCGCCTGTAGTTGCGACACCAGTTGTCAAAATTGTGGAAACTTCCCCTGTAGTTGCGACACCAGTTGTCAAAATTGTGGAAACTTCCCCTGTAGTTACGACACCAGTTGTCAAAACTGTGGAAACTCCGCCTGTAGTTGCGACACCAGTTGTCAAAATTGTGGAAACTCCTGCTGTAGTTGAGACACCAGTTGTCAAAATTGTGGAAACTCCACCTGTAGTTGAGACACCCGCAGCACCCACAACAACTGTACCCATAGCCAGCGCCACTGACTTCACTGAAATAGGTAAACACCTATTAGAAATTACCAGTGAGAAAACAGGCTACCCCATTGAAATGTTAGAAATGGACATGGATATGGAGGCAGATTTAGGGATTGACTCCATCAAACGGGTAGAAATCTTAGGAGGACTGCAAGAATTATACCCCAGCTTGCCCAAACCAAATTTAGAAGAACTAGCAGAAAAACGCACCATCGGTCAAGTTGTCGAGTATCTGCAATCCCATGCTTCCAGAACAGTCTCCGTAGAAATAGCCATTCATGAAGTCCAACAAGCAACCGAAATTGCGCCTGTAGTTAGTCAAGAATTTACCCCAGTCAGCGCCCCAATCAGCGAAATCGTTGCATTTAGCACAGAACCAGAAACAGCAAATGTCAATGATTATGCAGATTTAGGTCAAACCCTGTTAAACATTACCAGCGAAAAGACAGGCTACCCAGTAGAGATGCTGGAAATGGAAATGGACATGGAAGCCGACTTAGGGATTGATTCCATTAAACGGGTAGAAATCCTGGGCGCAATACAAGAGATGTACCCAAATCTACCAAAACCCAACATCGAAGAACTGGGAGACTTACGCACCATCGGACAAATAGTTGATTATCTACAGCAGTTAGCTGGAGGTGAAAAAAAAAAGTCTCAGTTTGAGTTTGACGACAAACCAATAGAGGAAGCAGAAGAAGATTTAGATCATAACATCCAACGTCGTCCAGCCAAACTCAAATTTTTACCATCACCGGACTACTTAGATTTCAGCTTACCAGAGGGACACATCAGTTTAATCACCGATGATGGTTCCCTCACCACCTCGGTGGTAGCACAATCCTTGATTGACAAAGGCTGGAAAGTAGTAGTTTTAAGCTTCCCCCAATCCCTGATTGCAAATCAAGCAACATTACCAGCAGGAGTAGAGCGGATTACATTAGCAGACTTGAGTGAAGAACTACTACAACATAAACTAAATGCGATCGCCACTAATATAGGCGCAATTGGCGCCTTCATCCATATACATCCTATATTTCAGCTAACGAACAGCGAAAGAATTTCTTACCTAGAACAAGAAAAAGCGATCGTTAAACACATCTTTTTCATCGCCAAACATCTGAAAAAATCCCTCACCGAAGCAGCCAATTATGGACGCAGTTGTTTTTGTACAGTAACTCGACTCGATGGCGCCTTTGGATTTGAACACAAAACCAACTATGGAGTCATCGGCGCCGGTTTATTTGGATTAACCAAAACCCTCAGATGGGAATGGCCTAAAGTTTATAGTCGAGCGATCGACCTTAGCCCTACTCTCGATGCTCAACAATCAGCACAACATATCATAGCCGAACTGCACGACTCCAACCTTTATATTAGCGAAGTTGCTTACGGTAGCCAAGGAAGAGTCACCCTCACCAGTTCCGTTGAATAACAGAAAAGGGAGATGGGGGGAGTTCCGAAGACGAAGTTCCGAGTTCCGAAGCCCAAGTTCCGAGTTCCGAAGCTAAAGTTCCGAGTTCCGAAGCCCAAGTTCCGAGTTCCGAAGCTGAAGTTCCGAGTTCCGAAGCTGAAGTTCCGAGTTCCGAAGTCGAAGTTTCGTGTTCTGAAGTCGAAGTTTCGTGTTCTGAAGCTGAAGTTCCAAGTTCCGAAGCCGAAGTTCCGAGTTCCCAAGCCGAAGTTCCAACAGTTAGGGTGCGTCAGTCCCAAAAATTTCTTTTCATATTGAAGATTTCGCACTTCTGACGCACCCTACAGTCATTCTTTTTCTTTGTACCTTTGCGCCTTTGCGCCTTTGCGTGAGACAAATTCATAATATCATGACACAAACCCAAACTCGTCCCGCATCAGTATATCTCGTCAGTGGTGGCGCCAAAGGAATTACCGCTGAATGCACAATCAAACTAGCACAAAAGCAACCAGCCAAATTTATTCTACTTGGTCGTTCAGAACTTTTAGAAATCGAGCCAGACTATGCTCAAAATTGTGCTGAAGAACCCGCATTAAAAAAACGCATCATGGAAAATCTTCAAAGCCAAGGAGAGAAACCAACACCCATAAGCGTACAAAAGATATATAACAAAATTCACTCCAGACCGCGAAATCAAAAAAACCCTAGCAGCAATACAACAAACAGGAAGCACAGTCGAATATATCAGCGTCGATGTCACAGATACCCTAGCTTTACAGCAAAAAATCAACGCCGCTGTCAACCGGATAGGAGCAATTACAGGTATCATACATGGCGCCGGTAACTTAGCCGATAAATTAATTGAAAAAAAGACCGAACAAGACTTTGAAAAAGTTTACACCGCCAAAGTTCAAGGGTTAGAAAATATTTTAGCTTGTATTAATCCCCATCAACTACAGCATTTAGTCTTATTCTCCTCAGTTACAGGATTTTACGGTAATATTGGACAATCAGATTATGCGATCGCCAACGAAATCCTCAACAAATCAGCCCATCTCATGAAACAAAATTACCCCAATTGCCATGTAGTTGCAATCAATTGGGGCGGTTGGGATAGTGGAATGGTAACACCAGAACTAAAAAAAGCCTTTACCGAACGAGGGATTGATATTATTCCCGTAGAAATTGGGACAAAAATGCTAGTTAAAGAACTGCATCAGAGAAATCAACAAACAACACAGGTTGTCATTGGCAGCCCCATGATACCACCACCAGTACCCCTAGATACTGAACTAAAAAGCTATCGTGTGCGGCGGAGAATCACAGTAGCAGAAAATCCCTTCTTACTGGATCACATGATAGCAGGATATCCAGTATTACCAGCCACCTGTGCTATGTCATGGATGATTAACGCCTGTGAAGAAAGTTATCCAGGTTATAGATATTTCAGTTGCCAAGATTTTAAAATATTAAAGGGAATCACCTTTAACGACACCGTAGCCAAAGAACATATACTCGAAGTGCAAGAACTTGCGAAAAGTGAATTGCAATTCATCGAATTACAGACAAAAATCTTAAGTAAAACACCTCAAGGCAAAACCCATTATCATTTCACCTCTGTAATTAAACTAGTGCGAAAACTACCTGAAGCACCAATTTATGAAGCAGTGAATCTTACAGAAGATCACATCATCAAGCTTACAGGCGAAGACTTGTATCAAAAAGACCCATCCTCATTATTTCATGGTTCATGTTTTCAGAAAATCCAAAAAGTGTTAAACATTAATCCTCAAAAAATTACTGTAGAATGCCTTTGGAAAGACATCACACCAAAACAAAAAGGACAATTTCCCATCCATTGGCATAATCCATACGCAATGGACTTGAGTACCCATACCTTATGGATTTGGTTAAGCCATTTTCATCAAGAAGTTTGTTTACCTGGAAAATTAACACAATCTGAACAATATAGAGCCATACCATGTAACCAACCGTTTTATGTGTCTTGTGAAATTCACGAAAAAAAAGCAACCGAAGCAACAGCCGATTTCCTCATCCACGATTACCAAGGACAAATATACACACGCATATTACAAGCCAAAGCAATAGTAGTACCCATGAGCTTACTTCAACCCAAATAATTTAAATTTGACAATCCTCAGCGTCCCTCTGCGTTGAAAAACACTTATTGGATCTTAGTGGTAAATCTTTCAACCACAAAGACACTAAGACACTCAGAAAACAATTAATCAGCAACGCCTCTTAATCCTTTTCAGTTCGGGGAACAGCGTAAATCCTAAAAATACGGGGAATATAAATTTTGCTAATTTGAGCAAAAATTCCCCTCTCGCCTGATACCCCAACGAGGATATAAGCAGTGGAAAAAATAGCCATCATCGGATTATCATGCCTCTTTCCCGATGCAAATAATCCTGAACAATTTTGGCAGAATCTCACCCAAGAAAAAGATTCTACCTCAACAGTTAGCGTCCAAGATATGGGAGTAGATCCCACAATATTTTACGACCAAATTAAAGGTAAACCGGAAAAAATCTATTATCTGCAAGGTGGATTCATCCGTAATTTTGAATTTGATGCCAGTGAATATAATCTGCCATCAGAATTTATAGACAGCTTAGATAATAGCTTTAAGTGGTCATTATATGCCGCTAAACAAGCGATTCAACAAAGTGGTTACTGGGGAAATCAATCTGTCCTAGCAAAATGCGGCGTAATTTTAGGAAATTTATCCTTCCCTACCAAATCTTCTACTCAATTGTTTGCACCAATTTATCAGCAAACCATTGAACCAGCAATTGGCGAATTGCTAGAAGATAAACACTTCCATTTACCTACTTTAGCAACAGCAACCAAACCTTCTCCATACAACGCGATGATCAGCGGCTTTCCCGCTGCATTAGTTTCTCAAGCTTTTTCCCTATCAAGTCATCATTTCTGTATAGATGCTGCTTGTTCATCATCATTTTATGCAATTAAACTAGCATCCCATTATCTGCGATCGCGCAAAGCTGATGTCATGTTAGCTGGTGCAATTAGTTGTACAGATCCGCTGTTTTTACGGATGTTGTTTTCTGGTATTCAAGGCTATCCCGAAAATGGCATCAGTCGTCCTTTAGATAAATCATCGAGGGGACTAATTACAGCCGAAGGAATTGGCATGGTGATGCTAAAAAGATATAGTGACGCCATCAGAGATGGCGATAAAATTTTAGCCACTATCGTCGGTAATGGACTTTCAAATGATGGCAAAGGTAAGCATTTACTTAGCCCTAATTCCAAAGGTCAAATACTAGCTTTTGAGCGAGCATATACCGAAGCAAATATCAATCCCCAAGCAATTGATTATATGGAGTGTCATGCTACTGGCACGTTATTGGGAGATACCACAGAACTCAATTCTATAGAAACCTTTTTTGGGCAATATCAGGCAGCACCTCTGGTAGGTTCTACCAAAGCAAATGTAGGTCACTTATTAGTTGCTGCCGGTATGGTGAGCTTAACTAAGACCATTTGTAGCATGTCTTCTGGCTTAATTCCACCAACACTCAATGTTACTGAACCTATAGGTTCTGAGAACAGTGTAATTTCCGCCAAAAATATTGTCAGATCTGCCACAACATGGCCCAACAATTCTCCAATTAAACGCGCCGCCTTAAGTGCTTTTGGTTTTGGTGGAACTAACTCACATCTGATTCTTGAACAAGGGGAAGTAGTCTAATGAAATTTGCAGAAGAAAGTAACAATAAAATTGCCATTGTCGGCATGGATGCCTTTTTCGGACAATGCCAGGATTTAGATGCTTTTGAACGGAGTATTTATGACGGTAAACAGCATTTTATTCCCCTACCAACTAAAAGATGGTATGGCATAGAAGAGCAAACAAACTTACTCAAAGAGTATGGTTTAGCAGATGGAAAAGCACCAGCAGGGGCATATATTCAAGACTTTGATATCGATACCTTAGCTTTCAAAATTCCGCCAAATGAAGTCGAAAAACTGAATCCGCAACAACTATTAATCCTCAAAGTTGCAGATTGCGCCTTGAAAGATGCGGGAATTACAGAAGGGGGAAATGTCGCCGTCATTATAGCCGCTGAATCTGAATTGTCTGTACATCAGCTACAGCAAAGATGGAATTTATCATGGCAGATTAAAGATGGCTTAAATGCAGCAGAAATTGCCTTACCTGCAGACAAAATTGCTCAACTGGAAACCATTGTTAAAGACAGTGTTCACCAGCAAGTAGATATTGGAGAATATCTCAGTTACATCGCCAATATCATGGCGAGTCGCATTTCTTCGCTATGGAATTTCACCGGGCCTTCATTTACTATCACCGCCGGAGAAACTTCGACTTTCAAGGCGTTAGAAGTAGCCGAAATGTTACTGATGACTGGGGAAGTAGATGCAGTCATCGTCGGTGCAGTTGATTTAGCTGGCGGCGTAGAAAATGTCTTATTGCGAAACCAAGGCGCAAAAATTAATACAGGCGCTAACACCTTAAGTTATGATCAGAAAGCCAATGGCTGGACAGTTGGCGAAGGTGCTGGTGCAGTAGTTCTCAAGCGTTATGACATAGCCAAACAAAATGGCGATCGCATCTATGCAGTCAT
The DNA here is from genome assembly GCA_963772205.1 of uncultured cyanobacterium. Lineage (GTDB taxonomy): Bacteria > Cyanobacteriota > Cyanobacteriia > Cyanobacteriales > Nostocaceae > Gloeotrichia. Next base: position 25,576 of record CAVYXS010000110.1, read on the forward strand.
TGATGCTATTAGCTTTGGCAAAAGCAACTCCACTTCTGTAGATGGGGGAACAGTCAACCAAATCTGCAAACAAGCCTTCCAAATAGCAGGGATTCAACCTCTAGATGTTAACTACCTAGAAGTTTGTGGTAGTGGTATTCCCCACGAAGATGAAGCAGAAATCACCGGTATCCTCCAGGCTTATCCCCCAGTCGGAAATGGTCTACACTGCGCCATAGGCAGTGTCAAAGCCAATATAGGTAACACCTATGTTGCATCGGGAATCGCCAGCCTAATTAAAACCGCTCTGTGTATCTATCATAACTATATTCCTGCCACCCCCAACTGGTCTGGTGTAAAAACACCACAAGTATGGGAAGGTAGTCCCTTCTATGTTGCCACAGAATCAAGACCTTGGTTTCTGGGTAAAGACAGCACCCACAGAATTGCCGCGATTAATAGTATAGGATTTGATGGGACTTTTGCTCATTTAATCTTGTCAGAAGAACTAGAGCAAAAACAAGCCAGTAGCAGGTATTTGCAGCAACGTCCTTTTTATCTTTTCCCCATAGCATCTGATGAGCAATTGGAGGTACTAGAAGCTGTAGATAATCTCCAACAAACCATAGAAAATGCTGCTTCTTTATCAGATGCCGCTAGCCAGACATTTGCGAAATTTCAGCAACATTCTGATGCTAAATACGCCTTAGCAATCACAGGAAGAAATAAAAAAGAACTACTCAAAGAAATTGAATCAGCTCGCAAAGGTATTAATATTGCCTTTGAGCGAAAAACAGATTGGCAAACACCAATAGGCAGTTATTTCACAGCTAACCCACTGGGTAAAAAAGGAGAAATTGCTTACGTTTATCCAGCAGCAGTCAATTCTTATGTTGGTATTGGTCGTCATCTTTTTCGTTTATTTCCCCAAATCCAGCAAGACCAATTTGTCACCAGTCTTTATAAACGGGTTTCTGATGTAGAAAAACTAGTTTTTCCTAGAAGTTTGAGTAAATTGTCAACTAGACAACTAGAAACTCTGGAAAAGCAATTGCTAGATAATCATTTAGCAATGTTTGAATCGGAAATTTTCTTTACCAGACTTATCACAACAGTTCTTCGTGATGAATTTCAAGTCAAACCAAAATATGTGTTTGGCTATAGCCTTGGTGAAACTAGCATGATGGTTGCTCAAGGTGTTTGGAGCAATTTTTATGAAGGGAGTAATTCTTTTAACTCATCAGCTTTATTTGGAGACAGATTATCTGGTCCCAAAAATGCTGTGCGTGAGTATTGGGGATTACCACAAACCTCCTCTACTTTAGACCATAATTTTTGGTGTAACTACGTTCTTATGGCCAGTCCATCTCAGGTCAGAGAAGCGTTGAAAAATGAAAATCGGGTTTATTTAACTCAGATTAATACACCAGAAGAAGTATTAATTGCTGGTGAACCAGCAGCTTGTCAAAGAGTAATTAAAACTCTTGGTTGCAATGCTTTTACCGCTCCCTTCGATCATGTGATCCATTGTGAAGCCATGCGTTCGGAGTACGAAGAATTGGTAAAAATCAACAGTTTTCCATCCCAAAATATTCCCGGAATGGTTTTTTACTCAGCGGCTGAGTATCAACCTATCACACTTGATAGTAATAGCATTGCTCACAATATAGCTACAGGACTCACCCAACAACTTGACTTTCCCCGATTAGTTAACCAGGTTTATAGTAATGGTGTCAAAATCTTTATCGAAGCAGGTGCTGGTGGTGTCTGTTCTCGCTGGATTGATAAAATTCTAGACAACCAAGAACACATCACTGTATCCCTCAACAGAAGAGGTATGGATGACCATACTTCTATTCTCAAAGCACTAGCAAAACTGCTGAGTCATCGGGTTAGTTTAGATTTATCACCTCTGTACAATCTCTCACCAGAAACAGATAAGCAAAATAAATTAACCCTCAGAAATATTACTTTAGGTGGTAACTCAATTACTGCCAAAATTTTAACTGAAGAGAATCGTCAACTCTTCCAAAATGCAGCCAGTCAATACAGGGTTAATTCAGTAAATATTCCGCATCCAACTATACCATTAGTTAGGGAATCTGAAATCATAAATTCCCTAACTAATCAAGGTGGAGAAATTGCGAATAATACTCAAAATCACAACATATTGACAGCACCCAATACACCAGAAGAAATCACAACAAAAACTATCAACGAACACGGTTTAGCCCCTACAGAACAATTACAATCTTCTGAGATAACAGCCACACCACAGCAGATTGCTCAACCCATTTTGCCTTCATCTTATATAACTAGTGAACTGGGAAACACTATCAGTATGCTCGATTTAAATAAGTCACAGTATCACAAACTGAATACTAACAATTCAAATGTAACTAAAGCCCACAGTGCTTTCTTAAAAACTAGACAGGAATTTAGTCAGCAGATGAGCGAAATCATACAACTACAATTGACTTGCGCCCAAAATTTGCTACATGAAGAAGGAACTAGGGATTAGTAAGCAGGGTGGGCAATGCCCACCAAAACCTGGATGTGCTTGGCATTGCCTAGCCTACACAAACTTTATCAAAATCTGAGAGATAACTAGCGTGACCACCGTAGATACGCCACTAAGTAAACAAAATAATGGTCTAGGATTTGGCTCATACACCTACAATCACAACCTGATATGGAAAGGTTCATTAGATTGTATAGCTTTTGAAAAAATAGCCATTCTAGATAAACTTCAGTCCTTAGATAAACCCTGTTATATCGTCAAAGTTGCCGGAAAAATAGGAGTTACTAACGACGGTTATTTATCTCCTGCTGATAACGGAATAACAACACAAGTACAACTACTTACATCTATCCCACAAATCCGAATTGAACAGTTAGGAGACCCAAATTTTCTCTCTTTTCATGGAGTGAAATATGCCTATGCAACTGGTGCGATGGCTGGCGGAATTGCTTCTGAAGAAATGGTTATTGCACTCGGAAAAAATAAAATATTGAGTTCCTTTGGTGCAGGTGGTTTAAGTCCAGACCGTTTAGAAGCAGCAATTAATCGCATTCAACAAGCCTTACCTCATGGTCCCTACGCTGTTAATTTAATTCACAGTCCTAATGAACCTGCAATTGAACGCCGCGCTGTGGATTTATTCCTTAAATATGGAGTGAAAACTGTAGAAGCCTCAGCATTTTTAGACTTAACTGCTAACATAGTCTATTATCGTGCTGCGGGACTAAGTTTAAATGCAGCTAATCAAATTGAAATCAAAAACAAAGTCATCGCCAAAATTTCGCGCCGAGAAGTTGCTAGCAAATTTTTGCAACCAGCACCAGTAAGGATACTCAAAGAACTCGTTGAGCAAAAACTAATTACTGAATTACAAGCAACTTTAGCTGCTAAAGTGCCAATGGCTGATGATATTACCGTCGAAGCAGATTCTGGCGGTCATACAGATAATCGTCCTTTGGTTTGTCTCTTACCTTCTATCATGGCTTTAAGAGATGAAATTCAAGCACAATATCATTACTCTCAACCTATTCGCGTCGGAGTAGCCGGAGGAATTGCTACACCACAATCTGCTTTAGCTAGCTTTATGATGGGTGCGGCTTATGTGGTAACAGGTTCAATTAATCAGTCCTGCATTGAATCTGGAGCTTGTGAACATACCAAAAAGTTACTAGCTCAAGCCGAAATGGCTGATGTGATGATGGCTCCCGCTGCAGATATGTTTGAAATGGGGGTAAAATTACAAGTCCTCAAACGGGGAACAATGTTCCCAATGCGAGCGCAGAAATTATATGAGTTATACCGCAGTTATAACTCCATTGAAGAAATACCGCTTGCAGAAAGAGAGAAATTAGAAAAACAAGTTTTTCGCAAGACTATTGCAGAAGTTTGGGAAGGAACTGCTGCTTATTTATCTCAAAGAAATCCCGAAAAACTGGGCAAAGCAGTTAATAATTCTAAACTAAAAATGGCGCTGATTTTCCGCTGGTATTTAGGTTTATCTTCTCGCTGGTCTAATTCAGGAGAAAAAGGGCGCGAAGTCGATTATCAAATTTGGTGTGGCCCAGCAATGGGAAGTTTCAACGACTGGGTACGTGGTTCTTACTTAGCTGAACCTCATAATCGCAAAGTAGTTGATGTTGCTAACCACATTATGACTGGAGCAGCATTTTTATACCGGATTCAAAGTTTAAAAATCCAAGGACTACAACTACCAGATTACTACAGTCAATATCGCCCAGAACATTCTACGTTGGAGATGTAAAAATGACTCTAAAACATTCTTATAATGCCGCAGATATTCAAGCCTGGTTAGTGGCAAATCTGGCTGATTTAATTGGAGTAGAAACTCAAGACATAGATATCCAAGAGAATTTGGAAAACTACGGTTTGGATTCAGCCCAAGCAATGATTCTCGTGAGTAAATTAGAGAAATTATTGGGATTTCAACCTTCCCCTCTTCTCCTATGGCATTATCCAAATATTGAATCACTTTCAGAACGTCTAGCTGAAGAAGTCCAAGAAAAATCAGACGTACAAGATACAAAATCTGACCGTCAAACAAATCCTCATGTCCTAGATTTAAAAGCCGAAGCTGTTCTTGACCCTACTATTCGTCCTGACGCCGCCTCTCAAGTTTTTGTAGGTACACCAAAGAATATATTTTTAACTGGTGGTACAGGCTTTTTAGGAGCTTTTATTATTCGCGAACTACTACAGCATACCAACGCCGATATCTATTGTTTAGTACGTGCTGCTGATGTTCAAGAAGGCAAAAGCAAACTAGAAAAAAACCTGAAATCCTATGCAATTTGGGATGATAAATACAATTCCCGAATAGTGCCTATCATCGGTGATTTAGCTCAACCACTCTTGGGTATTGGTGCAGAACAATTTCAAATTCTAGCAGCCAATATTGATACCATTTATCACAGTGCAGCTTTGCTGAATTATGTTTTTCCCTACTCAGCACTCAAGACAGCTAATGTTTTAGGAACTCAAGAAGTTTTGAGATTGGCATGTCAAGTCAAAGTCAAGCCTGTACATTACGTTTCTAGTGTCGCTGTTTTTGAATCAACTGCCTATGCTGGTAAGGTTGTCAAAGAACAGGATGATTTCAATCATTGGGAAGGGATTTTTCTGGGTTACTCCCAAACTAAATGGGTTGCCGAAAAGCTAGTCAAGATTGCCAGTGAAAGAGGTCTTCCTGTGACTATCCACAGACCGCCATTAATTTCTGGAGATAGCACTACAGGTGTTTGTAACACCCATGATTTTATCAATTTGATGGTCAAAGGCTGTCTACAAATGGGAAGTTTTCCCGATGTAGAATATATGTTAGATATGTCTCCTGTAGACTATGTTAGCAAAGCCATTGTTTATCTATCGATGCAACAAGAATCCATAGGTAAAGCCTTCCATTTGCAACATCCTCAACCTGTTCCTTTAAGCGGTTTAATTAACTGGATACAATCTTTCGGTTATCCAGTTGAGAAAATGCCTTATGAACAATGGCAAGCCGAATTAATCAATAATGTCTCTTCACAAGACAATCCTTTATATACCCTGCGACCATTTTTATTGGAACGCTGGTCTGATGAACAATTGACGATTCCAGATTTATATCTGCAATCCAGAAGACCCTATATTAGCTGTGAAGATACCCTTCAGGCTTTAGCAGGAAGTTCCATCGTTTGTCCATCAATAGACACCCAATTATTGATGACCTACACCTCCTACTTAATTCAGACTGGTTTCTTGAGTGTTGCATAAGAACTAGACATCTTCAAGGGTATTGTTATACGAACTTAGCCCCCACAAGCGGGCTAAGTTTTTTGATGTTGTTGAATTCGGGCATGAGTACGCCATACTTTACTAGATAATTGCTACACTAATAAATAGCTGATAGTAAATACGCACAGTAGGCAAATGAGTATATCGCTTAATCCCAATCACGAACAATTTGTTATATCTAAAATTGAAAGTGGAAAATACGCGAATGTAGATGAAGTAATTGCGGCGGCATTTCAATTATTAGAAGAACAAGAGCAGCAATATGCTATTTGGTTAAAGGATACTCAGCAGAAAGTAGAAGTTGGTTTGAGAGAAATTGAACGAGGTGAAGTTATAGATACAGAAGTTGTTATCAACCAAATTAAAGATAAACTGCGCCAAAAACGTGAGGCTCAAACATGAGTCGTTCCATAATATCTCAAACTGCAAGCAGGGACTTGGCTGAAATTGTCGATTACTTTGCAGATATTAATATTGAAGCAGGGGAAAAATTTATCCAGGAGTTTGAGAAAAAGTGTAAAAATATTGTAAGTTTTCCGAAAATGGGGCGTAGTTATGAAGATATCTCTCCTTTTTTGCGAGGAATTCCCGTTGATGGTCATATTATTTTGTATAAAGTAATCGATGATGAAATCACAATTGTTCGTGTTGTCAATGGCAAGCGAAATTTGAATTCATTATTCTCAGATTCTTAATGAGAATAGAGGTTTGTTGAATTTAACTTCATTAAAGTTTGATCATGCTTGAATAGGGCTTGAGAGGGCGCGCTATGAATATATTAATCAAAAAACTGACTGCAACGCAGGTTTTGGCAGCTGGGGAAGGATGAATTATACTAATTCGTAATTCGTAATTAATTGCTCCCTTCCCGCCAGAAGACTACCTAAATACTGGACTAACAAGAGTTTAAGTAATACTTTGGCATGACAGGTACTGAAGAATTGAATCAAAATCTTTACGAATTTCTACAAGTTGTTTAAACCATCTATTGGAATCAGCGATCGCATCTTCTTCTTGTTGACGATACTCTGTGATTTTCGTTTCAATTTCTCCGTAAACTTGTGCTTCAACTTCCCGCATTTGTGTTTCTATTTGATTTTCTAAGTCTTTTCCCATTGCGATAAATTGGCTGGTAATTTCACGTCTAGCATCAGCAATTGCTTTATCTTGCTTTTCTTCTTGCTCCTTTGCATGGATATCTCCTGCTAATGCTGCTATTGCCACGATTGGCCCTAGAACCTTAGCTACATTACCAATACCTTTGGCAATGTTAACAGCACCATAAGGCTGAAATTTAAACCCTAAAAATTTTCCAATTCCATAAATATTTTTGTGGAGTTCGCTACCAGCCACATTTCCTGCACGAAGAAAAACATCTTGAGTTTGGTTTGCACCAGGTTTTATGGCAGATTTCAGCAAAGATTGACTTAATTGCTCACCTAATTGTTTAAAACCATCAACTTGTTTCCTCAACCGCTCAAAATCTACCCCAGCATCAACATTTCGAGTAGAGACTTTTTGTTTCACTTCCAAACGTGCTATGAAAGCTTGAGCCAAATCACTTGCAAATACCTCTTTAATCTCTTCCTGAAGTGACACAACCGCTAATTTTACAGCCTCTTCCATTTCCAATCCGGCTTTTTCGCAGAGCTTCTTTACATTATTTTCAGCTTGCTTACCTAAAGCTTCAATATCCTTAATCCCTACTGCACTAGCGAGAGTTGTTCCCTCATTAGCAATTGCTGCTGATAGTCGCAAAGCAATACCTCGAACTTTTGTTCGCAAGCGATCGCGCTCCTGGTATATTTTACGTGAGAGGCGATTTAGCAATTCAAAGAAAACCGAATCTTTGTTAGAATCTCGTGTCAAAGTCAACTGAGCATCATTAACATAACCTAGCGCAATTCTGATAGGTGTATCAAACTTAGCAAGAGAACTACGTCGTTTAGTAAAAGCATTAAGTTCATCAGTGAAAGTTTGAAAACGACTGATTTCTACCAAAAAATCATCTTTTTCGTCCACTCCTTCACAATAATCTTTTGCATCAATGAAGCATATAGGAAAATCATTCAGGCTGTAAGGCTCAATTGCTGCTGCTAAACTTTTACGATAGTTAATAATTAGCTCCTCTTCTTCTCCCGCTCCATCAGCCATTTTGTTAACAACAAGCATCATCTTCCAGCGATAACCTAATTCATAGGCTAACTTTTTGAAGTTTTCTGCTGTTATCGAGTCGAATAACATATAAGTGAGGCTGAAAACTAACAAGTCAGATTGACGAATTGCATCATAGGTAATTTCATCGTGATCTTTGCGGTCTGTAAATAAGCCTGGTGTATCAATCAGTTTAATACCATTCCAGTCATAATTAGCAGTTTCGTCAGTCGTAATGTCAGCACCAATACGAATATCACGTCGTCTTGTGAGAGCAGATATGATGGTAGACTTCCCTGCACTGTACTGTCCAACAAATGCAACAGTGAGAAAGCCTTGCTCATAATATTGCTGCAACTCTTTATGCAGTTTACTGCGGATACTTGATATTTCTGGTGTGTTGATTTGCTCTAATAAATTATCAAATTTTTCAGTACTATTTTTTAATTTTTGGGCAATTTCAGCAGTTTTAAAGTTATTGTTTTCTTGATAATCCACCTAATTGACTCCTAGTTTTCAGTATTAATATTGTTTTGTAATTACTATGCTGCGTCTTCTCCTTCGTTCTCTTCATCATCTTCTATTTCAGAAATTGCTTGTTCTGCCGACATCCCTCCATAAATGACTTTCATAATTGCAGGAAAATAATCATCTATTGTTGATAAATTTAAATAAACCATTTTTTTAATTACCGGAAAATCTAATTCAGTTTCTCCTAAATAAATGCTGGTTTTATAGCGAACTTCACCATCTCTAAAATCCATTTCAAAATTACCTAAAATTATTCCATAATTTGCTCTAGCTAAAAATTCGGACATTTGCAAATATTTATTTTTGGGGATTTTTACAGGAGAAATTGAATAGAATCGGAAGTTCTTATTCTCATCATCGACAATGGCATAAGAAATGTAATTACTATTCTCCATTTGTACTTCCAGTTTGATTGCTTTTTCTGCTTCAACTTCAGTATAATTCCAATCATCTTTAACAAAGAAGTTGAGAACAGATTTGAATATATTTGGCATCACATTTTCTCCTGATTGGCAAGATTTTTTTAATGTTATTTTGGGAAAATTAAAAATGACAGATTGTTGAATAATCCGCTGAATTTCATCAATATCTCTTTTTAACTCAAGATTAGTTTTAGTGTCAATATTTATCCCCTTCTTAGAATCTCTAGTCACTTTAACAATAATAGACTCAATACAATCCTGTGTTAATGGTTCATATTTATTACAACACCAATCAACCAATCTTTTGGCGTAAGCCCGATTCAGAAAGTCTACGGATTCATCGAATAATTTGCTTTCGGCTAAATTTAGATTTTGGGAAATTGCATCTAACCCTTCAATTAATTCTTTGAAGTAGTTATCAATATTAACTTTGACTTCATCGCAAGTTTTATCTAATTGTTCTATAGCCTTTGAAAGAGTATTTGTCTTAGCCTCTTTAATCTGCCTTTGCAATACACTAGAAATATTCTCAACTGCTTCTCTGCGTTTCTCTTGTTTTGATTTAAAAAATCCACCTATCAAGCTGATAACACCACCAACAATACCAACAATTAAGCCAATACCAGCTAAAGGAGGTATAAATGCCATCACTACTCCAGCTAATCCTAAGATTCCTCCTCCTATCCGAAAGAAATTACGCTCATCACTTGTATCTTGTCCATTAAAACTGAATGAAAAATTACCCAATTTAGCAATCAGTTGTAATTCCCTTCCTACTTCCTCAAGAGAGTCTTGAACTTCTTTACCAAAACTGTTTACTGTTTCTTTATATGCTGTCTTAAGACGTTCCTCAAAACTAACCTTTTTTAGTTCTTGCTCCCATGCTGATTTCATATTACTTTCTGAAGAATTCCAGTGTGCTTCAGCAAAGGATGGAATAGCATTTAAAGCGTCTTTAAAAATGGATTCAATTTCATTTTTTAAAGAGTTACGAGCATCATTTGCAGCTTGTGTGATTTGTTTATCGATATTCTGGCGTTTATTTTGCAGTCGCCCTGTTGAAGTTTTAAAGGTTTCAGCTTGTAGCTTTACCCATTGGTAGGGCTTTTCAAGTTCCACCGCTGTGCAGCCAAGCAAAGTTTGAGAACGCCGTATTTCACCATAATTAACTATGGCTTGCCGAATTTCATCGAAGAAATTTTGTATTCGGCTAGCTTGGAACATTTGTTCTTGATTATCTTTATTTTCAGCTTCAGAAGATAGCTGTGCTGCTAACAGCATAACAGGAATAATATCAAAATAATCATTACCATAATGCTGTTGAGCATAGCGACGAATACGCTCGATATGTCCTCCTAAACCACTCGCTCCATCTAAAGCAAACAGTTTATCAGGGTTCTTAAGAAATTTATCTAGTTCATAAGAACCACGCCGAGAATCACGAAAATTTTTGTGTACATTTAGCAAAATAATTAGTGGCTTGGCATTTTCTTTTAGTAGATGCAAAAAGCCAAACTCAGTTTCTTGAATACTGTCATTGGTGACTACATAACAGATAACATCAGCTTCGTTGATAACGCTTTGGGCGATTTCTTCATCAGTTTGACCTCCCGGTGCGCCAATACCAGGGGTATCAATAATGCGAATATTTTCCCACTCATAAACTCGATTCAAGCGAGTAGTGCGTTGTTTACCTACACCAATAGAATCCCATCCCTCACCAGTCATAATGGCGTGGAGCGTGCTTTTACCTGCTTTGGTCTTGCCGATAAAAGCGATGCTAAAATAGTTTAGTGCGCGTTGCTTGGCATTAAGCGACTCACCTATTTCCTGAATTTTTTTGATAATTTCTAATTCTAAAGATTTTTTTGTCTCTTCAAGCTGTTTAAGAACTTCCTGGGCTGTTTGCGCTCTGGAATTTTCACTGGTTTTATGCTCAATATCTAGACGCTTAAGTTCGATATCAATATTTATTTTTAAGTTTTCAAGGATTGTTTTAGCTGCTTCCAGGGCTGACTCTGTGAATTTAAAATCTTGTCGAGCAATTTCACTGCATCGCTCAATAGCAGCTTTATAATCTGGACTGTCCCACAAACTACCTTTTGAAGTAGTGTCTTCTTGGATAGCTTCAATAGGATTGTGGCTTTGTGCATATTTGATAAATTCGTGTATTTTCTCAGTAGAACCAGCCCCAAATCTGCCCTACCTGCTCGACCATCTGGTGTTCCAATGATGAATAGAAACCGTCAATATGTGCCATCAGCAGCATTTGCCCCATTAACCAATTACGTTGTTTCGACAGCACCTTTTGAGCTACAACTTCGACAGTAATTAAATTTTTATCTTGAATAAATATTTTTTCCTTTTCTTCTTTCGTGCGTTTTCCTGCATTAGTTTGCTCTTCTAGTTTGTGTAAATATTTCAATTCTTTGTTATGAATCTGCTGGTCAACACAAACCATATGTGTGATCAGGAGAAATGAATAATCTATTTGCTCATCAGTTGTTGTAACGGAATAACTCATTTTTCCAAGTATTTAGGAGTTAGACTAAGAAGAAATCACAACTTATGAACAAGCCTGTATACCGGAAATTTAGGTAGATAATTCAATTCAATCTTCGGTAGATTTACTGAAGGATTCACCCAAACATTAATTCATAAGTCATCTAATCTAAATAGTTCCCATATAATTGGGTAAAAGAAACATTATTGTCAAAAAAACTCTAAATTCTGTTTTCAAGCAGAAACCTAATACTGCCAATACTTTAGCTGCCAATCGTCACCAGCTACCGCCACCGCAGCAACATAATTATCAGCAGGTATTAGCTCTTGCAGACTCCAATCATCAGATGTCTGCAAACTAGCTGCTTCTGTTAAACTCAGTAACACTTCCACTTGCTCCAACTGAGCGATTCCCTCGCCCGTAGCTTTTAAATAAGCCTCCTTGCAAGTCCAATAGCGGAAAAACACCTGTTGCTGTTGGTAAGGAGGGAGCGATCGCACTACATCATATTCTCTGGGTAAAAAGAACCGTTGAGCCAGGGCTTCCAGGTCAGACATAGGACGCATGTATTCTAAATCTATGCCAATTTGCCGATAACTCACCCCACACAACCCTAATCCCGCAGAGTGCGACAAGTTAAACCATAGCCCACTATCAGCAAATTTAGCAGCTAACACTGGCTTACCACGGGCTTGATAATCAAACTGCACTTCACCGGCAGTAATACCTAAGTAGCGACCCAATATACTTCGCAAAATACCACGACCAGCGATGAAACGCTGTCGATGTTCCTCAAAATAGAATCGTTGAGCGCGAGCAAGTTCATCGCCAGAAAGGGTTGCGGTGAAATCTTGCAACTTTGCTTGTGGTTGGTCAAGGTCAATTCGCCAGATATGGACTTCATCTGGTGACAAAATTAAATCTATCGGTACAGGTAGCCAATTAGGAACAGTCATTCAGTAAGTGGGGGAGTGAAGCTATTTTACTCTCGTATATCAGTGGTTATACTGTTTCTGTATGAAGATGCGGTCTAGGGTAGTAAGCACTTCAGTGCTTTAAAGAGCGATTTATCGCTCACTACGTACCCCTCAGAATTAATGGGACAGACCACTAGCGAGTCATCTACCAATCTCAACCCCCTGTTGTTGCTCAATCCACTCTAAAACCCGATTCCAAGCCCACCAAGGATCAGGGTCTTGTGCGTCACGCTGACCCTCTTTGCTGCTCAAATAGCCAATATGGCCGCCGTGACGGGTGAGCAGTAAATCTATCGCCGGATTGCTATTACAAGCAGTTTGCAAATCTGGTATAATATCGGGATGAAAAAATGGGTCATCGGCGGCATATATAATCAAGGTGGGCTTTGAGATTTGCGGCAGTAGTGGTAAAGCGTTACTTGCTTCATAATAAGCTGCCACCGAGGGAAAGCCCAATCGCCCAATTACCAGTTCGTGGTCAAAACCCCAGATACTATTTGCCCGTTTAATCGCCTCTGGGTCAAGGCTTCCAGGATGAGCATCGTGTATTCGCCATGCAAGTTTTTTCAGCTTCTTTGTGATTCCGGCTTCCAAATATCTGCCGAAGGGGTCTTTAACTAAATAAGAGAGCGATCGCAATGAATCCAAGCTCGGACAAATTACTGCACTACCGCCAATGTCGCTATATTTGATGCCTAAATCCTCATTCCCCTTAGTTAGTTCCGCCGCCGCTTTCATTCCCCATAGCGCCAATTGTCCCCCTAAAGAAAACCCTGTAAACCAAAATTTACCCGGACAGCCCATTGATGCAGCAGCAGCGGCAATGCGGACAAAATCTTCTCCCTCGTACAAGCCATCGGAAGTCAAAGTTGGCGACAACTCACCTGTTTTTCCGTGGGCACGCCAATCAAATAACACCACAGCATAGCCTTGGGCGTATGCTTTACGGCCTAGCAGTCTCAAAAACCATTCTTTGCCCAGTTCTCCTGTAATGCCATAAGTACCTACGATTGTACTATGAGCATTTTTCGGTATGGCAACCCAACTAGAAATTGGTACACCTTGGGCACCACTGAAGACTGTTTTGTTATACGGTGGTTCTGGGTCTTGAGTCGTGCTTTCCCAGTAACGTGTTCCCCATAAAGAGGTGTAGACAGTCATTGCCACACCATTTTGTAACAAACGAGGCGGTTTATAAGTAGCATAACACATCATATAGATAATTTCGTCTACTTTAGGCGTAATTTTACAATTACTTTATCTTAAGGTTTATATTAGATTTAAAATTCTTTTTATAATCAATAAAGCAATCTTTGTATCTACCAAAGGTTCTTAATTATCCTTAATAAGTAGTCATAATTTTTTAAGAATGCCCAGGATTCTTGTCATAGACGATGACCCAGCAATTTCAGAACTCGTTGCCGTCAACTTGGAAATGGCTGGCTACGATGTGAGTCAAGCAGAAGACGGGATTAAAGGTCAGGCGCTAGCGCTCCAGCTACAACCAGACTTAATCATGCTCGATTTGATGTTGCCGAGGGTAGATGGTTTTACCATTTGCCAACGCTTACGTCGGGATGAGCGCACATCTGAAATTCCCGTATTAATGTTGACGGCTTTAAGCCAAACACAAGATAAGGTGGAAGGCTTCAATGCCGGCGCAGATGACTACCTCACCAAGCCCTTTGAAGTAGAGGAAATGCTGGCACGAGTCCGGGCATTATTGCGTCGCACTGACCGCATTCCTCAAGCAGCAAAGCATAGTGAAATTCTCAATTATGGCTCATTAACCCTCGTTCCTGAAAGATTTGAGGCAATCTGGTTCAATGAGACGGTGAAACTGACACATTTGGAGTTCGAGCTACTCCACTGCTTACTCCAGCGCCACGGACAGACAGTTTCTCCTAGCGAAATCCTCCGAGAAGTTTGGGGTTACGATCCGGATGATGACATTGAAACCATTCGAGTGCATATCCGCCACTTGAGAACCAAACTGGAACCAGATCCCCGCCATCCACGCTATATCAAGACAGTATATGGTGCGGGATACTGTCTTGAATTACCCAGCATACCGTCATCAACTGAGGGAGCTACAGCATCTACTGTTGAGTGAAATCTTAGTGAATTCCCTTAACTAAACAACAAATTGGCACTCTGTTCTGGAATAATTCAGCGAGTGCCAATCAGGTTATGAGTTCAACAAAGAAATTGCAAAATACCCAGTCTATGGTTTCTACACAGACTGGGTATTTGTTAGAAATATAGCCCT
>CAVYXS010000111.1:0-9272 GCA_963772205.1 uncultured cyanobacterium
ATCAAGCATTATTAGACTTTCAATACTTATCGGTTAAGGGGGAAAGGGTAAAGGGGAAAGGGTAAAAAACCTTATATATCGAGCCTTCCAGTCCTTTTCCTCAACCCCAGTTCCCTAAAACCTACACAGTATTGTCACTACTATGGATTATAGTTGTGAGGAAAATTCCTACTGCCAGTATTGAATGGCACTAATAAAAGCTATAAGCTATATTCCATAAGCATTATAGATATTAATACCTTAAGACCAGTGGACGCTTTGCTGCAATCGCTACTTTTGTAGGTGCTGTCAAATCGAGGCGGTAAGTGTGCAGCGTCGCCCCAAAATTTACCCCTTGATGACCAAACCCCGGCAAGAATTACGACAATAATTGCAAACTGATTAAACCACAATCTTTTCGGCTTTTCTTAGTGCCATTCCTGCCAGTATTTAAGATGACTATGAAATTAGCTTCTAAAACAATGAAATTAGCTTCTAAAACATATTTAATGATTTTACCTGTTCTTTACTATAGAGTTGATGAGCAAGTCGTAATGTTAGAAAGTGCTTTTGCAGAGCATCTAAAACTATTAAAGGCAAAAATATTTCCTATCTTCAACCAATTTTTTATTGGAATGGTTGAAATGGATGTTGAAGAATACGAGAAGAAAAAGCCAGGACTAGCAATCATTAATGAACAGGAACAAGGAATTATCTTTAAATCCTTGTACAAGAGTGAGGACTTGTCCTCTCCTAGCAGACAATTTCTGCAACTATTATCGATTTCTCGTCGATTAAAGGATTTGGTCAAAACTTGCGATGTTTTGCATAGTGGACTTTCCTCAAATGTCTGGTTTCCCGTGGAATTTATTGCGACTTTGTGGGGAATTATCTTAATGAAAAAAATTGTCTACGTTGTAGATATTGACTTTAGGAACTCTGCTCAAATGAATTATCAAACTGGTAGGTGGTCACTCAAAAGCTATCTTCTATGTAAATATGTTTATGATAAGCTTCGAGAGTTTCAAATTAACGTTGCTGTTGACAAATGCTCATTAATTCTACTGAAAGGGGGAAAACTTTGTAAAGACTTTGGTAAGGGAAAGCCTGGAGTAAAGAATTTCCTGGATGCTGCTCACTGTGAACACCACATAATTGATCAAAATTCACTTGACCAAAAGTTGCTTCATCTTAAAGATCATAATTATCCTCTTGAATTTGTTTACTTCGGTAGGCTCACATCTTACAAAGGAGTTGATCTTTGTATTCGGGCAATTGCAATGGCACATCAGCAAATGGGCTGTAACGTAATGTTCCATGTTATCGGGGACGGGGAAGAGGCAGGAAATCTGAAGAAACTAACCCAGGAATTAAGCATAGAAGAAAGAGTTGTTTTCTATGGTGTGTTACCATTCAACCTCGATTTCTTCAAAAAGCTTTATACCTACCACTTACTTTTAGCTACCCCTCTAAGCGAAGATACCCCTCGTAGTGCTCTGGATGCGATGGCAGCAGGTATCCCGATTCTTGCTTTTGATACTTACTACTATAAAGATCTAATCTCTACAGGTGCGGTAGATACAGTCTGCTGGTTATCGGTTGAACAGCTTGCCGAGAAAATTGTTTATTATGACACAAACAGGCAATTAATTTCAGAAATGATACTGAAAGCTATCAATTTTTCCAGACAAAATACCCAGGAAAAATGGTTAGATAGGCGGCTTGATTGGACACTACTCTATACTGGTTTACAGTAAATAAGCCCTGTATCTCTCGTCAGTGTAAGCGCATCTTAAATCATATTTACATTTTTTTGTAATCTACGCATTTCCGTTAATGAAATCTTGATATTTATTGGATTGATACTTTACAAATAAATGAGTTATAATTCTCTTATATACCCCTCTTCTGTCACTTTCCCTTGATAAAGATATACTGTATAACTCCCAATACTTGTCGGTATGGTGTGAAAGGGAAAATGGGAAAGGGGAAAAAACCTTATATATCGGGCTTTCCACTCCTTTTCCCAAACATTGGTTCCCTAAAACCTACGCAGTATTGGTATAACTCCTTCGTCATAACTTACTTGTATCTGGTTAAGTTTTTTTCAAAAATTCAAGAAAAATATGCAGACTTTATTAGTAACAGGTGGAGCAGGCTTTATTGGAGCTAACTTTGTACTCCAGTCCAGAAAAAAACAATGGGCTAACATAATTAATTTAGATAAGCTGACTTACGCTAGCAATCTTTTAACTCTAGCAGAGTTAAAAGATGATCCAAACTATCATTTTGTCCAAGGAGATATTGGTAATGCTGAGTTAATCAGTTATTTATTAAACCAGTATCAACCGGATGCAATTATCAATTTTGCTGCTGAAAGTCACGTAGATCGTTCAATCCATAGCCCGGAGGCTTTTATTCAAACTAATATAGTAGGAACTTTTAATCTGTTAGAAGGATGTAGGCTATACTGGCAAAAATTGTCATCAAAAAGACAACAGCAGTTCCGCTTTTTACACGTGTCAACAGATGAAGTATACGGGTCTTTGAGTCTAGAAGATAAACCTTTTCGAGAAGATACGCCCTACGCACCTAATAGTCCCTATGCTGCATCTAAGGCGGGATCTGATCATTTAGTGCGAGCGTACTTTCACACCTATAGCTTACCCACTTTAACAACCAATTGCTCAAATAACTATGGTCCACACCAGTTCCCAGAAAAATTGATTCCTCTAACCATTCTTAATGCTTTAGATGGTCACTCTCTCCCTATATACGGTGATGGTCAAAACATCCGAGACTGGCTTTATGTAGAAGATCACTGTGATGCACTCTACCTGGTTTTACAACAAGGACGTATTGGTGAGACCTACAACATTGGAGGTCTAAATGAGCAAACAAACTTAGCCGTTGTTGAAAAAATCTGTGCAATTCTTGATGATTTATTCCCTAAATCTATTATTAAACATTCTTCTCTAATGACATTTGTCAAAGACCGTCCTGGTCATGATCGTCGATATGCGATCGACTGTGGAAAAATTTACCGAAAATTAGGCTGGCAACCAAAGGAAAACTTTGATAGTCATTTGAGAAAAACGGTTCAGTGGTATGTTGATAACTCCGATTGGGTCAACCATGTACGGTCAGGTGGATACCAAAACTGGATTAAACAAAACTATGGAAATAGGAAAGTAGCATAGTTACTAACTTAGTTGTGAGAAAGGATTATAAAATGAAAGGCATTATTCTAGCGGGTGGCTCTGGTACACGTCTTTATCCTCTAACCCATGTTATCAGTAAACAACTCATGTCTGTTTACGACAAGCCTATGATTTATTATCCCTTGTCGGTATTAATGCTAGCAGGGATTCGCGAAATCTTAATTATTTCTACTCCTACAGATTTGCCTTTATTTCAGCGCTTGTTAAAGGATGGTAGTCAATGGGGATTAAAGTTTAGTTATGTTGAACAGCCTAAGCCAGAAGGTTTAGCGCAAGCCTTTATTCTAGGCAAAGATTTTATTCAGAATGAACCAGTCTGCTTGATTCTAGGAGACAACATATTTTATGGACATGGATTAAGTGAAGTACTTGCCCGTGCTGCGACACTTCGTCAAGGAGCATTGATATTCGGTTATCAGGTGAAAGATCCTCAACAGTATGGAGTTGTTGAATTTGATGCCCATAAAATCGTAGTTAGTATCGAAGAAAAACCGGTCGTGCCTAAATCAAGGTACGCTGTACCTGGGATCTACTTTTATGACTCTCAAGTAGTTGAGATTGCTTCTAATCTTAAGCCTTCTGCTCGCAATGAGTTAGAAATCACAGATGTGAATCTATTTTATCTACAACAACGTCAACTACAAGTGGAACTGCTAGGTCGCGGTTATGCTTGGTTAGATACCGGTACGCATGAATCCCTGCATCAAGCAGCCGACTTTATCCAAACTTTAGAAGAACGGCAAGGACTCAAAATCGCTTGTATTGAAGAGATTGCCTACTACAAAAGATACATTGATTCAGTTCAATTGCGTTGTTTAGCTGAACCTATGGCTAAAAGCAGCTATGGTCGTTACCTAATAGAAATACTCGACAATGTCACTCACACTACTGCTGACATTAATAAATTAGAGCGAGAACTTTATTATAATACAACAACATTAATAGCATGAAAGTCATAGAGACAGCCATTCCTGATGTGCTAATCATTGAGCTAACGGTGTTTGGAGACGAGCGAGGTTTTTTCTATGAGAGTTATAACGAAAAAGTTTTTTGGGACAATATCGGCATATCGTCTCGCTTTGTACAAGACAATCATTCCCGTTCTAGCAAAAATGTGTTGCGCGCAAGACTTTTGAGCATCTAGAGATTATTCGCTTACACTTATTTTGGAAAAAAAGGCTGAAAACCCTTATATGATCTACCTTATAACTTTATTAAGCAAACCCTATCATAAATATGCAACCACGTCCCGTCTTTAGGCCAATTTGGGGAAATATAGCGGTTTTCAGTTGGATGCAATACAAAATATCTTCCTCTTCAAACACCAGTTTTAAGGGGATTTTTTATCGGTATTTTTACCATAGTATATAACCTCAAGAAGCTTAATTAAAGTGGCAAGTAAAAGTCTGCTATAGAAAGTAAAATATTTCGATTTGGTTTGTAGTTGCGGTAAGGGTAACGCAAGTTCACTTCATCTCTATAGTGCGCTAAGGAATAACTACAAACCAGTCATAATTATTTCCGCTAACTAACTTAATTCATTGGTATGAATCAACAATTTCAATTGTATCTAGTTTGATGTATTAAATAAATATTTAATATCTGCTCAAGTTTACATTGTCTTTGTTTTGAATCGATTTGATTAAAGTAAATATAAAAACTCTATTCTTTATATGTTCATCAGTAATTACTCGGAGTAAAATAATAAGTAATTACTCGGAGCAATTGAAGAAAAACAGCCGTAACTAGCAGACATATTCTTTAGCTTAATAGAGTTAACTGTAACTACTTAATAACCGCTGGTAATCAGCAGTTCTGGCAACGATTTTGCCCTATTTGAGGTCTCTGCCAAGGCAATTTACCAGGACTTATTGAGCAGTTACACTTAGCACAGTAATTGTTGCACAAGTAAGTGGAAACCAGGTTTTCACAAAAAACGCGCGTTTGATTTAGTAGGTATCAGTAATTTATCGGATTAGTAGCAAGGTAGAATTCAAATGAAAAAAATTAAAGTCCTAAATCTAGACATTGATAATTTATTGCTAAGTGAAGCACTACAAAATATTCAATCAGGTATTGTGTTTACACCCAATGTAGATCATATTATGAAATTACAAAAAGACCGTGATTTTCTAAAAGTATATAATACGGCTGACTACAAGCTATGTGATAGCCAGATAGTAATTTATGCATCTAATTTTTTAGGTACTCCGATTCAAGAAAAAATTTCCGGATCAGATTTTTTTCCTGCTTTTTATACTTATCACAAAAACAATGAAAACATTAAAATCTTTCTATTGGGAGGACCTCCAGGAGTATCTGCTAAGGCTAAAGACAATATAAACAATAAAGTTAACAGAGAAATTGTAGTAGGAGACTATTCCCCATCTTTTGACTTTGAAAACAATCCTCAAGAATGTGCAGAAATAGTTGAAATGATTAATAATTCAAAAGCTACAGTATTAGCAATAGGAGTTGGTTATCCAAAACAAGAAAACTGGATATATGCCTATAAAGATAAACTGCCAAATGTGAAAATCTTTTTGGCAATAGGTGCAACTATTAATTTTGAAGCAGGCGATTTTAAGAGAGCGCCCAAGTTCTTACGTAAGATAGGACTAGAATGGTTGCACAGACTGCTATCTGAACCTCAAAGATTATGGAAACGATATTTAATAGAAGATTTACCTTTCATTTATTTAATCCTAAAACAAAAAATCATGTTCAATATCTATTCAAATCAAAGAATCGAACACTTGAATAGCAATCGGAGAAACATTGAGAAGCCAGAATTCAGCAACCAGAATCAATCGTGACTTTTCATGACATGTTGAAAAGGTCATTTTAGCCTTTTCTCTTAACAATCAAATATTGACCTACCGCTATCGTTATACCCATCATCTGTAATAGGTTAAGACTAAATTATTTTTGTCAATTCGTAATTATCCTGAAACCTAACCAAAATAAGAGGTCTTCAATTTACGTTTGTACTGAGATTTCAGCGCTTGAATAAATGATTGGTCTAAAGATTAAGCGTAGGCGTAGCCCGCCGTAGGCATCACTGGAGTAGGGCGGCCGCATCATCTCAATAGAGTTAAAAACAATGTCATTAAACCTTACTTATTGCGAAGAACTTAGGCGTAGCCCGCCGCAGCCATCGCTTTGGGGCTTTAAAAATAATCAAACACAAAATCCTGATTTTTTCGTTGGTTCTTAACCTTCGTTGTGATCGGGAGCAACGCGAAAAAGATCGGGGTTTAGTTCTCAATTACGCCCCTATATTCTCAACAAAACCTGGTTTTTTAGTTGCGATGGCATCCTGAAACAAGCTATATACGTCCCAGGTTTCAGCACCTGACTTTGGAGCGTTGCTCCCGTTTACTTACTCAGCCTACTAAGTTCTGGAACTGTAATTACTATGTCTCAGCTTTCTACTCTTTGTGCTAACTTTTCAGTTCATCCTTCTGTTACCAGTAAAACAAAGCGCATAATTGACATCTTGGGTGCAGTTGTAGGGCTAGGAATAACAACACTGATTACGATTCCACTCGCCATAGCTATTCAAGTGGACAACCCAGGCCCTATTTTCTACAGTCAAATTCGCTGTGGTCTGAACGGATGCCCTTTTAAGATTTGGAAATTCCGCTCTATGATCGTAGGGGCTGAACAACTCAAACATTTGGTTAATAATCAAGCCGAAAGTAATCATATCTTCAAAAATGAGAATGACCCTCGAATTACTGCTATAGGCAGGTTTCTCCGTCGCACCAGTTTAGACGAATTTCCTCAGTTCTGGAATGTGCTATGTGGAGAAATGAGTCTTGTGGGTACTCGTCCTCCCACTCCTGATGAAGCGATGCACTATTCAAATCACCACTGGCAACGATTAAACGTCAAACCTGGTATGACTGGTGAATGGCAGGTTAATGGTCGCTCTAGAATTAAAGACTTTGAAGATATTGTTCGTATGGATATTAGCTACCAACGTAAGTGGTCTATTGCTTACGATCTGATTTTGATCCTAAAAACTCTTAAGGTTGTGCTAAATAAAAACGGTGCTTTCTAGCAATAGATTAGTCAAAATAATGAATAATTGGTATATCCTTTGATTCAAAACTTCACATCCTTTATTTTCTGCTATCGCAGTCACCTTCCTAACAATGACGCAACCAGAAATAAATTATCATGACTCAAACAGCATCGAAACAAAGGGTAAAGCCTGCCAATCAGACAAAACAAACAAGTGTAGCTACTCCTAAAGGCAAAAATGAAGTATCAGCAAATATCCCAGAAATATCTACAGGTAAAAAGAAAAAACCTACATCTACAGATGCTGATACTTCAACTGAGCCTATCTCAAATAAGCGTACTAATAAACGTTCTGCCAAATCAGAGTTAAACTCTCAACCACTTATAGAATCAGGAATGGAGGTAATCTGCTCACAAACTAAATTTCACGATGCACTCTCTTTAGTTAGTTGTGCTACCCCAGCTAAACCTACCCATCCTATTCTTGCTAATGCTTTAATCATTGCAGATATCGAAACACAACAGATACATTTAACTGTTACTGATTTAGCATTAACAATTCAGGCAAGTTTTGAAGCCCAGGTTTTGCTCAAGGGTGAAATTACTGTGCCAGTGGAAATGCTATTTGAGATAGTTAAGCATTGCCCTAATGGTAATATTAGTCTCAGTAGTCAGACTCAGATTATACAGCTTATTGATGAGGAGAAGCAAACAAAAATCTGCTCTCTCAGTTTATCTGATGCTGATGGAAAATATGAAATTAGAGGCATTAGTGCTGAAGACTTTCCACCTAGTTTTACAATTGATGCTACTCCCATTCCTCTGCCAACAACAGTTTTCAAAGATGGTTTGAAAGGTGTAATTTATGCTGTCAGCACTGATGAAAATAAATATATCTTGACCGGAGTTCATATCCAACTTGCACAGGAGAAATTAAAGTTTATTGGTACTGATGGGCATCGAGTTGCAACCAAGCCAGCAAAAGACATATACCATAATGAAGTCAAGAACGCATTGATAAAAGACGGTTGGACTATCACAGATGATCCTTATTTTATCAAATATGAGGATGCTGAACTCTACGCCGACCTAGCAGCAGAAAAACCAATCGCCGCAGAACGCCAGGGACAGAAGATTGTCGTAGAAATCAAGAGCTTTGTGGGCAAATCGCTGATGTATGATTTTCATAATGCTTTGGGACAATACATAGTCTATCGGAAACTCATTCAACTTACGGAACCAGAATATAAGCTTTATTTAGCTGTTGATGATGTTGTCTATGAGAACTTTTTCCAACGTAAATCTGTACAAGCAGTCATCAATGAAAATCACCTGCTGTTAATAGTTGTAAATACACAAAAGGAGGAAATTCGGCAATGGATAAGCTAGAAAAATATCGCAATGTTATCAAGAAGATATTGACTGAGTATTACGAAACTACTAATACTCAAGTTGTAAAAGATGCGGGAGTTGAAGTAAGCGATCGCTTGGCTTTTGATGAAACAAGAGATCAATATCTTTGGTTTAGGTTTGGCTGGGATGACAAAAAGCAGATACAATATATTATCATCTATCTCTGCATTAAAAACGGCAAAGTTTGGGTGGAAGAAGATGCAACTAATTTATGCGTTGTTGATGATTTGCTATCAGCCGGAATACCTCAAGTCGATATTGTTTTGGGTTTCCATCATCCCAGTAAACGAGGTTTAACAGAATTCGCTACTGCTTAAGGAGGCAGATAAAAAATAGAAATTTAGCGTTGTATGAGCTAAGGATATGAATTCTAAAATGGCTATAGCTCGGTTGTAAATTCCATAAACTTATCCACTGAACCTGATACCCAGTTTATTGCCTGTCAGTGCAACCAAGACGCTAACTGCCAAACCTGTCCATGACGGCAAGTTGCTACCAACGGTTGGAGTATATACCACAAACAAGGTGACAGCTAAACCTGTAGATGACAAATTGTTACCAACAGTTGCAGCCCAGACTACTAACCTGGCTCAAATTTGGCTTTCTGTGATGGATATAGCTAAACCTAGT
>CAVYXS010000112.1:0-30310 GCA_963772205.1 uncultured cyanobacterium
ATGTGGGTGATTGGAGTCCCTTGCTACCAAGCCCCAATCCAGGAGAGGTGATGAGCATTTTGAGTAGACCTATTGTGGTGAAATAGCTGTCACGTCAAATCCAGTAATAGATGCCCCCATAATTCGGGGGCTATTTTTGTAAGGATGCGATGCCCTTCTCTACGTTAAGTGCGGGACGCTACGCGTAAGCGGAGCTATGCCGTAGGCTTTACGCGCAGCGTGTCGCAGACAGACGCACTCGCGAAGGGCGCAAGCTCAGGGTAAGACCTGCGGCGCTTGCGTTGCCATCGGCATAGTAACTGTTGCACTACACCATGAATAACACCACAGTTCACCTAGTTGGTTGTACAATGGTGGTGTTTTATACTGATGCCCATTGCTGGCAATTTCGGGTGATTAGTATCTCAGCGGCCACCCAACAGGAGTCCTCGTGATTGGCAAGCAGTTTAAAAACCAAAGCTTTCGTTCCACCCTAGACTATGTGCTAGGCAAAGAGAAAGCCACTATTATCGATAGCAACATGGGTGGCACTACACCCAGGCAGTTAGCTAAAGAATTTGGTGCTGCAAGAAAAATGCGACCACTGCTGCAACGCGCCTGCGCTCACGTTATTCTCTCTATATCCCACCGCGACGCATCCCATGAGAAAGGGGAATACCACGAGCATTTGAACAATAAGCAGTACGCAGAGGTTGCCCAGCGTTGGCTCTTTGAGATGAAATTCCTGGGTGAAGGACTAAATCAAAGCCAGTACGTGATTGCCCGTCACCACGACACCGATCACGAACACATCCATATAATTGCTTCTCGCATTCGCATGGACTCTTCAGTTGTGTCGGACTCCTGGGACTACCGCCGCAGTGAGGTGGTAATACGACAGTTGGAGAAGCAGTTTGGGTTGTCAGCTGCCCCATGTAGTAGCGAAAGGGTTGCTACTCAAGTTCAACAGAAGTATGGCATTAAAGCCACAGTAACTGACCGTCGCGCCCAAACCCAGAAGCAGAAACACCACACAAGTAGCAAACCACCTGTTACCCAACTACTAGCTGACATCATTGATGAAGCAACATTAGACCAACCCACTGTTACCGAGTTGATTAGCAGACTACAGCAGCATGGTGTTTTGGTTCATCCACAGTTTAGCAGCAGGGGGTTGTTTAAAGAAGCGATCGCGTTTGAGATGAATGGGGTGAAGGTGGCTGGTAATAGGCTAGGGTCAGCATACAGCTTTCCTGGTCTTCAGAAAAAACGTGGTGTTTCCTATGACCCAGAACGGGATTTACCTGCGATACACGCGTGTGCGGCTGGAGACTTGGTTGAATTGCTACCATCTGCTACCGAGCAATTAGTGGAAGTATCGCCCCCCAGTGAGGAAGTAGCAACGGCGATGTCTACAACGGACGTAGATGCAGCACCCCAGGAGGCAACTCAGCAACAAAACTATGCCAGCAGCATCAGTCCCATTATCCGGCTATTTTGGCACAAAGTAGGACAACCAAAAACATATTCAGGAGAGTACTACGACCTTCAGCTAGACAGAAATCTTCTGAAACTAAGACGCAAGAGTGGAGAGGAAATTGCAGAAATTCCCCTTAATGCTAGCGCTGATGCACAGGACAAAGGGTTGACAAAAGAAGATTGGGTGAGACTGGAGAGACTGAAGGTGTTGCTGTTGATGAAAAGCCGACAGCAAGAACACGAAAAGCAAGTGGATATGGATTGACACTCCCAGGGCAAACGCATCTTAATTTGTCTTGACAAAAACCTTAATTAATGCATTAACGGGATAACAAGAATTTATTGTTTGATTGGTTTTTCAGGGGTTAAGGCGATCGCTTAAAATTTTGTCAATAAGCCGACACTAATGCGATTATTATGGGGTTTATTGACATTGAGAGGTTCTTGTTGACAAGATGCGTTTGCCCTGGACACCAAACTGAGTACAGTTATGGTGCGGGGCTTACGGCGTAAAGCTAAATAATGCGATGCCTTCGGCGGTTCGCGGAGCGACCATCGCACCCGGAAAACCTTATTTTCTCGTTTAATTGAGGGTTATGACCCTCTATTCGCCAGCTGCGTCCTTCAGGACGGTGAGTATTTCAAAGGCTCATCATGGGGCAAATCAGCATCTTTTAGCGGACTACAGAAGCAGATAGAAGCCACGGGAATCAGCAAACAAAAATTGATTGTTTATCCCAAAATTACAAAATTGACAGGCATAGTGGAGATTTTGACCTTATGTCAGCGTTAATTCTTCATGCTTGGTGGAGTTGACAATCTTCACCAAATGCTGGTTTAGATAACTTTGGGCTGAAATGTACAGACTTTCCCAAATCTCTGAGTTGCGGCTGATTTTAGTCCCCACTGTATTTCCTGCTGTTTTCTCCGATATCAAGTATTTACGGTAATAGTTACCCCACAGGTGTTGGAGAAAGTTTTCGGCGAATTCCTCAAACGGAATAATCCAGTTATACTCTTTGTCTAAGAATACCCGATAGGATGCAATGATGGGTAGTGCCAGGTCAGTTGGCGCACTAAACCCAAAGGAGTACTTGCTGTCCGGCAGCAGCGTATTTTTGCGTGTATCTATTGATGCTAAATCGTTGACACCCTTTCTTCTGGGGTTGCTGATATGTTCTTGGATGATTTCGTACAGTCTTTGCTCAATCCACAGAGCTTTGGGAAGTAGAGGCAGTAAAAGAGTTAATCGTTCCCTCTCAGTGTCTGTGATTTGGCTTGGGGTGTTCGTACCTGTAGGGTGCTTGCTGCGTTTATTGCCGTCGGGATTGTATCTATTTCTGTCGAGACAGTTTATCAGCTTCAACAGGTGCGTAATATTACATTGAGCATTTCTGGGAGCGCCACTTTGGTTCTGGTAATAAGCAATACGGAATTTTCTATCTTCTGCCAACTCCAACTGCGCTAAAAACTGCTTGATGAATTCATAATCGCCCCTGGCGTTAACTCTAGAGCGAGAATCTACAGGCGTTGTCGTATTGGAAGCCAAGGCTATATCTTTAGCCTCGTCTTCAAATAGTCCAATGTGGATTGTGACTTTTACCCGTGCAGCACTGAGGTCGTATTTGTAATTTTTAGCGCTCTCAAACGCTAGAACCGTATGTCCCCCATTGATAATACCATCACTACCCCCCTCGCTAGCTGACTTGATCTCTAGTTCTAGTTCCTGTTTATTAAGGCTTGGCTTAACTTTATTTACACAGAGGACTATTCCGTTGTGGCGGGAGAAGAATTTTTCGGGTTCTGTCGTCAGAGAATCAAAAATTTGCCTGTATGTGCCACTTTTGCGATTAGGTTCTCGGATGTTGGGTTCTAGGGGTAAGTCTGTGGGAAATGTATCTATGTGGGCGGTGGCGATAATACAGTGTGGGTTGGCGGGAAAATAATTGTCTACTTTAATCGTCCAGGTTTTTGGCATGGGTGGAGTAAAAGATAAAGATATATAATTTTTTAACCGATTTGGAAATGTCCCGTATGCGGCGATAACCTATTCAACGGAGAACCATTAGAAACCCATCATATAGTACCTGTGGCTCAAGGCGGTTCTGACGACGCAGAAAACCTTCAGCATCTACACTCTCCGTGTCACAAACAGGTACACTCTCAATCCAAGAAAACTGGCTTGAAGTAAGGCTTGAGCCGTGTGATTGGAAACAATTACACCACGATCGCTCCGCCCTAGCAGGTATCGCGTAGCCTAGATCTCAGATTGCTGGGGTATTAGTACCATTGGAACAGAAAACCGGGATAAGCGTTATTACATTAATAATACAGAAATATTTCGACGTTGAAACCCTTGTTTTATCGTTAAGCAGCTATCTGGTGACTTAAAAAATCAGCTACTACTGTCACTATACCGAAAAGTTTTCAGGGGTCTGGAAGCATAACCAAGTATTTTAGTGCCTGAAACCCTGATTATTGCGTTAATTGATTTTCAGCAAGTCCTAACATAAGAAGCATAATTTGTCCGCAGACGCAAAATGGAACTATAAAGCGTCCGCAATTACTCATTTTTTTATCTTGTTCAGTGATGTTAGTGTATTTTAAAAAACTGGCGACTGAGTTGGATAAAAGCAGGATACATCAAGGTTCGTAGCAAATTAATTGGAAAAATTCTACGTAATTGCGACTTCATCTATAATTATAAATAGATGATGTTGGTATCTCAAAGGTTAAGAGTAGATTCTTAATAAATAGGGAACAACTTTAACAGCAACTTGTGTGTTTGAACACTATAGCTATCAATAATATTGTTAAGCAATTTACTTTTTTGATTGTTCAATGATTTTTTAGGAACCATAATTTGTCCGATAGATGATTGGAAGCATAAAATGTCCTTTGCTGCCAAGTTATCGTTCCAGTGACAACTACAACCCTTAGTAAAATTCTTATAGGATTGTCAGTGGAAGGATAATATTGCCGCGACTGGAACCATAAGATTGCCGCGACTGTAACTTAAAGGAAAAGTTTGCCGTTTTTAAAGCATAAGTTTGCCGGAGAGTGATTTCCCGAGTGAATTTTTGTGTGACTTAAAGTAAAAGATTGCCGCGATGGCAAGCTTATCCTTTAATTTGAGTTCGGCAATCTCATACCTTAGACAGTTGCGAGCGTGGTTCATGAGATGAAAACCATTGGAATTGTCCTCAAATTCCATCATGAACAACATATTTAGTTAGAAAAAGTTTAGTGACTTTTGGCTTGCTTTTACTTAAGTTTTGAACTAATGGCAAGATTTTAGTTAAAACCGAACGATTTTAGTGGCGAACCGACAGATGCGGCGCTTCGCTATCGCCATCAAGGGAGACAGTGAGTTTTCTCTACTATTTAAAGTAAAATTCTGCCGCTTGTTCAGAATTGAACTAAAAGTAAGCCGCTTGTTCATTAACCATCTTGTAAATAATTATACTTAATGATTGAGAATTTTCTCAGAGTTACAGCAATTTTTGTCTCATAGACTACTAAATACTGTTTAAAGTATCAAGAAGCCGCAATCAAATTAAAGTAAAAGCTTGCCATTGCGGCAAACATTTCCTTTAAGTCACATGCCAAACGGCAATATTATCCTTCCACTGACAAGGATAAGGCTTTTAAGCTTAACTCAGTTTTCTGTTCTAATGATTCTCATACCCCTATAGGCAAGTTGAAAGAGAAGTATGAGGAGGTCTATCTAATCAGAAACGAAAGAATTTACAAAATCTATAACTTTGACGATGGCAGACCTTTTGAGCCTGATTACCTCTTGTATTTTAAGGAAAAAGATGGTAAAGAAACTAGTCAGTACCAATTGTTCATTGAGCAGAAAGGTGGACATCTACTGGAGAATGATGCCTGGAAGGAGAAATGCTTTTTAAGCCTGAAACAAAAAGCACTTGTAAAGACCGAGTACCAAAATAAGCGATACAAGATACTTGGAATGCCCTTCTACAATGAGAACCAGAAGTCAAAATTTATTGATAGATTACAAGATTTTTTGGGTTAATCTAAAGCCAATGTTTAAACAATTTAAATGGATATTCACACTCAAATTTAGACTAATTGAGCAAAAGGAGGAAAAGTTGACCAGCAAACTATAACCGTCAAAGCTCCACTAGAAAATAAATTAAACCAATCCGTAAATCAATAATTTACCTGCTAGCTAAGTATCTATGGCAACAGTAGAATTAATCAAAATTTTTCTTGCTTCTCCTGGTGATGTACAGACGGAAAGACGTTATGCTAAGGAAGTTGTTGCAAGAATTAATAATACTGTAGTTCAAGATAAAAATATCAGACTAGAGATAAAATGCTCTGAAAATACATACCCTGGATACGGTAAAGACGGTCAGGCAATTATCAACGAGCAGATAGGTAAAATGGACGAATATGGCATATTTATCCTAATTATGAGAGACCGCTTTGGAAGTCATACCAAGCGTTGTGCGTCTGGAACAAGCGAAGAGTTTCAACGAGCTAAAAAAGCTCATCAGGAAACAGGTCGGCCTGATATATGGTTTTATTCTGGTTCAATGAAGCAAGATGTAATAACAAAGGAAGAGAAAGAACAGCAGGCAAAAGTAAAGGGATTTATAACCAGATTTATTAATAACAGGTACGGCTTATTCAAATCATATAAAAATCCTTCCGACTTTAAAAAACAGTTAGATAATCAACTTACTCTATGGCTGAATGATTATAGTAAGAAAAAAACTAGAAAAAGGAGTAACACTTCAAAAAATAAAACTAGTTCAACCAAGAAAGAAACAACAAATAAAACAAAGGCAGCGAATAATTCTCATCAAGTAAGCTCAACTCCCAGTAAGCCAGTACAAAAGCAACAATCTACCACTAGCAAGAATAAGACTGCTACTAAATCAAAAACTAATAGTAGTAAAAGTATAAGTAATTCTGGTGCTTGGGTTTTACTTGATGACAATTTGTTTGAAACAGTATCAGTTTCTGGAAGTATTAACAGCAATCTTATTCTTAAAATACCAGTTGTAAATCCAGAGCAGGAAGCTAATCTAAAAAAACTACAGGACAACCCTCGACGGAGTAATAGACTTGTTTCCTACACCTACCAAAATGACGCATCTATGGTACAAGTAGACAGTGTTGAAACTGATTCTGTCAAAGGCAAAACTACCTACATAATTGCATTAAAGCCAATACAACAATCTAACAGTTATAATTTCGCTAGTTATAACAACTACAGTAGAGAACAAATCGCCGAATTACAAATACGTTTTTTACTATTAAATGAAATTCCAGATAATCAAAATAGAATCAATGATACAATGCTGAATTATATGCTTACAGGAAGTAGCTATTCAACAAAGCTAGAAAAGTCTATTTTTAGCGATATATGGGAGAAGTGGAAGAATAAGCCAAAAATGTTTTTAATCAATGCGCGACTGGCAGCAGTACATCTTTTGAAAAGCAAAAATGTTGTTGAGCATATATTAAAATTTAACATCAGTCTTAATCAAAATGTCGTATCAATTGATTTTAGGGGAAAGATGCAGAATATTTACGCAAATCAAGAGCCGAAAACATTAGAGATAAAAGGTAAATGTACTTTAAATTAAAAAGGCTATGGCTAGTATTCTAAAAGCAAGCTGATTTTAAAAAGTCCTCTAACTTATATAAATCTATTGAATCTAAATCTTTGGGATATATCATCACGGTTAATTTTTTGGTTATAAACTTTTCTTTAGATGCTATGACAAAAGCCTCAATAATTAACTTAGCTAATGCCATCCTTGGCAAACCAGTACGAGCCAAGTCGGAGCCGATGATAGGAATGGTTACATTTTCGCTATGGACACTTTGAGTCGGATTTCTTTCCAAAGATTGTTAAGAGATTGCAGAATATATTCAGAAGAAGATTGCACGGTTATGTCATTATTCATATAACCATAGGCAGTTAAAAAATAACGCTTATCGTGTGTACCAAGGGTTATGGCTGTACCAATAGGATATCGAACAGTTTTACCTCGCTTTTTGTTAGTTTCTTCTTTACATAGATTACTTAACGGTTCAAGTGCTATTTCAATATCCGCGTCTAGCCTTGCCAGATCATTTTCATAAACTTTGGTTAAAAACTGTCCTTGAACACTGGAAGGTTTGATTATTTCTCCTAATTCAGTATCAAAAACGTCATTAGTGCCTATTACAATATGACCTTTTTCATCAAAAATATCCCCTACTTTAACTTCGACCATTGAATCGGGAGACGATAGTTTATGGCAAAAACTTCTTCTAGGCAAACATCTTAATATAGCAAAAAGAAGACAGGTAATTACCAGTGCAAAGTATCCTGTCCAACCCAAATCTGGTTTTTCAGGGAAAAAAAGTGAAATAGGTTTTGCAAGTAAGCCAACAAAGCCAAAGAAAGCAATAAATGAACTCCAAATTCGCTTCAAGCTGACTTTACTAAACAATTTAAAATAAATTTCAACTGCCATAATCAAGTTAATAATAGAAACTCCTGTGATATTAAATTAAACCTGAATAATTGTAAATCACCTTCGTCAATTCGTTTGACCCAAGAATTTAGCCCTGTGTACCAGAAACAAAAACCCTCAATGAATCAATTCTAACAGCTACCGCAAAGACAACCATACCAAAATATCGGTAAAATACCTTCAGGAGTTACGCAACTGGCACAGGCGATTGCGCGGAGCGCAGTGCCTTCGGCAATCGCAAAACTTTTCGGTCTACTGAATGTTGCTGCTGCACTCAAATTTCTGTGAAGAGGATTTTCTTTAAGGTTCGCAGCGCACGCATAGCAAAATTATGCTGATGCCAAGCTTGATAGAAATCTGGGTAAGGTATATTTTGGGCGCAATTCCAGATTACATTGTAGCAATGAGCATCGAATCGCCAATAACCACTTAAAGCTTTGACTACCGCAAAGTTATCTTGATTATTATGTAGAATTTCGCTCAAGCTAGATGCTATCAGCATACAGGTGATGTAATCCTTGAGATTTGATTGCAGTAATTTTACCAAAGCTGCGATCGCAATTTTATTGCCAGGGTCGATAATCCCTAAGCTCCTTGCTGCCTGCCAACGTGTGTGGTAATCCCCATTATTTAATTGCAGCAGTTGTTCTAAGGCTGTGATCGCCACTTCATCGTCTATGCCGATTTCCCCTAAGTTTGATGCTGCCAGCTTACGGATGGAGTCAGACACATCTCTTGATTGCAGCAGTTGTACCAAGGCTGCGATCGCAATTTTATTGCCAGGGTCGATAATCCCTAAGCATTCTGCTGCCTGCCTATGTATGTCATAATCCACATTATTTGATTGCAGCAGTTTTACTAAGACTGTGATCGCCATTTTATTGCCAGGGTCGATAATCCCTAAGCATTCTGCTGCCTGCCTATGTATGTCATAATCCACATTATTTGATTGCAGCAGTTTTACTAAGACTGTGATCGCCATTTTATTGCCGGGGTCGATAGTCTTTAAACTATATGCTGCCTGTCTACGTGTGTCGTAATGCACATATTTATATCTCAAATCTTGATTTGATTGCAGCAATTGTACTAAAGCGGCGATAGCCATTTTATTGCCAGAGTCTATAATCCCTAAGCTTTCTGCCGCCTTTATACGAATGGAGTCAGACACATCATTTGATTGCAGCAGTTGCACTAAGGCGGCGATAGCCATTTCATTGCCAGGGTCTATAATCCCTAAGCTATATGCTGCCTGCCTACAGGTGTAGTTATCCACATCAGGTAATTGCAACAGTGATACCAAAGCTATTATTGCCGTTTCATTGCCTTTGCCGATTTTCCCTAAGCTTTCTGCTGCCTCCTTACGAGAATAGTCATGCACATCTTTGAATTGCAGGAGTTTAGCCAAGGCGGCGATCGCTATTTCATTGCCTGTGCCTATTTTTCCTAAGCTTTTTGCCGCCTTACTGCGGGTTTCGTCAAGCACATCTTTGGATTTCAGGAGTTTTGCTAAGGCGGCGATCGCCATTTCATTGCCTGTGCCGATTTCCCCTAAGCTATATGGTGCATTACTATGGTTGTCCTTATCCACATTTTTTGATTGCAGCAGTTGCACTAAGGCAGTGATCGCCATTTCATTGCCTGTGCCTATTTCCACTACAGTTTTTTCTACCTGCCAACGGATGTGGATAGGCACATTATCTGGCTGTAGGAGTTGCACTAAGGTGGCAATTGCTTTTCTGCGGTCTGTCTGTTGCAGTGCTGACTTAGCTTCCTTTTGAATTGGATAGGGAAATTGTATCCACTCTTGTTTTTCAGTGTAGAAATAACCAAAGCACCACTTGATAATTTGCGCTATTATTTCATCGGCTCTAGAATCATCTCTAAACTCAGAAATTCCGGCAGCTGCTAAAAAATAGGCGCGATATTCATAAAATCCTTTATAGAAATCGTCTACTTTCCAACATTCATCTTTAAATTTTACTAAAGCATCAATAAACTGTTGTTTTTGCTGTTTGAGGTTTTCTTCTTCTCGTCCTAACCAAAGTAATATTATTTGCTTCCATTGCGGCTCAAAAATACGATAAATTCCTTGACTGGGATTTTTGGGAACATGGTTAAGAAAGAAATCCCAGTCCTCAATTGCTTTAGCTGCAAAATATTCTTGAAATGATGTATGAAAGAAAGCATAAACAGGTTTTCTCTGTTCATCTATCCCTATACTGTTCAACCAGCCCCGATTTAGTGCTAATTTCAGCAACGAGTTGTCATCATCAGCATCCCCCAAAAACTGAATAACAAAAACTTCCCGCAAGCGAAAACGGGTTGCTTCTTTATCTATTGCTGCTTTAGCTAATTCGCCTAATTTGATATTCAATTGCTGACGCTGATGAGAGGTTGTAGTAAATTCGTCTTTTTTCCACTTGTAGAATTCATCAACAAATTGCTGATAAAGTCCGGCTTGAGTATCTGGTAATTTCCCATTTCCTGATTGCCAATTCAAACACAGAAGCGTCAACCGCAAAGGATTTTTCACTAAATCCTGAATCCGTTCTTTACCTGATTCTTTCAAAGCATTGCATAACTGCTTTGCTTTTTGTGGATTAGTAGCGAACCAATTGTGAATAAATCTCTCTACCTGTTGTGGATAGGAAAAATCTAGAGTGCGATAGGTAGCAAAATCATCAAGTGCATTAATGCTGCCATCCCACAGATTAACCCGACAAGTCAGCACAATTCGAGCTTGAGCAATTGCTCCTGCTTCACGGAATTGACGTGCAATTTCTGTTAGAGGGTTACCTGAAGATGCGGACATTTCATCTAACCCATCTAGTAGCAGCCACACATGATTTTGATTAAATAGAGCAACAAAATCATCTTTTAGTTGCTTGGTGGCTTCAGCTTTACTTGTTTTCTCAGCTACTTGAGTTAACCAAGTCTCGAACACATAAGTTTTTAGTTCCTTCCCTCGCAAATCTGCCAAAGATACCCAAATGACAATCGACTGGTCAATTTTACTAAATACCCAATCAGCAATCTGCTGTAATAGAGTTGTTTTTCCTGCTCCTGGTTCACCAATAATGGCAATTCGCTTACCTTTACTTTTCGGCGTGTTCTTCTGTTTGATAACTTCTTCAAGAAAAGATTCATTCTCAAAAGTTTTGGTGATTTCTGTCTCCTTATACAGTTCTGAACCCTGTTCTGGAGAAACATCATCTTGACGTTTGGATAGTTTTTTGCGCTCAACTAATCCCAGTGGTATGTAAACATCATCAACTTGCAGGGTGACTCCTTCAGTTAATGTCAGGGGATTTGTAGTCAGCTTGCGCCTGTCTGTCAATATTTCACGACAGATTTTACGCCAGTCATCGGGAGTTAACTTTACCCGCTTCTCCCCGTCGGGCGACTCCAGTCAGTTAAATGTTACTGGGCCACTAAATGTATTACCTTGGAAGACATTCTTAATCTCATCTGCTAACTTGGCATTGTTGACAACTGAAGGGTTTGAGGTGATTTGTTCTACTAATTTTTGAATTTCTT
This sequence comes from uncultured cyanobacterium, assembly GCA_963772205.1. Lineage (GTDB taxonomy): Bacteria > Cyanobacteriota > Cyanobacteriia > Cyanobacteriales > Nostocaceae > Gloeotrichia. Next base: position 11,499 of record CAVYXS010000112.1, read on the forward strand.
TCCCAGTCTCAGACTGATCGTTTTTAATGGCTGCTTCTACGTCTACAACTGCTTGAGCAATTTCCGGATCTTGTTCTGCTGCTGCTTTCAATTCCAGCACTGCTTGACCATAATCTAGTCTTTGGGTTTCATTAGCTTCTACAGTCGCAGTCAGCAATGGCAATTTATTCTTCTTGCGTAGCTTGTCTATTAACTTGTCACTTTGCGTCCAAACCGCATCACCAATATTTTCGCCAATTTTCTCTTGTGCTTTATTCCAAAGTATAGAGGCGATCGCATTCACAACAACCGTTAGCGTCACAAGTTCCATAAACTCAAATAAAATGTAGAAATTAGCTTATATATGTCTAATTTTGTAGTATTACATAAATTTTTGCTGTCAGCCAACGGATGGTTGATGAAGGCTAATACCAATTTGAAAAAAGAATGCGACAGATGCTTGGGGCACAGCACTGCCGTGCCCTTATGGGCGATGCCTGCGGCGGGCTACGCCTACGCAGGCAAACGCATCTTATTTTTATAATGCTTACTGGACAAAGGTTTCAACCATTGTTTATTTTTGTTGCTAAAACTGAAAATCCCTGCTGGGCAAGGATTACAGAATTTAGATGCGTTTGCCCTGTGACGAATGGGAGGAATTTATGGCAGCTTGGGGGGATGATACCAAATTATTGTGAGGCAGCATAAAACTATAAAAGGCTGAAATGCTTGCAAAGCAAAGGTTTTAGCTTTCTCAATCTATGCAACTTCATACCTTATTGGTATAAGGGCTTGAAAATTTGCTACATTAGAGTCAAGAAACCAAGATTTACAACGGAAAATCAAGCCTTTCAGGTTCAGAATGCAGGTTTTTACACGCATCCTGGCTCAATGCCAAATTCAGGACTTTTTAGGACATTGCAATATCTAAACACACTGAAAAATATACAAAGTTAAATGCTCGACGTTTCTTAAATTTTGATTGGGGGGATTTGTGACATCCACAAAAATTAAATTCACACGATTATGAAGGCAATTAAATTTTCCCGCCCGCATTTGCATTTTTTCAGTTAATAAACTGAAAACTAGAAACTATTAGTTTAAACACATCTTCTAGAATAACTCCTGTTGGTACATTTCCCTCTTTTTTGTAAGCAACACTAGCACTTATTGTGATTAAGTATTTTCTATTTACATGGGGAAAAGATATATTAAAGTAATCGCAACCAGAGAACTCATCTAAATAAATAATTGCTTTTTGTTTTGCTATTGTAGTTGTATTTAAAACTTTTTTAATATTTCGGATATTTTGAATAGAGTCTAATACATTCCTGTATTTAAGAGGAATTATTGAAACAGTAATTTCTGGAGGAAAATTATCAGTTGGCTCTTTTCTTCTAAGCTGACATAAAACTATTTCATAACTTACAGGATCAAGAATATTAATAGTAGATTTATCTGATAAATGAGCCGATCTATAGTTAGCAGGTATTTGAAAAGAAAAATTATAATTTTGGTTATAGTATGTCTTTGTTTCCTCTGATGCTTGTGCAATATCTCCATTTGGACATATCTCTGCTTTTACAAGAGATGGATAGCATAAAGTAAGAGACATAATTATAAATGCCTGTAAACCCTTAAAGAATAATTTTAAATGAGGTTTATCTTGAATTTTAATAATAGTAGAATGCTGCATTATTTATAGAAAAGTTATTTTCTCTATTTTCTGTTTAAATTTACCCCAATCGTTAACTTTTCCAGTAGAGAAAAAACACTGAATAAATTAAATTATATCCTCTTTACTATTTAGGTTTCATCTATCTCTCCAAGTAAATTGCTTACTCCAATTAGCAAAATTTATACTGACTATAATTAAGTAATTTCTTTGGCCTATTATTGCTGCTACCTTTGCCCCAAAAATATTCCTAGAGTCAATAATTTTACATAATTTACGTATATACGCTGAAATTAAACCCGGTTAAGCATGAGTAAGATGTGACAAATATATAGCACATGCTACTTAAGTTAGTGGGTCAAGTTTGCGCCATAACTATCAAAAAACCCTTGGCTATCAACCAGCCAGAGGTGGGTCAGTTCATTTGTGAGCTACGGCTTGCCTTAGGGCTGACACAAGAACAGTTTGCCATCAGTTTAGGTGTTAAATATAGCACAATTAATCGTTGGGAAAATGGACACTTTAAACCGAACACCCAAAAACTAAGCCGTAGAGAAATTGGCTTAAATAGAGAGGCCACGGCGACTGGCATAAAATTTGACCATGACCCCAACAAGCGTCAAAGCTTGTTGCTGATGCTTTTGGCAATTGCCTAGGGCACTGCGTGGAGCGCCATCGCACCCTTTCCCCTGCTAAAATTTGTGTATTCAATATACCAAGTATCATGCGTGCCAAAGGCTTCGGGCAACCCCAACCCACAAAAATCGATAAAATTGTTGAATCTGCGGTGTATTTTTGTAACAATTTTTTGCCAGAAATAGTCCTTATATGTCCCAATCCCGACCAACTTTTAAGCATCATTAGCACTGCTGTCGAATTACTCATCCTCATATCCGAACAAGGAGAACTATCACAACCAGAACTACCCTTTCCCTACCTTGTTTTATCTTCCAACGGCATTTACTTTCAACGCTTCCGGCAAATATTCATTGAAAAAATCGAAGAAGCTACTCTATTTGGTCGTTTAGCCGACCTTTGGCCTGATATTATGCCTCGAATCGTCTCCCGATTTTTACGAGGAGTCACAATTCAAACTGGTGTACGGGAAGGTAGCGAAGGTAACACAATCTACCGACCAGGACCTAGAGGACGAACCCAAATCACTGGCGGAGACATCACCTCACGAGAACGTTGTTGTGAGATTTTAGCAGGAAAGGGAGGATGGTTTGAACTTGCTCCTAACATTTCTCCCACCCGTATAGAATTTGATAAAGCCCTGGCTAACCTCAGCACTAATTTACTGGGGCAATTAATGTCAATCGATGCTCAAGGTAAGTTCAAGGTTTTAACAATCGGTGAAATATTAGCAAATTCTCATCAACCCGAAATCCGCGAATTAGCTTCCCATGTCTTTAAAGTCGGACAAATGATTAAGGTTTATTGAAAAGATGAAAATTTCGAGGTAATTCTCGATCAATTGATGGAAACCTGCCATGCTCATGCATCTCATATTCCCTCAAGCTTACAATGGGTAGACACCAAAATACGTCTCTCAACCTTAGAACCGGAAATGACACCCACAGAAGCTTGGTTGCTCGAACCATTAATTCGCTATGCAAAAGCCTCTGAACTTGAAGATAGTGTTAATTATTTTGAAAGCTTGAAAAATCAACTAATAGAAAAACTCACCTTCGCAACAAACAGAAATCGTTAATTCTATAAGCAGTTACATCGGTTGCGGTTGTTGAACCAAGAGCAAGCTGCTGCATGAAGACTTTTTTCAACAGTGCAGCAAGCTTTTAATGTAACTGAACAGTCTGGATAATAGCAGGCATTTTTGTGCCAGTGGGACTTTTTGTACTCGCAACCTTGGGAAAAGCAACTAGCTTCACTTGTACCCGAACTGAGCCAACCAATTGTCAGCTAGTGGCATCAGGATTACTGGGATCGCAGTCGAAACAAATCCCGCTGAATATGTTGCAGGGCGCTAAAGTTGAAGAGGACAACAGTGATGATGGCAGCACCTATCGAGTCATATAATGGCTGCGCGTTTATTGAGAATACACCCTGGTAATTGACATAAAAAATCAGATCTCACCAAATCACGTTGCTCCCGTACTTAACTTACCGGATGATACAGCCCTGTATTCTGATTAAATTCCCACCCCATACCGGATCTATCCTTGCCCTTGCACCATCCCACAAAAAGCGGTGGGTGGTAGATTAATTCGCTGCTCGCGTACAGTTTCTACACTGACACTAAGCCTAGAAGCTAAACCTTCTTCTGTTAATGGTTGGATTCTTTGAGGTTGTCTTTGATTGGATGAATTATTGTAGTATGATTTATTGCCCCGTCTGGGTTGGTTGTTGAGATGATTTTGAATTTTCATAATCGCCTCAGTAAACTGTGTCATTCGGGCTGCCATCTCCTCAACTTTTTGTTCTAAAGAGTCCAGGCGTTTATCTTCCCCTTTACTACCAATGACATCAAGCTCATCTAGGGAACCATCTAGGTATAGCTCAATAAATTGGGTGAGTGTGGCTGTTGCCGTCGTGCCCTTGGACTGACAATGGGCAATAAACTGCTCCCACATCTTTTGGTCGCAGTTAAAAGATGCCAGTTTCTTGTTTTTCCCTGTTTGGCTCATGTCTAGGTAATGTCTAGGTAATGTCTAGGTAAATCTGGACTGGACACGACTGAGTGAGCGTGTCATCCATATTGATAATTACCTTGAGACTATCATGATGAGTACGATGGCGTACCCGCCCATCGGAGGCGATACCTTCTGGAGCAAGACGCTACGCGTAGCTTGCAACTCCTGTGGAGTACAGCGGGCAACTCTTGGAGAGGCTACGCTTTTTTACGCAGTGCGTGAGAAGTCCCAACACGCCCGACATGGTGAATGTACTTTGCAGTTGTTGCTGGGGAGGCATGTCCCAAATCTGCTTGCAAGTCAAAATCAGAAGCTCCATTTTTCTTAGCCAGCGTTGCGTGAGTGTGGCGCAGAAAGTGGGCGCTGAACTTAATTCCCGCACTAGCAGAAATTTCCTCCATCATCAGCCGCAACCCCCGATGGCTGAGAGGTTTACCCCTATCCCGCCGACTGGGACTGGGAAACACTGGCCCATCATTGCTGGCATCTCCACGGTAATCCAGTAGCACCGCACTAGTTTCCGGATCGAGACTAATGGTTCTGGTTTTATTTCGTTTCCCCGTCACAGTTAATAACAGACAATCCCCATCCTCCCGAAACTGCCGCCAAAATAACCCCGGCGTCACTATGCGCTTACCATAATCAGAAGTTTGCCGCGCAATTTCTCCCGCCCTCACCCCACTGTAAAAGACGAGAGTCAACAGCAGCCAATGCATCTTATTAGTGTTGTGTTGCAAATCTACTTCCATCGCCGCTTTTTCCAACTTAGCAATCTCGCGTTCCGACAGAATGCGCTCTGCGAGCTTATCGTCCCACTGTATGCTTAAGTCCTTGCCCAAGTCGATAGCAAAATAACCAATAGAAGCTCTAGTACCCCATTCCCACAAACTTTTAATCGCCGCCGTGTACTTTGCCGCAGTATTTTTACTAATTCCATAAGTATTTTTCTTTCCTCGTACTGGCTTTTCATCCTTGAGCCAAGCAAGATTTGCGTGTAGATGGAATAACGTTACCATCCTCAAATCAGATATCCCAAACCGCGACTGCATATAATCGACAAGCTCATAACCAATTTGCCGATATGCCCGTCGCGTTTGGTCGCTTTTGATAGTGACAGAATGCACCCATAGCTCAATTAGCTGCTGTGTCGAATTAATTTTCTGGCGGTTGGGAAAATAATAATCCACAAGCGCAACACGAGCTTCATCAAGCGGTAGAGTCACCACCTCCACAGCAAGTGATTCCACGCTTAATACAGGTAAATTTTCCATAAGATAAATCCCCAATCCCCACTGATAATTATGATGCCGAGAATGACAATTCCCGGTATCTTTATGATAGTTGTTTCCCAGACACCACATAAATATCATCAAAAATAATCTATATCGTATATACGCGGATATCCCGTATGCGATGATAGTAGTGGGAGGAGTTTGGGAAGTAGGGGAGGATAGGGAGGTAGGGGGAGTAAGTAAATATTAGACAGAGAAGCAAATGGTTAAAGAACTGGTGAGAAATCACTTCTGGACAACAAAAGCGCGAGGGACTGGTGGAATATCCGCAGATAAATATAAAACTTCTGTCTGAAGAATACCGGGAGTTGGTGAAGCAGGCCAAGCAGCGTGCTGAGGAGTTGCGCTTAACTTTTAAAGAGTTTGTGCTGAATTGTATTAGAAATGCACTCTCACAAGAGAATCCCGATAGTGCAGATAGTGTAACTGCTGCCGAAATTGAGACTTTGAAAGCGCAAATTGCCGCCCTCGAAGAGAAAGTGAGTATTCCTTCTGCTACCAAAACGGAAGTACATACCCTCCAAGAGCGGTTAAATCAATTGCGGGTGGGTATTTCAAATGAAATTAAGAAAGATAGGGAGCAACTTGCATCTTTAACGCTGGCGATCTCCCGCCTTGAAAGCCACATTGAACAGCTGATACCTTCCTTAAATATTCAAGTAAATGGCGAAGGAAATTCTGACAGTGATAGCGACTGGCTTTTTGGGGAAGGTTTGGGAGGTGTAGGTTCAGCAGATGTTGAGAGTTTTTGAATATGCCCGAAATGATGGAGGATGATGGGAGAAAATCATTAATTCATGCTGCACCGCTTAATCGTCTTCTAGTTCCTAACTGTTGCGGCTCGCCTCCAAGCGCAAAAAATGCACCTGTCCCAATGCGTCACCTGCTGCAATTGTTACTCCATCGAGCGCGACAGCACAGCATCTCAACCCACCTTCCCCAATGAAATTGGCAATTATCTCCTGAGTTTCCAAATCCCATACCTTAAGAGTGTTGTCTAAGGAACTAGAAATTATCCGTTTACCATCCGGAGTCACTGCTACAGCCATTACAAAGTCAGTGTGGCCAGTGAGAGTGAAAATTTCTTCTCCCTTTTCCAGACTCCAAACTTTGATAGTGTTGTCGTATGAACCAGAAATTATCTGTTTACCATTTGGGGTTACTACTACAGAATTGACTGGATCAGTATGACCAGTGAGAGTGAAAATTTCTTCTCCCGTTTCCAGACTCCAGACTTTGAGATTAAGAGTTCTGTCCATTGAACCAGAAATTACTTGTTTACAATCAGGAGTCACTGCTACAGCCAGTACCGCCAGGGTATTACAAGTAATAGTGTTTATTACCTCTTGTGTATCCAAATCCCAGATTCTGATAGTATCGTCCCAAGAACCAGAAATCACTCGTTTACCATCCAGGGTTACTACTACAGCACTCACTCCTTTAGTATGACCTATAAAACTGGAGAGTTCTTTTCCCGTTTTCAAATCCCACAACTTGAGAGTATTATCATCTGAAGCTGAAATCCCTTGTTTGCCATCCGGGGTCACTGCTAAATCTTTGATTCCACTGTCATGACCAGTAGTGATAGTTAACAATTCCATTGCTGTTTTCAAATCCCACAACTTAAGAGTGTTATCATTTGAAGCTGAAATGAGCAATTCATCAGTTATGAAGTTTATAGAATTGATCCAATCTTCATGACTTCTAGAAATAATTGTTTCTCTACCTATTTCTATAGGAAATATTTGAATTGTGTTGTCATAAGACCCAGAAATTACATATTGATTATTGGGTGTCACAACTATAGTCTTGACTGACTCGTCATGGACAGTGATAATATCTAAGGGTTTCACAACTACAATCTGGTCTGCCTCGTCATGACCAGGGACAATCTCTAATTTTTTTAGGGTTTCATAATTCCACATTTTGATGCTCATTTCACTTGCAGAAATCAACCATTTACCATCTGTTGTCACTGCTACATCTTTTACCCAAGATTTATGACCAAAAATCGTAAAAAGTTCTTCTCCTGTTGCCAAATTCCAAATCCTGAGCGTAGAGTCCCATGAACCGGAAATCATCTGTTTACTATCCGGAGTTACAGCAACTGATGTTACGGTCTTAACATGACCATTAAGGGTGAATAATTCCTCTTTTGTTTGCAAATTCCAAACTTTGATAGTGTTATCTTCGCAAGCAGAAATCACCTGTTTTCCATTGGGTGTTACTGCTATATCTCTTACCCAAGATGTATGACCTATAAGGGTAAAAAGTTCTTCTCCTGATGCCAAATCCCAAATTTTGATAGTGTGGTCATACGAACCGGAAATTATACATTTACCATCTGGAGTCACTGCCAAAGATGAGACATATTGGGTATGACCAGTACAAGTGAATAGTTCTTTTTCCGTTTCCAAATCCCAAACTTTGAGATTACTACTAAAACCAGCAATCATGCGTTTGTCATCTGGTGTTATAATTATAGCTGATATAGGGGAGCTATAACTCTTAAAGGAGTTAAGCTCCTCTCCTGTTCTTAAATCCCAAATTTTAATAGTTCCGTCATACGAACCAGAAATAATTTTTTGACAATCTGATGTCACTGCCAGAGTCATCACCCAGTGGATATGACCTGTGAGAGTGCGTAGCAATTGCTTATTAGGAGGTGTCAAACTAGAATTCAGAGGACGCAGCCAAGCAGCATTTTTTTTTAGCTTTACTTGTTCCATTAATGCTTGAATATCTGTATCTTCAAAAGACATTAAACGTCCTAACAATTGCCCCGCTAATTGTGTTTTATCTTCAACTATAGTATTAATAGACAAACGGATAGCACCTTGAATTAATTTTAAAATTTCCTTTTTAGCCTTAACAATTGAAAGGTCAGATTGCAAAGCTAAGTCATAATCATCAATTAGCAACTGAGGTGCTACAGTCGAAACCTTATATTCAATAAAATCAAACTCAATTAGTAAATCGCACAAATCATTTACCATACCACCAAAAGCCAAGTGATAAGGCAAATTCAAGATATATTCTGCATCTTCAAGCGACAGGTTATTAAACTCACTCATGGCGACGGCGATTATTCCACTTCTTTAATTGATCTTCAGCAATTTGTGAATGAATCTTTGGAATTGTTAATCCTGTTTTCTCTAGAATGTCTTTACGGTGAAGAAAATCCCGAAAACTGGCATGGTAAACGCTATAGCGTTCGTCATCTGTTGGAAGTTTTTGTTCTATTTTAGACAATAAAATATTTTCTGTACTTAAGTTTTTCTTAAGCTTATTCATCACATCAATGTCCGCCTTATTTTTCCTCAAACCGGATAAAATGCGATCGCCCAGATGCTTCTCCTGCAACAATTGTTACTCCATCAGGTGCAACGGCACAGCAAAACATAGCACTATCCCCAATAAAGCTAGTAATTTCCTGTCTGCTCTCTAAATCCCAAACTTTCAAAGCATTGTCATAACCCGCAGAAATCGCCTTGCGCCCATCAGGTGTAACTGCGATCGCATTAATATAGTCTTTGTGACCAACTAGGGTGCAAAGCTCTGTACCATTGGCTAAATTCCATAACTTTAAGGTTTTATCAACAGAACCAGAGATGATGGTTTGTCCATCGGGTGTAATTGCAACTGCTGTCACATAGTCGGTATGACCAGTAAATGTAAAGATTTCTGCACCACTAGCTAAATCCCATAGTTTCAAGGTTTTATCTGATGATGCGGAAACTGCTTTTTGTCCATCTGGTGCGATCGCAACTGCCCAAATATCTCCAGAATGCCCAGTAAAGGTGTAAAGTTCTGAGCAACTTGTCAAATCCCATACTTTTAAAGTGTCATCAAAGGAACCGGAAACAGTAGTGCGCCCATCTGGAGCAATAGCTACTGCATTAACGGTACTTGTATGACCTATTAAAGTTCCACATTCTTTCCCTGTTGCCAAGTCCCACAGTTTCAAAGTCTTATCTATTGAACCAGAAACAGCTATTCGTCCATCGGGAGAAATTGCAACAGTTCTCACCCAGTTTGTGTGACCTTTAAACGTGTTAAGTTCTTTACCAGTTGGCAAATCCCAGATTTTTAAAGTGTGGTCAGCAGAACCAGATATTGCAAATTTTCCATTTGGAGCGATCGTTACTGCTCTTACCCAATTAGCATGGCCCACTTCCCCTGGTTGTTTGCTACTATTTGTCAAATCCCAAATTTTGATGGTTTGGTCAGCCGACCCGGAAACTGCAAGTTTTCCATCTGGAGTGAGAGCAACAGCTTTCACCCAGTTAGTGTGTTCTCTAAAAGTGTTTATTTCTTCGCCATTGACCAAGTTCCAAACTTTTAAGGTATGGTCAGCAGAACCGGAGATTGCTAATGTGCCATCTGGTGTTATTGCTACAGCATTAATAGCCTGGGTATGACCTGCAAGGGTTTTGAGTTCAGTACCATTTGTTAAATCCCACAGTTTTAGGGTTGTATCCTTAGAGCCAGAAATCGCTAGCTTTGCATCTGGAGTAATTGCTACTGCATCAATTGCTCCTGTATGACCCGTTAACTTGTGTAATGGAATCCCACTGCAATCCCATAGTACTAATGTATTGTCATCTAAGCCAGAGATTGCGACTTGACCATCTGGTGTCATTGCAATTGCATTAACTCTGAGGTTACCAGCAAGAGTGTAGTGTTGATTTTCCACCAAATCCCAAAGTTTGAGCGCATTCCCAATTCCCCAAGAACCTGAAATTACCCATTGTCCATCTGAAGCAATTGCCACCGAATTGACAAAACTTGTATGTCCAGTAAGGGTCTTGATTTCAATTCCGTTAGCTATATCCCAAAGTTTGAGAGTTTTATCTTTGGAGCCAGATACTGCAAAATGACCATCTGGAGTAATTGCGATCGTCAGGTACTCGGTCAGTATGTCCTCTAAGTGTGTGTCGTAAGGTGTTGGTTGTCAAATCCCAAACTTTCAAGGTGTTGTCATTGGAGGCAGAAATCACAGTTTGCCCATCAGATGTAATTGCAATTGCTGTAACGTAATGGGTGTGACTTGTTAAAGTACGTACTAATGCACCTCCTGGTGGTGTTAAACTGGCAGTTAAAGGACGCAGCCAAGGGTATTTTTTTTATGTTTTGCTTGCTCCAGTAATGTATGAATTTCTGGTGCAGGAAAAGACATTAAGCGAGCTAATAAATGTCCTGCTAGTTGTCTTTTGTGATCAGGCTCATTTAAGATATGTGCAGACTTGCGAATTGCACCTTGGATTAACCTCAAACTATCTTTTTTCGGCTCAGATATTTCAATGTCTGATGCAAAATTTAAATCGTAGTCGGCAATAAGCGATTGCGGTGATGAAGCTGAAATTTTATGTTCAATAAAGTCGAATTCTATTAGAATTTCACATAGTTCATTTGCCAGATCAGCTATAGATAGGTGGTAAGGTAAATTCAAAACATATTCGATATCTTCATTTGATAAGTTGTTAAAATCAATCATGGACACACTAAGTTTGAAATCAATTTAAACCCTCAAATCGTAAAAAATGCAACCGTCCTGATGTTTCTCCAGCAACAATTATTCGTCCATCAGGAGAAACTGTACAACACCGGAAATCATTATCACCACTGAAACTAGTAATTTCTTTTTTTGTTAATAAATTCCAAACTTTTAAAGTACTATCTTTTGAAGTTGAGATGAGATACTGTCCATCTCTTGTAATAGCCACTGAGGTCACAAAATCATTATGACCGGATAAAGTAACAATTTCAATACAGGTATTTAATTGCCAAATTTTTATCTGAGCATCCCAAAAAGAAGCAGAAACTAGATATTGTCCATCTGGTGTTAATGCTAAGGCAGTTACAGGTGTCTCATGACCTCGTAAAGTATTCACTTCAAAACCTGTTTCTAAATCAAAAATTTTGATACATGGATTATTTTGGGCATTAATAGCAGTTATTATTTGCTTACCATCTGGCATTACCGCTATAGCTGAAATATTACCATTAGGCCAACCACCTGTTTTACTGCGTGGGCTATATAATCCTTCATGTGTTTCTAAAAGATTCATGAGCCTATCCATTAAACGCTCTGGAATATTGATTTCTTTCCTATTTTGATAATCCCACATTCTTAAAGGTTGATCGGATGATAACATCCCGGAATAATCGTATTGTGAAGATGATAAAATATACTTTTTATCTGGAGTTATTGCTATTGCTTTAATCGGTAATCTATGACCATATAATGTAAATATTTCTCTTCCTGTATCCAAATCCCAAATTTTGAGGTTGGTATCATTAGAACCAGAGATGGCATATCGCCCATCTGGAGTTACTGCTAGTGATTGAACAGGCTTAAGATGACCTTGTAAGGTATGTATTTCTATTCCAGTTTGTAAATTCCAAACCTTGAGAGTGCGATCCCATGAGGCAGAAATAGCTTTTTGCCCATCTGGGGTAATCGCGATCGCTGCAACTGCACTCATATGTCCATTAACAGTTGGCGTTTCTGGGGTACTATCGAGATGCCAAATTTTAAGAGTTTTGTCTTCGGAGGCAGAAATAGCTTGTTTAGCATCTGGGGTAAGTATTAGCCCTGTAACTGTACTAACGTGATCTCTAAGGGTAAGAATGTTAACCCAGTTACTTAAGTCCCACACACGAATAGTTTGGTCATTGGAAGCAGACACAGCAAGTTTGCCGTCTGGTGTAACTACTACTGCTGTAATAGTGGAAATATGTCCATTTAAATGTCTTATTACTTCTCTATAATTTAAATCCCATACCCTGAGACTTTTATCATCTATATTGCTAAGAATATACTTTCCATCAGGTGTTACTGCTAGTGTAGTTACTTCTGTAATACCATTGCGAAGAATAAAGAGTTCACTGCAAGTTTCTAGATTCCAAACTTTAATAGTTTTGTCTTTTGAACCAGAAACTAACTGTAGTCCATCTGGCATTAATACTAATGCAGTGACCGCAGCACTATGAGCATTTAAACTTACTAAAATATTTCCTGTATAAAAATCCCAAATTTTTACTGTGCTATCATCTGATGCAGAGATAATATATTGTCCATTTAGTGTTACTACTACTGCGTTAACTTTATTGGTGTGACCCGTCAATGTAAACAATACTTGACCAGTGTGAAAATCCCAAATTTTTATTGTATTATCATCTGATGCAGAGATAATATGTTGTCCATCTGGTGTTACTACTACTGCATTGACTCGCTGAGTATGACCTGTTAAAGTTCGCAACACTGCTCCTGTCTGAAAATTCCAAATCTTGAGGGTGTTTTCAGATGATAGTAAAGGCCCACCAGCAGCCGATATGATGTAATGCCCATTTGGTGTTAAGGTAACTGCATTAATATTTCCTGTATGACCTTTGAGAGTACGTAGTAAGGAGCTAAAAGGTGGTCTCAAGCTAGGAGTTATAGGATGTAAACAGGGCGATTTTCTTTTTTGTTTTGCTTGCTTCAGTATTTCTTCAATTGCAGACATTTTATATGAACCTAAACGACCTAGCATCTGCCCAGCAAGTTGAAACTTTTCCTCAGAAAGTATATGTTCTGATAATCTCAGCGCACCTTGAATTAATTTTAAAGCATCTTTTTTATCTTCAGGTATTTGGATATTAAAGGCTAAAGCAAAATTATAATCCTCAATCAGTGGTTGTGGTGATGAAATGAAAATTTTATGTTCTAGAAACTCGAAGTCAGTCAGTAATTCATGCAAGTCATTAGCCATGCTTGCCTGAGCTAAATGATAGGGCAGATTTAAAACATATTCTTGATTTTCGGATGAAATATTATCAAATTCACTCATAGCAGTCAATATCATGCAGAAGGAAATTAGTAATTGCTTGCTGTCTCAAAATAAAATCATTCTTCTTTAACTCCATCAATATCCTCTAATCGCAGAAAATGCACGCATCCCAATATATCCCCTGCGACTATAGTTGTATTCTCTGGGGCAACAGTACAAGTGAGCAGGGTACTATCCGCAGTGAAACTAGCGATCGCACCTCCCGTATGCAAATCCCAGATTTTTAAGGTGCGATCGCTGGCGACGGAAACCGCTTTGGAAGCATCAGGGTTGGTTAAGCTGGAGATTAGGGGACGTAGCCAAGGCGAACCTTTATATTGTTTAGCTTGTTGGAGAAGAGTTTGAATTTCTGGTGTTTCATAACTCAGTAAACGTCCTAGTAGTTGTCCGGCGAGTTGGGTGTGGTTTTCAGTGAGAATGTTGGCAGAGAGTTGAATTGCGCTTTGAATAAGTTGAAGGTTGTTTTGGGTAAGTTGGGGAATGTGGATCTGTATGGCTAAGTTGTAATCTTCAATGAGGAGTTGAGGGGTAGAAGTAGAGATTTTATGGTCGATGAAATCAAAGTCGGTGAGGAGAGTGCAGAGTTCATCGACCATGTTTGCGTGGGCAAGGTGGTAGGGAAGCTTGAGGAGGTATACGGTGTCTTCTGGTGAGAGGTTAGTAAAAGTGTTCATCGAATTGAGTGGGGCGATCGCTATTTTAAAATCTCAATCAATTCCCTCCAAACGGAAAAAATGAACCTGCCCGCTAGCATCCCCAACAACGATTGTCACACCATCTGGTGCAACGTCACAAGCAGTCATTGGACTTTCCCCAATAAAACGAGCAATGACTTGCCTTTTCTCCAAATCCCATACCCGCAATGTATTATCAGATAAATAGTGAGGCAAACCACTGGTAGCAAAGGCAAAACGACCGTTTGGTGAAACATCGATAGCAGTAATGCCAGAAGCATTATCATCTAAAGCAAACAATTCTTCGCCGCAAGAAGTATCCCATATTTGGAGTACGCCACTCTGTGAACCAGAAATTACACTTCGGCCGTCTGGCATTACAGCCACTGCATTTTTGCGTTTGCCTAGCTCAACAAAATATTTTTCATTTTCAAGTGATGACGATTGTCTGGGATTTCTTTGGGTACGATCAGGAGGTATCATAATCCCTAGAATTTTGACTTGCATCAAGTCGTTACTGAATTCTACTGGAAATGGTAATAAAGATAACTCTGGATCTTGCAAACCATCGGGGAAAGAAAGCAATTGCAAACCATTTTTCAGATCCCACACTCTTAAAGTTTGATCGTCTGAAGCAGAAATAACTCGTTGACCATCTGGAGTCAGTGAGATTGCATTCACATTTCTGGTATGACCTTGGAGGATAAAACGCTCAATTTTTTGGTCTAAATCCCAAACTCTAAGAGGGTTTCCCCTGTCCGCTAAAACTACATATTGCCCATCAGGAGTGACTGCCAGAGCGTTGATGTGTTCTGGAATATATACCTGTGTTGATAGCAATTTACCAGTTGTCAAATTCCAAAATTTAAGCGTACCGTCCCATGAAGCAGATACTGCATGACGACTGTCAGCCATGACAGCAATATCAGTTACCCTATTGGTATGACCTTGCAAGGTTAACAGAGATTGGAAGTTCTCCAAATTCCATACAATTGCAGTATGGTCATAAGAAGTCGAGATTGCTCGTTTACCATCAGGTGTAATAACGATCTTAGTTACTTTATCTTGATGTCTAGATAAAAATGCTGTTTCCTCAATACGTTCTAGATTCCAGATCTTAATGGTTCCATCCGAGCCAACAGATATGGCTCGCTTGCAATCGGGTGTCACTGCCACATCACTAACTCCATCTTGATGACCTTTCAAGGTGGTCAATACTTTGCCACCTTCGATATCCCATATTTTGAGATCATCTCCGCTAGAAGCGGAAATCACCAACCGATTGTTCACCGCAACCACAGCTTGAATCTGGGATTTTTGACCTGTTAGGGTGCATCGCTTGGTTCGAGTCGATAAGTCCCAAACAACCAGACTATCGATCAAACCTGCAATAGCATATCGTCCATCTGGTGTTACCGCGACCGTGCTGACGGGATCTGAATGTTCCCCCAATGTATACACTTCTTTCTGCTTGGTTAAATCCCAAATCTTGAGGACATAATGTTCTCTGGGCGAGTTAAAAAGATCACCACTTGCAGATATAATCTGTTCTCCTCCCGGCAATACAGCAATGCCATTGAAAGAGCCAATATTTGCACTTAGAGTGTCCACAGCAATCCGCTGTTGTAGATTCCAGATTTTCAACGTTTCATCTGTTGAAGCTGAAATCAAATAACCCTTTGAAGTTGTAGCGACAGCTAAAACAGCACTCTTATGTGCCTTTAGTGTTAGGTACTCCTGTTTGGTTCCCAAATCCCAAACCTTAATTATTCCACCAAGCAACGCAATCACTAGATATTGCCCATCAGGTGTGATGGTTAAATCTTTTATACCATTGTTGTATGATGGGAACGTAAACAGTTCCTCGCCGTTTGCTACAGACCAGGCTTTTATTTCGGTTCCATTAGCTGACACGAAATATTCTCCGTCTGGTGCTACAGTAACGGCATTAAGCATTCCTCGGTGTCCTATTATAGTTTGCAGCAGCAGACCATCCGGACGAGGAAGGCTACCTGTCAGCGGACGTAACCAGGGTTCGGACTTCTGATGCTGGGCCTGTGCTAAAAGGTGTTGCAATCTTTCATCATCCCTTTCCTTACCTAGCAATCGTCCCAGTAGTTGCTCTGATACTTGACAAGGATAGACAGCGAAGATATGAGCAGCGAGTTGAAGTGATGATTTTATCAATGACAAGCTTGCTGTGTTGTTCAACTCTGGAAACTGTAGAGCAAGTTTGTAATCTTCAATCAGCAGTTGTGTTTCCGAAGCTGAGATTTTATACTCAATAAAATCAAATTCAGTCAAAATGTTACACAAATCATCCGCCATATCTGCTATCGCCAAATGATATGGCAAATTCAAAACATATTCTTTATCCTCTAAAATTAAACCCTCAAACTCACTCACTATGACTCCTTAAAACGCCTTTTAATTTCTGCCAAACCTTCAATTCATTCTTCGCAATAAGTTGATGAATTCCTGGAATTGTTACTGGATGCTTCTCTAAAATATCTTGTCGATGCAAGAAATCTCGGAAACTAGCGTGATAGACACTGTAACGCTTCTCCTCCTTCATTAATTCATGTAAAAACTGCTTCCACTCATTCAGGACTTGCTGCACCGCATATTCATCCTCACCAGAAAAATTACAAATTTTGCGACGAGACACAGGCTCACGTACTTCTCCTAATATATAGACAATCTTAATTTTCTCAACAGGTAATGGGTCTGCTGTCATCCCCATGCGTCGCCAGTGGAATTCATAGTAACCTTGCAGTCCTTGAGGGAATTGTTCTAACGTTAAATCTTGATACCAACCACTTTCAATATCTAACAATACATAGCGCAAATACATGAAATTGGTTTCACTTTTTTCTGCAATTTTATTTGTAAATTCCGTAATAGTCTCTCGCCGTCTATCAATTTGCTGACGCAAATTACCGCTACTATTAACCCGATTTCCAATATATGTCCTGACATCTCGCTCACTGTCGGTTTGCAAATCCAACAGATTGAGAGTTTGTATGGGTGCAAAACTGGTCAAGGGAACTTCTACACCCCTTCGTCGAGTCAGAATAAAATACACATCGTCAGGTAAATAAACTGGTAAATAGAGGATATTCGCTGCATCTCTGTAACTGGCTGCATCTACCTCATCCAGTGCGTCAACAGCAATAATGACTGCTTGATCATCGCTTTTCTGCGCTACTTCATCCAACAATTGCCCCAGAACTTCCCCATCTCGCGTGGCATTGGGGGGTAAGGGATCGTAGTCAAGCTCATAGCGTTCAATTAATTGACGACAAACACTTTCGAGAAACTGATCTGCCCGATTGGGGCTTTGGAGCAAAACGTTAAAATGAGCAATACAGCCCGTATCCTGCACATACTTCGCTAAGATCGCACTTTTTCCCTGCCCTGGATCGCCGATGAGGGTAAAGTAACCTTTGGGATTATTGGCGATAAATGCCTCAATAGCATCAAAGACATACTCACGCCCAACAAATCCCTCAGTTTTATCAGCAATTAAAGATTGAAACTGAGTGGGAACATTTTTAGGCGTTGCTTGCTGTATCGCTTTAACGAGAGCTTGGATTGCTTGCTCATCCCACTGATTATAGATGCGATCGCCTATCTGTATTCCTTGTCCTTCCCCAATGTTGACATTGTACTTGCCAAGCTGTATTGCTGCTTGGCGATCGCCAGCTAGAAGTTGCTGACGTAGAATACTTATGTCCTCATCGGTTTGCTGTCCCTTTTGCACCCGATTTAGAATTTGCTTGAGGTGTTCGGAATGTGTCATTGAATATTTTTAAGGTGACTAAATTGTAATTACAGCAAAGAGCATTATTATTTTAGTGAATTTTGGCTTTTACGCGATCGCTACGTGCGCGGCAGGGTTTGCAGATCACCCTTGATTTCTTCGGTCAAAAATCGTACTTAACTTTTAGGGTGAAATCTAAAATTGTAAATATAGCCTTGCTTGCAAAACATTAGAGGATTTACATCCGTGGCTCTCAAAAATTTAGAAGAATAAATTTTTAGCTAATACCAAATATGTTTTTGAGATCGCTTCAAAATAATCTGTCTTCGCTCCTCTAATTTATTAAAGCCCTTAATATTTTTCTGAAAAGTCTCATAGTAACGCTTTACAAGCCATTCTAGTTTCGGATCTAAAAATATTTTTTTCAATGCGGGATCAAATTGCTTATCCAAAAAAACGCTTTTCTCTTGTTGAGTTAATTCAGTATGTCTTATGAGGTAAAACGCAATTTCTCGGCTTTTACTATCAGCACTTGCAAGCCTATTAACCAATTTAACAAAAAAACTTTTCTCATGAGATGACCATTCAGAACGGTAACTATAACCAATTGCCAAATTTGCTTCTCGCTGCATTTCTCTTCCAATAATCTTATTTATTTGTAGATTTTCTGGTTTATACCAATGATGCTCCGTAAGGAAATCAAAGGTGTCTCTCCCCTTAAGTTGCACAATGTAGCGGCTTAATTCACAAAGAATCCACTCTCGATATGAATAGCGCGTCCACAAAGTAACTTTTACTGTTTTTTTGAACTCCGGGTTTGGCTTGCTGACCACTTATTCTTAAATATTCAAATATAACCTCGAGCATTTGTTCAATATTCCCTTGTGCGTTGCGAGCAAGTGTATTAACTGTCAACCATGCCAGGACCTCGTGTGATTCC
>CAVYXS010000113.1:0-4798 GCA_963772205.1 uncultured cyanobacterium
TGTCAATTTTCTATTTGTGGATAAAGACGCTTGAGACGGATACGGGCATCCGCTGTTGTGAACTGCCAATCTACAGATTTTTGTGAATGATTGCGTTGAATATACCAAGCCGTTGTTTCTTGTTCTAAAGTTTCAAGATCAGGAATCCGACGATCTAAGCATTGTCGAGTCATTGCGGACAGTTCGTTTTCAGCGATATTGAGCCAACTTCCATGTTTAGGAGTGTGGTGAATTTCCAAGCGTTCAACCAGACGACGGGCAATGGACGGCTCAAAAGCTTGATATAGGGAGGCAAGTTTGTGAGTATTTAGCTGGTCACATACTAAAATGACTTTGTCGCTATCGGCATAGTCGTTGTCAAGTAAATGCTTAATTTCTGTTGCCCAGTCAACCGCTGTTCTCCGTTCACTGACGACTGTTTTACGCCACCCAGACAACGGTTCTGTAAACATAAAGATATTGGCTGTTCCATTGCGTTCGTATTCATAATCCACCGATTCTGGCTGTCCTGGTTTGGCTGGCAGAGGAATGCGGGTTTCTTTGACCAATTGTATAGGTTGCTCATCCATGCAAATCACTGGACATTTGGGGTCATAGGGCAGGTGATAAATCTCCAGAACATCTTCCATGTGAACCACAAATTCGGCACTCTGTTCTGGTGGAATCACATACATCTGCCGCAAATGAGGTTTGAGTTCGTTTTTTTTAGCACTTGACGCACGGTTTCGTGACTAATTGCTGGCACAATTTCTAACTCGACCGCCAAGGCTCCCAGTAGCCGCAATGTCCAACGCGCCTGACCAGCAGGCGGTTCTCCACAACGCAGGGCGATTAGTTTTGCTTCCACCTCTCCATCAATAATCGGTTGACGAGGCGGCGTTTTATTGGGCTTGCGGTTTAATGCTGACTCTATGCCTTCTTTTACCAATCGCTCTCTGAGATTTGCGACTGTGTTTCGGTGGCAACTGAAGGTGGCGGCTGCTTCCTCGTCCGTCCATCCCTGTCCATTGACATCAATGTTTAATAGAATATTGGCGTGCTTAATTTTGTAAGCCGCTGCTTTGCCTGTGGATACCAAATTTTGTAGGATCTGCCTTTCCTCTTGACTTAACCGGACAATATAGTTCTTGAGCATGGTCAGTTATTAGGATATCTGGTGAGGTTTACAGTTAATAGCCCCTCTATTTTCCCTCAAACTCACAATTTTTAGCTTGACAGACCACTAGCATTGCAGAAATTAGCTTGTCTGAATCTCCCTATCATCTTGGCAACATTTCAGCAGGCGACTTTACTGTATTTATATCGGAATTTACCTTAGCTGGTATTGCTCGCCCTCTAAGTCGGGTAAGAATTGCTCAAGTTGGGCTGACGGGTCATGCACCTGCATTGGGTCGCCGAGATGAGTTACCAGTGCAAGATCTCTTTATTAATTTTGTGACAGATGAAGCAGAGATGGCAATTGTAGATGAGGAGGTGCTGGGTTATGTACAGCAAAAAAATGTAGACCGCATGACACAGAATGCTATGCGGTTAGCAACTACAGATCCAAAGCGAGCAAAGCAAACTTTGCAAGCTGCAATAGGAATGACCAAGAATCTGGGCAATGTTGGCATGACCAAAATGCTAAATGATGCCTTAGGAGAATTAAACAACACTGGAAAAGTTTCTGCAAACACTATTAAAACAGTACGTGCGGGTGGAAAAACAAAAACTATCAAATCGGGTAGTGGTACGAAACCGTTAGATAGTGGATTATCAAATGAGGAAATTCGTCGTATAACCGGAGCATAGGGAAAATTTAGAATTTATGAAAATTTGCCCAGTCTGTAGTCATGAAAATTCAGATAAGGCAACAATTTGTGAATTTTGTGGAACCCCTTTAAGTCAACAAGAACAAGGAGAGTTTGTACAGCATTTATCTGTTGGTACTAAGTTGCAAGGCGAAGCATACACCATTAGAAAAGTTTTAGGTCAAGGGGGGTTTGGTATTACATATCTATGTAGTAGTAGACGAGGTGGTAAGTTTGCTATTAAGGAACTTTTTTTGCACGGTTATTGCATTCGTCAAGGCAATACAGTGCAGACGATTAAAAAAGATTATCAAAGTGACAAAAACAAGTTTCTTGAAGAGGGGCAACTCCTTTCTGAGTTTCAACACTCTAGTATTGTTCGGGTTTTCACTTGGTTTGAAGAAAACAATTCTGCCTACATAGTTATGGAATATGTAGAAGGGAGAACACTTTTAAAGTTACTTGAGGAAAGTGGTCAACCGTTACCAGAATTAGAAGCAGTAAATTATATTGTTGCAATATCTGAAGCATTAAGGATAGTGCATCAGGCGAATGTATTACATAGGGATATAAAGCCTGATAATATTATGGTAACCAATGACAGCCGAGTAGTTTTAATAGATTTTGGTGCCGCGAGGGACTTTATAGCCGATAAAACCCAAACTCATTCTGAAATTTTAACACCAGGATATGCTCCCCTTGAGCAGTATGGCGATAGATTAAAGCGAGGATCTTATACTGATATTTATGCTTTAGGAGCGACCTTATACCATTTGCTTACAGGAGAACCTCCTGCTCCAGCAACAGACCGCAGTTCAGGAGTAAAACTGACCCCACCTTGTAATCATCATAACGCCAAAGTTAGTCGCAAGGTGAGTGATGCTGTGATGTATGCGATGGAAATGCAGGTTGGCGATCGCCCTCAGTCAGTTGATGATTTTATTCTTGTTTTGTGTGGGACGAAAGCACCTCCTAAAAATAATTTTCAGGTAAACAGTTCTCAATCAAGTGCAGAATATTCGGGTAATTATAACGAAATTACATTAAAAGAAACCTATGTGTTTCTTTTGAAAGAAAAAGATCATAGAATTAAAAGTCTAGAAAAGATGATATTTTTTTCACTCAATAGACCTACACTGTACGCAGAAAATTACTATAACAAAGGAGATACCATGTCAGACAAAAGCAGCGATTTTAAATTTGGCAATGTTGGCGGTGATGTCATAGGCGTAGCAGGTGGCAATATTAGCGGCGTTGCTGGTAAGGATATGACTGGTGTAGCAGGTGGCAATATTAGTGGCATAGTAACCGCTACTATTGGTCAACTTACCAAGTCTGAAACTCCAGAAGTCCTTAAGCTTGCTGACTTATTGAAGCAATTACAATCAGCAATAGAATCTGATAGTCATTTATCCGAAAAGGACAAAGCTAAAGCCTTAAAACAGGTACAAGCCTTAGCTGAAGCTGGTCAGAATTCTAAGGAGGAAGATAAGAAAGATTTAGCAGATACAGCGATTACAATGCTCAAAGGACTCATCACTGGACTGCCCGGTGTTGCAGCTTCTGCTAAAGCTTGTCATGAATTACTACCATTAATGATATAGCTTACCTCTTAACGAGGATGAGGATTTTTATGATCGGCGCTCTAGGAACTTGTGAAACTATATACTTAGTTGTTTGACTCTGAAACCAATACAATTCGATAGCGAGCTTGATTAGCTAATACTCAATCCATCGCCTCGTTTATCTGACTTAAAGGTATGGTTTCCAGCATGGGTGTAATTTGATGGACGGCGGCAAAATCTAACATTTCTCGCATAAACCGCCGTCCGCCAACAACGCTACCAGCAACCATCTTTTGACCAAAGATTAAGGGAATGAGTGGGATGGTAATGCTAGCAACGGGAATCCCCACAAAACACAAAACCCCATTGTTGCTCAATAGACTAAAGGCTGCATCCCAAT
Source organism: uncultured cyanobacterium (assembly GCA_963772205.1). Taxonomy (GTDB): domain Bacteria; phylum Cyanobacteriota; class Cyanobacteriia; order Cyanobacteriales; family Nostocaceae; genus Gloeotrichia. The sequence goes on from CAVYXS010000113.1 coordinate 3,756, forward strand.
CAGCTTCTGAGGGTAGGGTGCTGATAATCAGATCAAAAGAGCCGCCAACCGCTTTCATTTCCTCAGCACTTCCCCACTTTTGAAAGTGATGGGCACCAAATTCTTTTGCTTCAGTCTCTTTGTTCGCCGAAGTAGAAAATGCTGTCACTTCAGCACCCATAGCTCGAGCAAATTTCACTGCTAGATGTCCCAGCCCCCCAATTCCCAGAATGCCAACTTTTGTCCCTGGGTATTTGATATATGTTCGTAAGGGAGTGTACACGGTAATTCCTGCACACAATAGCGGTGCAGCACTAGCTGAATCAAGGCTATCGGGAATTTTATAAGCAAAATCCGCCGGCACACGCAATTGACTGGCAAACCCGCCATGATTCCCGACAATCAATCCAGTATAGCCTTGACGACAAATATTCTCTTCTCCTTGCAAGCAATAGTCGCAAACCCGGCACGAGTTTCGTATCCAGCCAAAACCAACACGATCTCCTTTCTGGATAGATGTTACCTTTTCCCCGACCTGAGTCACTATTCCCACAACCTCATGACCTGGTACTAGTGGATAACTACTGATTCCCCAGTCATTATCGCGCATATGAATATCGGTATGACACAGACCATTGTGAGTGACCCGAATTTCAATTTCATCCACCTTCAAGGGAGTAGGTTCATATTCCCATTTTTGTAACTTTTCACCTCTGTTTAAGACTGCATAGGCCATAAATTTTGTTGGTTCTGACATTTTTATCTCCTGGTAAGCTTGGCACTATTTGATGTTTGATGAGCAATTTTACTTACACGAATCTTAGCAGTAAACCAAAAAGTTTTTCACAGAAGTAGGACTAGCCCTTTCAAGGTGAACGTTTGTACTATCAAGTAAATCATGTTTTTCACCAAATTATGGGATTCGGTGGTGGAGCGATCATTGGTTCGCCACTGGCGGTAGCACTGATGGCGCATTTTCAATCTTCGACCTCTGTGGGGGTCTGGCAAACATTTGTGGTGATGGGTGTAATTTACTTTTGTTTGATGATGTGTGGTGTCTTCTT
>CAVYXS010000114.1:0-28987 GCA_963772205.1 uncultured cyanobacterium
TAGTGGCAATTTCACCATCTACCCGCACGTATTCGTGAGAATCCAGGTATCTCAAATCCTGAGGATATTCAGACATATTACTTCCCCTTACACATCAAAAAAAATTATTGTCCCAACCGAAATACAAGTCATCTCTGGTAATCAACCATACTGTAGAATGATTAACTCAAAACACATTATTCCTTAAAACCTCTGCAGTTGTTAGTTGGTGACACGATTTTTTGAGCGATAGAAGGGACGTTTTACCACAACAGTGGAGTAGGTTTTACCGCGAATTTCCACTTCTAGCTGTTGACCAACGGTTGCTAGCTGGGAGGGAACATAGGCTAAGGCTATAGGATAGCCCAGTGTCGGTGAAATTGTACCACTAGTAACTTCACCTATTACTTTTCCTGAAGATAACACTGGGTAGCCGTGACGGGCAATATTACGTCCTGGACTTTGTAAACCTACCAAGCGGCGTTGTACACCAGTGGCTTTTTGCTCTGCTAAAACTGAGCAACCAATAAAATCGCCTTTAGTATCAAGATGCACTAACCAACCCAACCCGGCTTCTAAGGGCGTGGTATTGTCGTCGATATCTTGACCGTAAAGCGCCATTGCTGCTTCTAAGCGTAGGGTATCTCTTGCACCAAGTCCACAGGGAATGACACCAGCTTCATAGAGACTGTGCCACAATTCTACACCCACTTCTGGGTCTACCATCACCTCAAATCCATCTTCCCCGGTGTAACCTGTGCGGGCTAAAAAAGCAGGTTGACCAAGTACAGTTGTTTCTAAATGACCAAAGGCTTTAATTGGTGTTAAATCTGCTGCGACAAACGGCTGAAGATAGCTCACGGCTTTTGTCCCTTGCACAGCAATTAAGACTTTTGCAGGCGTTTGGTCTTGAAATTCCAGTTGATTCAAGTCAAGGTGTTGCAATAGCCATGCTTTATCTTTATCAGTAGTCGCAGCATTGACAATAATCGCCGCCCGTTGTACGCCAGAAGAATCTTCACCTTGATAATAGACAATAATATCGTCAATAATCCCTGCTTGGGGATTTAACAATACAGTGTACTGCGCTTGACCTGGCTGTAAGCGACTCAAATCAGAAGGAACTAAACTCTGGAGTTGAGAAATCAGATTTTGTCCTTTGAGAGTAAATTTCCCCATGTGGGAAATATCGAACATCCCCGCTGCAGTTCTCACAGCCTCATGTTCGCGAGTGATACTACTATATTGCACCGGCATTTCCCAACCGCCAAAGGAGGTAAACCGGGCTTTAAGTTCTACACCTATTTCATATAAAGGAGTTCGCGCCAGAGATTCGGCGATTTCGGTTTCTTGATTAGCCACAGGTAATTTTGCGATCGCACCTCAACACTTATCTATACTACGGGATGGTTTGCAGTTTGGGTGGGGAGGTGGGGAGGTGGGGAGGTAGGGGGAGTCATAAATCTTGACTCTTGACTGTTGACTCCTAACTCAGCACTGAGCACTCCTCACTCAGCACTCACTTGTGCTGTTTAATGGTTAATGGTGGAAATGTTGAGATTTATTAAGAAGACGTTATGAAGTATAAGCAGATACTAGCTAGTTTTGTTTTAGCTATGGTTCTTTTTTTGTTTCCCCTGTCGGCGCAAGCTGCGAGTTCTTCTAGTGTGATCCGGGCTAATGGTAACGAGGAACTCAGGGGCAAGGATTACTCTAGTCAAAGTTTAATTAGGACTGAGTTTAGCAATGTTGATTTAAAGAATGCTAACTTTAGCAATGCTGACTTACGCGGTGTCGTGTTTAATGGTACCTTATTGCAGGGAGTCAATCTGCATGGTGTAGATTTTAGTCAAGGCATAGCTTATCTGGTTAACTTCAAAGGTGCAGATTTAAGTGATGCAGTGTTGGAAAATGCCATGATGTTGCGATCGATTTTTGATGACGTTAATGTCACTGGTGCTGATTTTACAAATGCAATTTTAGATGGGCTACAAATCAAAAAACTGTGTGTTAAAGCTAGCGGTGTAAATTCTAAAACTGGTGTGGATACTCGTGAGTCTTTAGGCTGCAGGTAGATTTCGTGTTGTTCGTCTCTTAGAGCTTGTTTGAAAGGTCAAAATACATACTCTAAACCTCTCTCCAAACCTCTCCCCAGCAAGGGGAGAGGCTTATTAACCCGCCTTCCCTACAAGGTTAGGGGCGCAAGGCCTTGCGCCCCTACGAGTATCTGTGGTTATTGCGTGAAAATTGCTGTAATTTGTTAAAATTTGTTCAGGCAAACAAATGCAAATCCAAAAGCAATGAAAATCAAAGCTATTATTCATCCTGCCGAAGAAGGGGGTTATTGGGCTGAAGTACCTGCTCTTCCTGGTTGTATAACAGAAGGGGATACAATGGAAGAATTAATTAATAACCTTCAAGATGCTATACAAGGTTGGCTAGAAGTAGCGAATGAAATTCAAACACCAGATCCAATTTCACAAGTGATTGAAATTGCAGTATGAAATCAATTTCTGGGAAAAACCTATGTAAAATTGTTGAAAAAAAAGGCTGGATTCTCAAAAAAATCACAGGCAGTCACCATATTTATGAAAAACCTGATGAAAGTAAAATCATCTCCATTCCTGTACATAGGAATCAGGATTTAAAGCTTGGGACTTTAAAATCAATCATGAAAATAGCTGAATTGGTAGAAGATGATTTGTAATTAATACAGCACTTACGCAGAACCAATGGAATATTGATGTCAAAATGGACTTTAGTCCTAACGCACCGAACATCTGGGTTGGTGCGTTAGCCTGCGGCTGAACACACCCTACAAGTATTGTTATGAATGGATAAACGTTTTCAACAACCGCTTATGTGTTTATAACAACCACTTAAATAAAACTTATGAATCGATAAACGTTTGTAACAAACCTTGATGCATTTGTTATGAACCTGTGGAAATTTTTGATAAATGGGTGAATATTGGAGATCAACGTCAGCGCCAAACTGGGAGAGTGAGGACTTATACCTTTTCTTGATGACGCCGCGCCAAATTTTTGACGGTGCGTTTACTATCTATGACAACGCACCCTACATTTAAATTTGTTTTCCCCATTCCCCAACGGTGTCAATCCCTACACTGTTAAACTTCTAACTTCACACCGCGAATCGAATAATCTAACAACTCCATTGGATGCATCACAGAAATTGTTTTACCTTGCAACTCCAAATGTTTAGTAATCTGCAAAGTACAACCAGGATTAGCAGAAGCAATTAACTCAGCACCAGTATTCAATAAATTCTGTACCTTTTGCTGTCCTAATTCCTCAGCTACTTCCGGTTGCAACATATTATAAACGCCGGCACTACCACAACATAAAGCTGCGTCAATGGGTTCTTTTAACTTGACACCAGGAATTTGGCGCAACAACTGACGCGGTTGGACACTAATCTTTTGTCCATGCAATAAATGACAAGCATCTTGATAAACTAAATTCAAAGGTTTATCAGTCAACGGTGAAAGTTTCGTGGTTAACCCCACATTTGCCAAAAACTCTTGAGCATCTTTAACTTTTGCTGCAAAAGCTTGAGCCTTTTCTCGATATTCGGGGTCATCTGCTAAAATATGACCATACTCTTTTAAAGTATGACCACAACCAGCAGCATTGATAATTACAAAATCTACATTAGTTTCTGCAAAACTATCAATCATTTGCCTTGCTAAAGCCTTCGCCTGTTCTGTTTGTCCCTGATGTTCAGGAAGCGCCGCACAACAACCTTGAGATTGAGGAATTACCACCTCACAACCATTAGCAGTTAACACCCGCACCGTCGCCTCATTCACAGGTGAGAAAAACAGGCGTTGTACACATCCCAAAATTACCCCAACGCGGTAACGCTTTTCACCTACTGCGGGAATCACACTAGGTAAATTATCTTGAAAAGATTGCAGCGTAATTTGTGGCAAAATAGATTCCATTGCTGCCAACCGGGGAGATATTTTCTTCAGTAACCCCGTAGCGCGAAATAATTTAGGAAACCCCAACTTTTGATAAACAAACAAAGGTACAAGAAAAATTCTTAAAACGTCAGGATTAGGAAACAGAGAAAATATCAATTGACGAATCAACTTATCCGATAAACTGCGCGGATAATTGCGTTCAACTTGGTGACGAGTTGCCGAAATCAACTTGTCATACTGCACACCAGAAGGACAAGTAGACACACAAGCCAAACATCCCAAACAAGAATCAAAATGTTCTACAGTTGCCGTATTCAGGGCAATTTCACCCTCATTAATCGCATCCATTAAATAGATACGTCCCCTGGGAGAATCCATTTCCTTGCCCAACACCCGATAACTCGGACAAGTCGCAAGACAAAATCCACAATGCACACAAGCATCGATCAATTTTGGATCAGGTGGATGACTCCCGTCAAACCCTTTTAAATTCTTTATACTCGCCGTATCATTAACTGAATTTTCAGAAACTTGCATAAATTCTTCTCCCCTTTTTCTTCTCTTCTCTACGAGACACTAAAAGCGAATGTGTCCTTTGTGCCTTCGTGGTTTGTTATAGCCCTTCTCATCCCTTGTGAGGTAAAAGAACCCCACCCCCAACCCCCTCCCCGCAAGCGAGGAGGGGGCTAGGACATACCTGATATGATGAGAAAAAGCAATATCTTAAATCCCACCCAAAAACCGACCAGGACTTAAAATATTCTTACCATCAAACTGTTGCTTAACTAAGCGCATCACCTGCAAAGCATTACCCCTATATCCCCACACATCTAACTTTTGTTTAATCGCCACAGGCGCTACCAAAATAGATAAAAACCCATTATTCCTTTCACAGATATCGCGCACCTGCAAAATCTGACTTTGACTATCTAACTGTAACCAACCCAAACCACTACTAATGTGAATTAAACCGATATCCACTTGATTTAAAACTTCCACAGCAGCACTTGGTAATACTCCTATTTTGCAAGTAATTGCCGACTCTGTAGCAGACAAGTGTATTTGTTCTGGCAATCTCCGCCATAGATTAACTTCATCCCCAGCCGAATAAATTGCCCCCTCTAAACCCAATTGTTGCCCAACTTGCAAAAGTTGGTAGGACTGTTCTTTAACGCTTTCACTAATACTTTGAAACCGCGCAATTAATCCCCATCCTGTACCCAAACCCAAGCTAGAAACCAATTTATTTGATAGTAAATCTGCTTGGGTTGGTGTTAACGCCGAACCGCGCAGAGTAGCAGCCGCTTGGGATACAGCTGCAGCGGCGCCAGTTAGCACCACCGTTACCGATGCTTCTTGTAGGGGATAAACACGAAATGTCACTTGACTAATAATCCCTAATGTGCCGTAAGAGCCAGTCAACAACTTCATTAAGTCGTAGCCGGCAACATTTTTCACCACTCGTCCCCCAGCTTTAGCGATTTGTCCATCAGCACGGACAAAAGTAATACCTAAAAGTTGATCACGCACACCGCCATAACGTTGTCGCAGGGAACCTGTATCAGATGTGGCGACAATCCCACCAATGGTGGCTAAATCGGGTGCAGTAGGATCAAGAGCGAGAAATTGGCGAGATTTGTTTAAAATTGCCGACAGATGAGAGAACTTCATCCCGGCTTCAACCGTGACAGTTAAATCACCTACAGCGTGTTCAATCAGTTGGTTGATGCGTTCTGTACTCACTACCACATCAACACCTGTCGCTAAACCACCCCAGCTAAGTTTACTCCCACTACCGCAGGGGAGGACACGCCAGTTTTGACGGTGTGCTTCTGCAATGACACTGGCTAGTTGTTCCTGGGTATGGGGATAGACAACACAACTAGGAGGATTTGCAGAAGCTATCCCCTGCTGGATAGCGTCTTGGTGACTGGGTTCGATATTTTCCCATAGACTGACAGCATTTTCTTCACCAACGATAGATGCAAGACAAGAAGCGATCGCTTTCATCAGTTTACTTTTTACGCCCTACATCTAATTTACTGGTTAACTTCACCAAAAAAGTGCTGAGTTCTGATTCCTACGATATTCTCTCCTGTCTTTCGACTAGGCGAAAAAATACTTAGTTACTATTTTTATTTAAAATACGCAGAAATATTTCCGTAATAACCACGAAGAAATAAGATTATTTATGACTTAATCTAGCATTAGGAAGGTGTTCATTTTGAAAATTGCATCTACCAAAAGGTAGATCTTTTGAAAATAAACACATAAATTTTAGATTCGATTTATTCAGGGTAGCAATGTTACTAGTCTCTCACAATACTAAATCGTTTCAGTCTGTTGTGACACAGTGCCTGTGGTCATATAATAACAACATCTTGGGTACGGGGTAATTATGCATGATATTACCATCAGTAATTACGCCGTCAAGAGTATTACAGCATTTTGATCATTTCCCTACGTCTTTTTTTCGATCCCGTTTGTAATTGAATTGGGGATTAGGTACTTTTTCTCCATAATCGTAGGGTAAGTCATACCTCCCAAGGCCAAAAATAGCGTTTTGGCTGCATTTTGCATTCTGATTCTACAAAAATTAACGAGTAAATCAGCTATTTATCAACTAAGTAGGCGGATATAATTGAACGTAACTATGTTTTTGTATCACCTATGTCCGACACCGACAAGTGATATTTATGTTGGTTCAGCTATTTATCTCTTCAGGGAAATAGCTAGATTTATCCATCAGTAGATTCGAGATAATTAGACATTTTAATTTCGGAAATTTAGCTAATTAATTGAGAGTTATTATCGTCGCAATAAATTATCAAAACAATAATTTTTCTGCCAAGACTTAACACGTCAAAAATAATGATTAGCTACCAACAATCATGTGGCTCTGAGAGATTACCACTATGCCAATCTTAGACTATGCAATTCAAGATTCTGTCCTGATGTGTGCGCCCCATACTCCCTTGGGAGAAATTATCATTTACATGGGGCAAGCAGGAAAGTATATTGGCTTAGAAGATGGATTATTTGCAACTGCCGACAGTTTAGATATATCCTACCGCAGTCTAGTGACAAGCGTTAAAGGTGAATTAATGCCTGCATCAAACTGTTTGACAGTTGCCAGAGACTTTTGCCAAAATGAATTTATCCCGCCGATTGATTGCGTGTATATTGTAGAGCGATCGCAGTTATTGGGCATATTTACACTGGCGGATTTAGTGCCATTAATTACTAACAATATAAATTTGGCAGTAGTAAAAATTTCCGAAGTAATGAAACAACCAGTAATTACTTTAGAAAAAGATTTTGATGTGAATAAAGTATTATCTCTAATGAGCAAGTCTGGCTTACGTTATTTCCCGATTACCGATGATATTGGGCATTTTTTAGGAATTATCACACCAGAAAGTTTGGCGTTAAGACTACAACAAGAACTTTCAGAAACAAGAGAAAAATTAGAATGTGAAATCGCCCAACGCTGCACATTAGAATTAGCTTTAAAGAAAAATGAAAATAAATTAGAAACTAGAGTTGAGGAACGGACTATTGAATTAACAAATACTAACGAACGCTTGCTGCAAGAAATTATTGAACCCCAGCATATTGAAGATGAGCTAAATTATCGTGTTGAATTTGAACAACTGAAAGTATCTCTAAAAGAAAAAGAAGTTCTTTTAAAAGAAATTCACCATCGAGTCAAGAATAATTTACAGATTATTTCTAGTTTGTTACGGTTGCAAACTAAATATATTCACGATAAACAGGCTTTTGAGATGTTCCAAGATAGCCATAACCGTGTGCGAGCTATGGCTATAATTCACGAAAATCTGTATCAATCTAACGATTTAGCGACAATTAAAATTTCTGATTATATTCGGAATTTAAGTAATAGCTTAATTCAGTCTTATGGAGTTAAATGGAATATTAAAATTCATTTAAAAGTTGATGAAATTTTCTTGAAACTTGAAAATGCAACTCCTTGCGGATTAATTCTTAATGAATTAATTTCCAATTCCATTAAACATGCTTTTTTGGAGAAAGATTATGGTGATATATATGTTGAGTTTCTCAAATTACCTCTCAATAAATATTTATTAACTGTCAGTGATAATGGTGTGGGTTTACCCAAGGATATAGAAGTTCATAAAAATCGGTCACTGGGATTGCAACTAGTCTGGAATTTAGTAGAACAACTGGAAGGAACTATTGCATGTAATACAACATTAGGTACTGTATTTACAATTACGTTCATCGAGCAAAACTAGGGAGAAAAAAAATGAAAGCAAATATCCTGATTGTAGAAAACGAAAGAATTATCGCCTATGATATCAAAAATTGTTTAGAAAATTCTGGATACAATGTTGTCGGAATTGTTGCTTATGGAGAACAGGCGATTGAAAAAGTAGCAGAATTGCATCCAGATTTAATCTTGATGGATATGATGCTTAAAGGAGATATGAATGGGATAGAAGCTGCTGCTGAAATTATCGCACATTTCAATATACCAGTAGTTTATTTGACTGGTTGTTCCGATGCAAGCAACTTACAAAAAGCAAAAACTACACAACCATTTGGCTATATTCTTAAACCTTTTGAAGAAACTCAATTAATTACTACTATTGAAATTGCGTTGAACAGATATCAAGCAGAAGTAGTCATGCGTGAAGCGCTAGAAAAAGAAAAGCAGGAAAGAAAAATTAAATCCCAGTTTGTCTCAATGGTTAGCCACGAATTTCGTAATCCATTGAGTAATATTTTTAATTATACTGAATTACTCTCCACTTACAGCGATCAACTAAACGAAGCAACCAAAGATGAATATATCCATCACATTCAAAAATCAGTTAAATATCTAGATAATTTATTGACTGATGTTTTGTTAATTGGCAAAGCAGAAATAGGTAAATATCAATTCAATCCAACGCCTATGGATTTAGAAAAATTCTGTAAAGATTTAGTATCAGAGATTCAATTTAGTAGCAAAGACAATCACAATATTATCTTCACAATCCAAGGAAATCGTAACATTTTAGAAGATACTAATAGATCACACAATTCACAAGTATTAACTAAAACAAATACACTACCTTGCTTAGATGAGAAACTGCTGCACCATATTCTGACTAATTTGTTAGGTAACGCTATTAAATATTCACCTGGAGGTGGTACGGTACGTTTTGACCTATTTTTTGTCCAGGAAGAAGTGATTTTTCGTATCCAAGACAACGGTATTGGGATTCCCGAAGCGGATCAAGAAGAGTTGTTTAGTTCTTTCCAAAGAGGTGGTAATGTAGGCAAAATACCAGGTAATGGTTTAGGACTAGCAATTGTTAAACAGTATGTAGATTTACATAATGGAGAAATTAATTTTGCCAGTAAAGTTGGAGTGGGTACAACATTTATTGTTAGTTTACCTGTTCACAATCATTAGTTATTTGTACCATTAATTTTGCGGAGTTTGTAGTCAGCACTTTAGTACTTACAGCAGTTTTCACGTAGTTGAACCACACTCTCAGGGCACAGCAGTGCTGTGCCCCTACAACAAATGTGGTCTATTTATCTGAAAATAGCTGTAACAGGAAGAGGACTAAAGTCCTCACTACGATGTTTCGTAGTCTGCACTTTATTGCTGCAAAATCCAGTAATTTAGTCCTCACTCAGAATAAATCTGCAAAATTGGGATGCAACGGACAATTAAACATTAACTGTGAGTTTATTTTTATCCGTCGTTAAATAATCATTATCGTCCTTAATTCCTACTTGAATTAAAGATTCTTCACCTGTAATCAATCTAGCTCCACGCTTACGAGTAAAATAATTCCAAGCCCATTGAATCATCACTACTAATTTGTTATCAAACTCTATTAAGAAATAAATGTGAACCACGAGCCAAAATAGCCAGGCGAAAAAACCTGTAAGCTTGATAAATCCTAAGTCTACAACTGCAGAATTGTGACCAATCATCGCTAAACTACCGCGATCAATATAATTAAATGGTGGTAAAATTTTACCTTGTAGTCGCTGTTTAATTAGTGCTGCAACATATTCTCCTTCGTGCTTTGCTACGGGTGCGACACCAGGTAGGGGTTTGCCATTTTGATGGGAAAAATTTGCTAAATCGCCAACTACAAAAATATTAGAATATCCCTTAACACTCAAGTCAGGTTCAACAATAACTCGTCCAGCCCGATCTAGTTCAACACCTGTGCGTTCTGCTAAAACTTTTCCCATAGGCGAAGCTTTCACACCAGCAGCCCACAATATTGTTTTTGACAGAATTTCTTTGACTTCATCGCCTTGTTTCATGCTCACAAGATCATTTTCAATATTTGTCACCAGTGTTTTTGTCTGGACAATTACACCTAAATCTTTGAGAGATGCTTCTGCTGCTTGTGATAACTCTGGCGCAAAGGGTGGTAAAATACGATCCATTCCTTCTAAAAGCAGAATTTTGGCTTCTGATGTGTCAATATTGCGGAAATCTTCTTTAAGTGTTTGATATGCCAGTTCTGCGATCGCACCCGCTAATTCTACTCCAGTTGGACCGCCACCTACAATCACAAAGGTCAACCAAGCACTGCGTTTAACCGGATCAGTTTCTTTTTCTGCTGCTTCAAAAGCCGTAAAAATTCGCCGACGCATTTGGATTGCATCTTCCACGGTTTTCAAGCCAGGGGCGAATTCTTCCCAATTATCTTTACCAAAATAAGAATGCTTGGCACCTGTGGCGACAATTAACGTATCGTAAGCGATCGCTTCGCCACCCACCAGTACTTTTTGCGCTTCTGCATCAATGTCATTCACGCTTCCCAACAACACTTTTGTATTCTTGCTCTTACTCAGTACCGAGCGCAAGGGTGAGGAAATATCTGCAGGTGAGAGAGTACCTGTGGCGACTTGGTACAGCAGCGGTTGAAATAGGTGAAAATTGCGTTTATCGATGAGCGTAACGTTGACAGCCGCCTTAGCCAGTGCTTTTGCTGCATACAATCCACCAAAGCCTCCACCAACGATAACTACTTGATGAGGTGGGTTATTGTCAAGTGCATCAACCATAAGAAATATTTCCTCGCGTTACAACTGTTGTAACTATTCTTAACAAATTTGTATCAAAATTGTCATAATGAATTCTGTTTATTTTGAACATCTTAAAAAATCATTAAAGTAACTTCATGTACATTTCTGCTCATGTTGTGCTGTGGGCGTCTCACCCACATCACAAGAAATAGTTAGATATTTTTTTGATTTGTCAATCCCTCAATTAAGCCAACTTTACCGGATTTATAATTATTTGTTTGTAGTCAGGACTATAGTCATCAAATTAGTTCTCAAAATTGATTACAGTCACTGACTTCAGGGAAAATTCAGCACAAGTAAAACGCCCCTGATGCTAGGTAAGGGTTTTTTAATGTTCAATAGAATACTTTTGAAAATCTCGCAAAAAATAAAGAAATGCTTACACATGATTTTCCTATGATCAGAGAGTTTCAATAATTGCTTTAAAATAACTGATGAATACTTTTGCTTCATATAATTAATGCTTCAGCAAAAGTTGATACTGCTGAAAATCCCTCCACTTCGTTTTGAGATTTTTGATTTTGTTCCTGAAAAAGTGACAATGAAAGTAGCATGAAAATACTTGTACTCAATGCTGGATCTAGTAGCCAAAAGAGTTGTTTGTATGAGATTTCCGACGACGCTATCCCCAAACAAGCACCCCAGCCCCTTTGGGAAGGAAAAGTCAACTGGACTCAAGACCGAGGTGTAGCGGAAATAGAGGTAAAAACCGCTACAGGTGCTGTGTTACAAGAATCAATTTATGGTGACTCCCGACGCGCCCACGTCACGTATATGCTTTATAGCCTGACTCGCGGTGCTACCAAGGTGATTAGTCAGTCGTCAGAAATCGATGTAGTGGGACATCGTGTAGTACATGGTGGACAAGATTACCGCAGTAGTGTAGTGATTACAGAAGACGTTAAAAAGGCGATCGCCCGACTTTCTACCTTAGCTCCAGCACATAATCCAGCCGCTTTAGAAGGGATAGAAGCCATTGAACAAAGCTTAGGAGATGTCACACAAGTGGCAGTATTTGATACCGGATTTCATGCTACACTACCCGATGCAGCGGCAATTTATCCTGGCCCCTACGAGTGGGTAGATGAAGGTATCCGTCGCTACGGGTTTCATGGTATCAGTCACCAATACTGCGCTCAACGAACAGCAGACATTCTCGGTCGAGATTTAGCATCTCTGCGGTTAATTACCTGCCATCTGGGTAATGGTTGCTCTTTGGCAGCAATTGAAAACGGTCGCAGTATTGATACCACTATGGGTTTTACACCCCTAGATGGGTTGATGATGGGCAGTCGTAGTGGTTCAATTGATCCAGGGATTCTGATTTACCTGTTGCGACAATCTAATTACTCAGCCGAAAGGCTGGATTATGTATTAAATAAAGCTTCTGGCTTACGGGGAATTTCGGGAGTATCTAGCGATTTACCCAAAGTCATGGAAGCGATCGCCCAAGGTAACTACCGCGCCCAACTCGCTTGGGATATCTACGTACATCGCTTGCGCTCTGGTATTGGTTCGATGCTTGCTAGTTTACGGGGATTAGATGCTTTAGTATTCACCGCAGGCGTAGGCGAACACTCACCAGGAATTCGCCAAGCTGTTTCCGAAGCCTTTGGATTTTTGGGACTGAAAATCGACCCACAAAAAAATCAAGCACATCCCGTTGATCAGGATATTGCTACCGATGATTCAACAGTGCGGGTAGTAGTAATTCATACTCAAGAACCTTGGGCGATCGCTCAACAATCTTGGCAATTGTTGAAAAAGTAAAAATTTAGTCGGCTTCAGATCCCCGACTTCGTAAAAGTTGTCGGGGATCTTGTGTTTCATGAATAATTTAGGACTGCTATATAAAAGTAAGATTGTATACAATGGGTTGACTCTACCAAGAAAGACAAGCAAAATATGTTTTTTTTATCTCGTCAAACTGTTGGTGCGTCTTTGACAATCTGTTTGTGTACCTTAGTGATTGGTTTAATCCAATATCCCCGGCTCCAAAAACTGATAAATACTAACGCACCTCCCTCCTTAGAAAACTTAGAAAAAGAAATTAAGACAGAAAATATCCGTCTCAATATCCTCAAAAAAATGCCCAGCTTTGGGTACGATAACTTGATGGCTGACTTCGTATATCTCAAGTTTTTGCAATACTTCGGCGATGATGACGTACGCCAAAAAACAGGATACAGTCTTAGTCCCGAATATTTTGAAATCATTCTCGCACATGACCCACGTTTTTTAGCAGCTTATCTGAGTCTTTCTACCAGTACTTCTCTATATGCTGCTATGCCAGAACGGGCAATAAAATTGATGAATCAAGGCTTAAAATCATTATCTCCTCAAGTTCCCAAAAAATCTTATTATGCATGGCGTTATAAAGGAATTGATGAATTATTATTTTTAGGCGATGTTCAATCGTCCAAGCAATCTTTTGAAACAGCCGCTAAATGGGCTAGCACCTATTCAGATGATGAAAGTAAGTATTTTGCTGATATTTCTCAGAAAACTGTTGAATTTTTAAGTCGTAATCCTAATAGTAAATACGCTCGGATTTCTACTTGGGCAATGGTGTTAAATAATAAAGTAGATGACCGAACTCGTAAAAGAGCAATTAGTCAAATCGAAGCTTTGGGAGGTAACGTAATTACCAATTCTCAAGGTAATAGCCAAATTTTATTCCCCCCAAAAGATTGATCAGTTAGTCATTTGTCATTTGTTATTTATTATTTGTCATTTGTCATTTGTCCCCCCACCTCCCCACCTCTCCATCATGTTCTGGTACAACGGTAAATTAATCGAGTCCCAAACTCTGGAATTAGACATTGACGATCCAGGGTTACTCTATGGAGCAACAGTTTTTACCACGTTGCGGGTTTATGACAACTCCCTCGATAGCACTTTAACCAATTGGCGCTTACACTGCGATCGCCTACAATTTAGTTTGCAGTATTTCGGTTGGCAGCAACCAAACTGGAACAGCGTGCGTCAAGGCGCAGAAATTCTCTTAGTACATTTCCCGGTTCTGCGAATTACCATCTTTCCTGATGGACGAGAATGGATAATTGGCAGGTTTTTACCACAAAATTTGACAAAATTACAAAAAAATGGGATAATGTGCGCCGTTTGTAGCTCCGAATTAACTCGCAATTTACCGAGCCACAAAACAGGTAACTATTTGAGTGCGTGGTTAGCAAAGAATAGCGCTCAAAAGTTAGATGCTCAAGAGGCGATTTTAGTCGATGATGCGGGAAATTGGCTAGAAACTAGCACAGGTAATCTTTGGGGATGGCGGGATGGTTGTTGGTGGACACCGCCGGTAGCAAATTCAATTTTGCCAGGAATTATGAGAGCGCAGATTGTACATTGGTTAAGAACCAAGCAACAGCAGGTAAAGGAGGAACCTTGGACTATGGAGTTAGTCAAGGGATGGGAAGCGATCGCCTACACTAATAGCGTGGTGGAAATTATCCCTATCCATACCGTTAAGCAGCCCACAGGGTCGTTAGAATATAATCCCGACCATGCTAGTTTTCAGCAACTTAGGCAGCTTTTTTTATCATGACAGGCACACTATTATGTTATACCTTAAGATAAGTTAACATAATTCTTAATAATGCCCGCGCACAAAAAATACAGGAGGATTGACCTCAGTGAATAAAAGATGGAGAAATGCGGGGCTGTACGCGCTGCTATTTATTGTTGTCATTGCGCTAGGAACAGCATTCTTTGACAAGCAACCCCAAAATAGAGAGACATGGCGATACAGTCAATTTATCCAAGAGGTTGAAAAAGGCACAGTAGATAAAGTCAGTCTGAGTGCAGACCGGACTACAGCGCTGGTAACATCCAGAGACGGTAACAAGAAAATAGTCACTTTAGTCAACGACCCTGACTTGATCAACACTCTCACTGCAAAAGGTGTTGATATCTCTGTTTTACCCCAAACCGACGAAGGATTTTGGTTTAAAGCACTCAGCAGCTTATTTTTCCCTGTATTGCTTCTAGTAGGCTTATTTTTCTTACTCCGCCGCGCTCAAAGTGGTCCAGGTAGCCAAGCTATGAACTTTGGTAAGTCTAAAGCCAGAGTGCAAATGGAACCACAAACCCAAGTAACCTTTGGTGATGTCGCTGGTATTGACCAAGCTAAATTAGAACTAAACGAAGTCGTAGACTTTCTCAAAAACGCCGATCGCTTTACCGCAGTTGGTGCAAAAATTCCTAAAGGTGTCCTGCTAGTTGGACCTCCTGGTACTGGTAAAACTCTCCTAGCGCGTGCTGTTGCAGGCGAAGCAGGTGTACCCTTCTTCTCCATCTCCGGTTCTGAGTTTGTGGAAATGTTCGTCGGTGTCGGTGCTTCCCGCGTCCGTGACTTATTCGAGCAAGCCAAATCTAATGCTCCCTGTATCGTCTTCATCGATGAAATTGACGCCGTAGGTCGTCAACGGGGTGCAGGTTTAGGCGGTGGTAACGATGAACGGGAACAAACCCTCAACCAGTTGCTCACCGAAATGGATGGTTTTGAAGGTAATACTGGCATCATTATTATTGCTGCTACCAACCGTCCGGATGTACTAGATGCAGCATTATTGCGTCCCGGTCGCTTTGACCGTCAAGTTGTCGTAGACCGTCCCGATTACGCTGGACGCAGTGAAATCCTCAAGGTTCACGCCCGTGGTAAGACTTTAGCCAAAGATGTAGACTTGGATAAAATCGCCCGTCGTACCCCTGGGTTTACAGGTGCAGATTTATCCAACCTGCTGAATGAAGCCGCAATTTTAGCAGCACGGCGCAATTTAACCGAAATTTCGATGGATGAAATTAACGACGCCATCGATCGCGTATTAGCAGGGCCAGAGAAGAAAGACCGAGTAATGAGCGAAAAGCGCAAAACCTTAGTAGCTTATCACGAAGCTGGTCACGCCTTAGTTGGTGCATTGATGCCCGACTATGACCCAGTACAAAAGATCAGCATTATTCCTCGTGGTCGTGCAGGTGGTTTAACTTGGTTTACCCCCAGCGAAGACCGCATGGATACTGGTTTATACAGCCGCGCTTATCTAGAAAATCAGATGGCTGTAGCTTTAGGTGGTCGCATCGCTGAAGAATTAATCTTCGGTGAAGAAGAAGTCACCACAGGCGCTTCCAACGACCTACAACAAGTAGCCCGTGTTGCTCGTCAGATGATAACACGATTTGGTATGAGCGATCGCCTAGGGCCAGTTGCTCTCGGTCGTCAGCAAGGTAACATGTTCCTCGGTCGCGATATCATGTCTGAGCGTGATTTTTCTGAAGAAACCGCCGCAGCCATTGATGAAGAAGTCCGCAAACTTGTAGATGTAGCCTACACACGCGCCAAAGAAGTCCTGGTGAATAATCGCCACATTCTTGATCAAATCGCCCAAATGCTGGTTGATAAAGAAACCGTAGATGCAGACGAATTGCAAGAAATTTTGGGAAGTAACGACGTGAAAACCGCTGCTTTTGCCTAATTTACAGCGTTTTTTAGGTAAATGAAGTATACAGTAGGGGCACGGCAATGCCGTGCCCTTACAATTAGGGATGATTCCGCAAGAATTTCAGCCCAAATTTTAAATTTTTTATAATTAATTGTGTCCCACTACTTACTAATCACTTTTATTTATCAATTTAAAAACTAAAGATATTTGCTTCAATTAGTTAGGTTTACTAACATATTGGTATAGGAAATTAATTAACCAGTACCAGCTTGGATTTTGGTTTCTAAGCTCAAATCAAAAAGTCTAGTTAATAAAATATCATAATTCCACTGAGGAGTGCAGTCCAATGATCGATGCTGTGTAGTGCATCTCTGCTTTTTCTGAGTTTTTATTTACTCAATTTATACAAATTCCCGATTTCTTAAATTCCGGTGAATTTGATGAAACTTCTTGCATAAATCAAAAAAATAACCCCACCCCGCAAGTGAGGAGGGGAGACAAAGCACAGCTTTGATTCTTGAGGGTTCTGCGGGTTTAGTAAAGATCATCAGGGGACAGCATTGCTGTGCATCTACCTATGTAACTCATTCACCCAAAAATTTATTTCTGTATATAGCAGTCGATAAATTTCATCTCCATAATTGAGGATAACTCGATGAAACTTACAACCTTTATTAGTCCTAGACATTTTCTTGCTTCTCTGACAATGAAATATAGAATGGCGACAGAGAAAACAATTACTAGCCAGAATACTCGTCAAGAAATAAACACAGCTATTAACTACCGTAGTCAATCCCCAAATGCTAATTACCTCAAACCTTTTGATACGGCTTTTATTGCTTATCAAATGATGGGATTGAACGACTATAAATGACCAGAGTTAGCAAATATTTTTCAGGTTCAATCTGAAAATTGATTTTAATTGAGGATAAACCTATGAAAATCACAACGTTGATCAATTCAACACTGATTATTGCTACTATTGCTCTGATACCTGGAATTGCTGGCGCTCAAACAGCTAGCGAAAAAAATAGTAGTCAACCAATCAATACAGACATCAACACTAACAATCAGCTCAAACCTTTTGATCTTGTCGTTCTTGCTTATCGCGGATACCTTAAACAGGAGGGTATACCCAGTGCAAGTGCTTTAATATCTGGATATGAAACTGGAAGTATTAGCGCCAAGGCTCTGGTTAATGCAGTCTGTCAAAGGTAACAGATTGCCAGCACAATTTTTAAATGATAAAAGTTACATTAACGTTGTCGAATGGGAGCTAATGTCATTATCCAGGGATTTAGCTAACTCTAATCTTAATTACGAAATCTAAATGTAGGGGAGCTAGTGCGTAGCATTGAATCAATCTTGTAATTAATTCTGTCTGGTTACCGAATTTTAGATACAATAACTTGATTAAAACTATCAATTCATGACTCATGTTAAAAGAATTTGCTAATCGCGATGAATTGATAGCCTATCTGCGCCAACAATTCCCAACTGCTGCAGAATGTGATGATCACATAAGCGAAATCGCTGGTGGATACCAAGCAGCAGAGAAAGCACTGCAAAAAGTAGACGCAGCAGAGTACGCAAAATCTCGTAATTTATTAACCGGTGCTGTCACACGACTATCGCCCTACATTCGCTATGGTGTTCTGAGCTTACGCGAAATTCGGGAATATGTGCTTGACCATGTACAATACCCAGACGATGCTACTAAACTAATTAACGAGTTGGGCTGGCGCGATTACTGGCAGCGGTTATATGTCAAACTAGGTAATGGTATCTGGGAAAACCAGGAAGAATACAAAACAGGTTACACACCTAAAGATTACGCACCAAATTTACCCCAAGACATTAAAGACGGTACCACCGGGCTAGTTTGTATCGACACTTTCAGCCATGACTTACGCTCAACTGGCTACCTACACAACCATGTGCGTATGTGGCTAGCTGCTTACATTGTGCATTGGCGGCGCATTCGTTGGCAAACAGGCGCCAAATGGTTTATGCAACACCTTCTCGATGGCGACCCTGCAAGTAATAATATGTCATGGCAGTGGGTAGCTAGCACCTTTAGTCATAAACCTTATTTTTTCAACCGCGAAAACTTAGAAAAATACACCAAAAGCGTTTATTGTCAACAGTGTCCGCTTTATGGAAATTGTGACTTTGAAGGCAGTTATGAACAATTAGAACAGCGACTTTTTCCCCAAGGCGAATTTAGTAAACCCGCCAATAGCCAAAGCTGGCAAAAAGGAAAGAAACGAGGCTAATATCATTCGTGAGAGGTTAGAGTGATTGTACTTTTGTCAAGAGGGTGCGGGAAAAGGAATAGTACCAAGGTAATCAATTATCGAAACTTGTAGGTTATTAAATTCTTATTCCTTAGTTAATTTACGTAGTAAATAGCGATACAAAGCAATATTAAATACATAAAATATATTTGTATACTCATTTTAATTGGAAGTCGGCGGGAAACTCCATCCCCTTGTGAGTGGAGAGGGACAGCCGCCCGCCGACTTTGGGCATTGGGCATTGGTGAATCTTTGCCATGCCCCATACCCCATTCCCCATGCCCTAAAACTCCATCCCCTTGTGGGTGGAGTTTTTTATATTGACAAGAGGAATTGTTACTCTTGTCAAAACGATATTTTTTGGATATTTTAACTGTATCTTGTTTTTACGTATATTTTTATACTAAAAATATATTTATATTAAAAATTAAGTTTGTTATCACGAAAAATCAGAGACGATATTAACTAATTCAGGTGTCGTTATATACTTTTATATTACTTAAATGATAAATACTCAACTAGATACGAGACTTGAGCATTACGAAGCTGCGATTACGAACTTAAATGTCTCAAAGATTGAAATTGAGCAGGTTTTGGGTATTCTCCATGCGCGGGATGCGGTACAAGCGGCTTTAAAGGAGCCAAAACACATTCCCATTAGCACATTAAAGAGACTGATTGTATCAGATGCCGAACTCAGGGAAAAGGCAGGAGCGATTACCAAAGTTATTAAACCAGAGGAATGGGAAAAATGGCGTGAGAGTGTTCATCCGACAGATGAAGCTTGGTGGTGGAGATTGGAAAGTATTGCACCTCACCCTTGGGATAATTGGGATTGGTTGTGGAAAATTGCCTCACTTGCTGGTTGGACTGCAAATATTAGTTTATTGGTGAATATTGCAACTCGCTTTTTTAGTGGTGGGGGAGTAGGATTTTTTGGTGTTGCGGCTGTGGCTTTACCGAGTATTTTGACTTTACTGCAAGCAAGTAGCGAACTCACGAAAACTGGTGAAGAAGGATTTGAGAAATTACTGGACGGGAAGATTCCGATATGGGGTAAGAAGATTCCCAAGCAGTATCGACAGGAAGCAAAATTAGTCTCTACTGGAGTAATGTCGGGATTTCTCATTAGTTTTTGGTTTTGCTTACCGGGGATTTCTAATATATATAACCGCAATGGTTTACATAATTTTGATGAAGGAAATTTCGGTTCAGCAGAACAGAATTTTCAAAGAGCAATTTCCTTGAATGCGGATAATACAGACGCGCATTACAACCTTGGTAATCTTTATGAAGAGTGGCAAAAAATTGAAAAAGCCAAAGCTGAATATCAGATTGCAGTTGCAGGAGATTTACCAGACGCTTATAACAATTTAGGGCGTTTATATATCAAGGATAAAAAATATTCAGAAGCTGCTTTCTTATTACAGAAAGGTCTAGAATCAACCCGGAAACCAGATTTTCAAAAGCCACAAGTTAAGTATAGTCTGTTGAAAAATCTGGGATGGGCAAGGTTTGAACAAGGTAGATATGATGAGGCACAACAAGCCCTGCAAGCGGCAATTTTTATTGCTAACAAACCAGAAGTAGCAAAGTTCATTGATAAGAATTATGCTTCAGCACATTGTTTGTTAGCGCAAGTTTTGGAAAAGCAAAAACAATCAACAGCTTTAGAGCAATGGAAGAAATGCTCTGAGTTCGGTTTGCCACTCAGTTCTGAAGAAGATACCTGGTTACACTTAGCTAATCAAAAAATACACAAGGAAGGTAAATAATGCAGAAATTAGAAAAGATTAACAGACTATTAGGAATATTTTGTTGTGTATCTTTAGTGAGTGTTACACTACCTGGACTTACCCAAAAACCGAAACAACAACCAAGACTAAATTTTATTTCTGAAGTAAAAGGAAAAGTTGAAATTCTAATTGCTGGAAGAAAAAATTATCAACCAGTATTTCCTTCTGATTTTATAAATTCTGCTGATAAGCTACGACTGATGCAAGGTGCTTCAGCAAAAGTTTCTTGTAGTAATGGACAGACTTGGATTATTAAAACGAAAGGTGAATTTGAGGTTGCAAAAGGCTGTCAATACACAGACAGACCGTTTTACATAAGGCCACAAATCAACACAATTCCTACCCTTGCAGGTAATGACTTGAGTATTCCCTATCTTATCAGTCCGCGAAATAGTGGAATTCTCACTCAGCAACCTACCCTGCGTTGGAATCGTGTCACAGGTGCTAGTAGCTATAGTATAAAAATATCTGGCAGAGAAATTAATTGGACAACAAATGTTAATCAGCCAAAAAATGCTAATCAGCCAATGGTTGTTTATTCTGGAAAGCAACCGTTGCGAGCAGGTATTTTGTATGACGTAATTATTACTGCTAATAACGGTGTATCAACAAAAGATAAAGATGAACCTACATTTTTTGTGCTGGGTGACTCTGATATCCGACAAGTCAAAACTGATATTGCACAATTGCAAAAACAGCCGTTAAGCAATGAATCAAAAACTATTGCTTTAGCACATTTGTATCGCAGTAATAATTTGAACGCTGACGCAATTGATGTATTAGAAAAACTGGTAAAAAGTGGTAATAAGACAACTGCTGTTTACCAGCTTTTAGGAAATATCTACCAGCAAATAGAGTTAAATCTATTGGCGAGGGAAAAGTATTTAATAGCACTCAAACTAGCTGAAGCCGAGAAAAATCTGGAAGCAAAGGCAAGTATTCAAGTCAGTTTAGGGGAAGTGCATAAAGCCTTAGCTTTGGAAAAGCAGTCAGTTCAGTGGTTTGAAAAAGCCCAAGCTAGCTACCAGGATTTGGGGGACGAAGAAAAAGTACGGGAATTAGAGCAGAAATTACGTGAATTGAAAAATTAAACACAATTTGAGGTTAATTCCATGAAAAGAGTAAGTATTTTGACTACTTGTCTTGCTTTTTCTATCTCTATTGTTGCCTTAGAAAAAGCTTTTGTTTATGCCGCAGAACCCGCAGCAATTCAGAAGTTGTTACAGACGAAAGAATGCGTTAAGTGTGATTTGAAAGAAGCCAATTTAAGTAAAACCGATCTCAGAGGAGCGAATCTTCAAGGAGCAGACTTAAGAGGAGTTAATCTGGAGGATGCTAATCTTGAAGGAGCAAATTTGAAAGGGGCTAATCTTGGTGGGGTAATCGAATTGAAGGGAAATAATTCAGTTACTCCTACAGCGCAATCTAGACAAGAAACAGAAATACCTTCATTACCCGTTCCACCGCAGACAACAAAGACTCCTTCAGTAACAGGCACCGCTACAGACTATAGTTTTGATTTACCGGCTCTGCAAAATCAACAACAAACATCTTTTAAAGAGATGGTTGCTGCTCGCCAAGCAACACAGCAGTTTGCTGAAGCAGTAAATAGTTTTACAACAGTCCCAACAAGAGAATCAAGAGGAACGAACCAAAAGAGAGCTAACTTGAGAAGAGCTAACTTAAGAAAGGCTAATCTTGAGGACGCTAACCTGGAAGGCGCGAATTTGGAGGGAGCAAACCTTGAGGAAACCCAACTTAAGGGAGCCAACCTTTGGCAAGCAACAATGCCTAATGGTCCAGATAAATTGCAACAATCCTAAAAACGCTATAGAACCTACAACATGTTCTACTTCACAGACTCTTCGAGAAGCTGAAGAAACTACAACTAATACAGCAGAAGCAGCTGTTCAGAGCATTCAAACCAGATAAAAAATTTGCGATACTCAAAGACTACTTCTATAGAGTATCGCGCAGGGCTGCCGCCTTCGGCAGTTCGCTGTATATTTCACGGCTAATAAAAGTCTCAAATAAACCATACTTCAGGACTTAAAGGTGTAGTTATGTCATTGCAAAAAATATCGCTACTAAGTATAGTCAATCGTAGTTTCACAGTATTTATCAGTATTCTCTTGTTGTCTCATTCTGTGGTGGCGACTGCTAGCACCAGTATAGAGGTAGCGCAACAGCCGCAATCTAATTCGCAAGATGCAAATATTGCCGCAGCCAATACAGCAGTCAATCAAGCAACCCAGCTATTAAAAGAAGGGCAAACATTGCGGGCAGAATCAAAAGAAGGGCAAGCATTGCGGGCAGAATCAGAAAAACAGGCATTAGCAAAGTATGATGAGGCATTGAAAATATTACGCAAGATAGATGTTAATCAACTTCCTATTTTTATCTATCCAAAGTTTCGCAATGTGGAAGCTACGGTGCTTCAAAGTATTGGCTCACTTTACCATGCTCAAACAAAACCTCAGAAGGCATTGAAATATTTAAACGAGGCATTATCCGTCAGAGAAGAGTTACAGCAGCGGCTTGAAAAAACAATTAAAGATATAAATAGTAAGTCTAATTTGGAGAATAAGCAACAATTGCTTAATTTCTTTCAAGAAGCATTATACTATAACAACCTTGGAAAGGGTTTCGTATTTGATTTACTAGGCAGTGCTTACTTGCAGAACAGTCAACCAAAAGATGCTATCAGATACTACGAAAAGGCACTATCGTTGTTTAATTCAACAAAACAACTTAATTCAGAAGCTAACACGCTGAGTAATATAGCCATGCTCTATCAAAATAAAGGTGATTGGAAGCAGGCTATTAGCTATCACAAACGAGCATTGAAGATTCAACGTACTTTGAAAGATTTGCCAGGTCAAGCTAATACGTTAAAACTTTTAGGCTTAGTTTACAAAACATCGGGTGATCGTAAACAAGCTCTTAATGCCTTCAATGAATCACTAAAAATATTGGAACAAATAAACGATGTACGTAGGCAAAATGAGATTCGCGATTTTATCCAATCTTTGAATCCGTCTCAAAAAAAAAGACTCAAAAATCATTAAAGCCTAACTTTGAATTACAACAAAA
The DNA here is from genome assembly GCA_963772205.1 of uncultured cyanobacterium. Classification (GTDB taxonomy): domain Bacteria; phylum Cyanobacteriota; class Cyanobacteriia; order Cyanobacteriales; family Nostocaceae; genus Gloeotrichia. Next base: position 23,660 of record CAVYXS010000114.1, read on the forward strand.
TGCCGAGGGTAATCTGTTAACAGATACCCTGGCATCTAACGAGCTAGAAAGACAATACTTTTCTCTTTTTTTAGATGCTGAGAATCTATTCAAGTTAGGTAATTATGATTTAAGCATTCAAAGATATAAAGAAGCACATGCCCTTATAAAAAAGATAGGCAACCCTGAAGTAGAAGCCGATTTACTTGTATCTATCAGCAGAGTCTATGACTTTTTAGGTGAAAAACAACAAGCCCGTGATAGCCTGAACGAAGCATTGAAACTGCTAACTGATATAAACAATCTTTCGGGTATTACTAACATTCACAACACTTCTGCTCAGTTATATATCTCTTCAGGCGAATATCAGGAAGCACTGAATGAATATGATAAAGTATTAGCTATCGAACCTAAGATAGACGACCCTCGTTTACCAGCTATTACCCTTACCTACCCTCATTTACGAGCTATTACCCTTACCTATATCGCCAACGTCTACAGTACTTTGGGCGAATATCAGAAAAGCATTGATAATTTAACACAAGCAAAAAAAATATTCGATAAAATTGGCGATCGCGCTCAGGTTGCGAGAACTTACCAAAATATAGGTAATATTTACCTTTACCAATCGTTGAAAGACGACAATCCATTGCCACAGGAATTGTGTAAAAGTGCAGAAGACTGTTATACAAAGGCGTTAAATTTATCCCACGAATTGGGAGACACATGGCTTGAACTGAGTATGTTGCAAAGCATTGTTAAAGTCAATGTTACATCGAATAAATATGAAGAAGCAGAAGAAGCAGAAAAATCAGCTCGTCAGATATTTTCATTGTCAAAGGCACAAGGTTACAGTATGTTCCAAGCCATTGCCTATAACGAAATAGCGAGGGTATACCAAGCATCAAGGAATTATCAAAAAGCATTAGACTATTCTGATCAGGCATTAAAACTATATCAAAAGCTGCAATTACGTGATGGAGAAGCAGGGACTCTAGGCAACATTGGCAAAACTTACAAGTCATTAAGGCAGTACAAGCAAGCAATTGATGCTCATAACAAAGAATTGGCATTGTGGGACAAATTGAGCGATAAAATAAATCAAGCAGAAGCCCATTACAATATTGCCGTAAATCAAAGTATGGTGGGCAATGACAGTCAAGCCCTTAGAGGTATGGAACAAACAATTGCCATTACTGAAGGCATTCGCTCTAAAGTCGATAGCCAAGAACTGCGTACATCTTACTTTGCCACAGTGCAGAAATATTATGAATTCTACATCGACCTGCTAATGCAGTTGCACAAAAAAGACCCTACAAAAGTATGTGAATTCAAAACCAAAGACTTGAATATCAAAGATAGATGCGACGCAGTAGCACTCCACATGAGCGAACGTGCCCGCGCTAGAAGTCTCGTTGAACTGCTTACAGAAGCAAATGCGAATATTCGTGAGGGTATCAAACCAGAATTATTGAAAAGGGAACGCGACTTACAGCAAAGACTGGATGCTTTAGAAAAACAAATACTAAAATTAGACAATGAGGATATTAAACAACAAATTAATAAATTTCGAGATGATTACCAGCAACTGCGAACAGAAATTCGCCGTCAAAGTCCCCGTTATGCCGCATTGAAGTTTCCCGAACCCCTCACCCTGAAAGAAATTCAGCAAAAAGTGCTGGATGATGACACATTACTTTTAATATACTCCCTTGGAGAAGAACGCAGTTATTTGTGGCTTGTCAGTAAAACGGAAATCCACAGTTACGAACTTCCCAAACGTGCTGACATTAAAGAGAACGCAAGACAGTTTTATGAATACCTGAAGAAAAACAACCAAACTAATAGCCAAGCGGCTACCGAGTTGAGTAAAATGCTGCTACAACCAGTCGCTAATAAATTAGGCAAGAAACGCCTGTTAATTGTCAGTGATGGGGCGTTGCAGTATGTGCCTTTTACGGCATTACCTTCTCCTGAGCATACCTCTCAAAGGGAGAAGCCAATTTATTTACTTGAAAATCACGAAATTATCAACTCTCCTTCTGCTTCTACAATTGCTATTCTTCGCTCAGAACAGCAAAACCGCAAGCCCGCACCCAAGACACTTGCTGTGTTAGCTGACCCAGTTTTTACTAAAAATGATACACGTTTTACGGGAAATTCTTCTGACGAGTCTCCGAAGCAATACTGCTCGGTTAAGAAAATCGCAAAGCGTGAAACCCTTGTAGAGACGTTACATGTAACGTCTCTACATTCGTTAACCGAGCAGTATTCGTCTCCGAAGAACATGAAGATATTGCAACGTGTGAAAAATACTCTTAACCTAGCGACAGAAATTTTAAAACTAGTACAACCATCAGAGTGCATTGAGGCTTTTGGCTTTGATGCTAATCGTGCTTTCGCTACCAATCCAGAATTAAGTCAGTATCGCTACGTAATGTTTGCAACCCACGGCGACATAAATAGTACTAATCCTGAATTATCGAGTTTGGTGCTGTCTTTATTAAATGAAAAAGGGGAACCAGAAAATGGTTATTTAAGACTGAATGATATTTTCAACCTCAACTTACCAGCTGAATTGGTTGTCCTTAGTGCCTGTGATACCGGATTGGGTAAGGTAATCAGGGGAGAAGGATTAGTAGGATTGACAAGAGGGTTTATGTATGCAGGCAGCCCACGATTGGTAGTTAGTTTGTGGAAAATAGCAGATGATGGAACGGCAGTATTAATGGAGAAATTTTTCACGAAAATGCTGAAAGAGGGGTTAAAGCCTGCGGAAGCTTTACGCGCCGCGCAGAGGGAAATGTTGCAAGATGAGAAATATGAGAAATATTCTGCGCCCTATTACTGGGCAGCGTTTACACTCCAAGGGGAATGGAGGTAATTTACTCAGTGGCGAAAAAGATTGTTATCAGTGCCAATAAGCGTTTTACCTTACATAGGGTTTGCTGATTAAAACTAGAACCTCATCAAAATCAGGGTTTCAATACTTTTTATTCCAATCAGGTTTGCCAGAGGTGTAATGAATAAACCAATTATTTGGGTACATGGAGACTGTCTGAGTCCATATAACCCCGCACTACAAGCATACGCCGATACCCCAGCTATTTGGGTTTGGGATGATGCTTTAATAGAAGAATGGCAACTCAGCCTCAAACGCCTGACTTTTATCTATGAATGCTTGCTAGATTTACCCGTAGACATCCGTCGTGGTGATGTGGCGACAGAAATTTTAGGCTTTGCTCAAGAACATCATACCAATTTAGTTGTCACAGTTGCCAGTCCCAGTCCCCGCTTTGATAATATATGTGACAAAATTGAGCGTTCTGTAGCAGTGGAAGTACTGGAGGTAGAACCATTTTTTGAGCATAACGGATATATCGACCTGAAGCGCTTCTCCCGCTATTGGAAAGTCGCCGAGAAGTATGTTTTTGATTGATAGGGATGGGGGGATGGGGGGATGGGGAGAATGAAAAATAATAAATTAAGCTAAATTTAATACCTTAAAAAACACCAGTATTTACATAACTGCATCATTGAGTGGCATATATTGACAGAATAATTGCAAAATAAATGGAGTTCGTCATTGTTAATACTGAGAAATGCAGACTACAGTTACTGACGCCCAAAATTTATTGTCTGACTTGATTGTCCGTTACTCATCCCATGTAGATTATCTGATGATTCGCCTGGAAGAGTCCGAAGGGACTGATATCATGTTGCGTGGCGACAAGGTAGAAACCCTCAGCGAAGGTATTTCCATTGGTGGACATATTCGCGCTTGTTATAAAGGTGGGTGGGGGTTGAGCAGCTTTAACCAACTTTCGACAATTAAAGAGCGGATTGAAGAGGCGATCGCCGCAGCGCGAATTGTTGGTGATGAAGAAACTATACTAGCACCTATTGACCCAGTGCAAGTAATATGCAGACTACCGCTGACAGGTACAGACCCCCGCAAAATTGCTCTGGAGCATAAAAAAGAATTGTGCGATCGCTATTCTGATTTGCTCAAAACTGTTGATCCCCGCATTACTACTACTTCGGTACGCTACGGGGACAGCGCCCAAAAAGTGATTATTGCTACTTCAGAAGGCACGCTCATTGAGCAATCTTGGGTAGATATGGAAATGCGCTTTGCAGCTACAGCCCGAAATGGTGAAACTGTGCAAACTGGACAGGAAACAACCGGTTCTCGCAAAGCTTATGAAGATTTAACTGATTTGGATCAACAAGTCAAGAGTGCAGCGCAAAGAGCCATTACAGCTTTATCTCTACCATCAGTCAAAGGTAATACCTACACCGTAGTCATTGACCCGATTCTGACTGGGTTATTTGTCCACGAAGCTTTTGGACATCTTTCCGAAGCAGATATGGCTTACGAAAATCCCGATTTACTGGAAGCTATGACCATCGGTAGGCGATTTGGCCCCAAAGAACTGCAAATTTTTGATGGTGCTGCGCCTATAGGACATCGCGGTAGCTATTTTTACGACGACGAGGGTACACCAGCCACCACTACCCAACTGATTCAAGATGGGGTTTTGGTCGGTCGTTTGCACTCTCGTGAAACCGCTGGTAAATTGAACGAAGCACCTACGGGTAATGCCAGATGTCTCAATTATCACTACAATCCCATTGTCAGGATGACAAATACCTGGATTGAACGGGGTCAAACGCCAGTTGAGGACTTATTTAGTGATATTCCAGAAGGAGTATATGCTCGTAATTGGCTGGGTGGGATGACAAATGGCGAAATGTTCACCTTTAGCGCTGGGGAAGCATGGATGATCAAAAACGGTAAAATTGCTGAACCTGTGCGCGATGTCACGCTGTCCGGTAATGTTTTCCAAACTCTGGCGGATATTGAAGCAATTGGTAATGATTTTTATTGGGATGAATCCGGCGGTTGTGGTAAGGGTGGACAAAACGGCTTACCTGTAGGTTGTGGTGGTCCAAGTCTGCGAATTCGAGATGTAGTGGTTGGTGGGGAAATTTGACAATACGAGGACTAAAGTTGGGTATCACTCAACCTATTTTTTAGGGTGCATCAGAATAATTCATAATTATGTTATGCGGGGGGATTTAAATCCTATAATTTTGTCTTACTCCCCTTCCCTTTGAGGGAAGGGGCTGGGGGTTAGGTCTGTATTAGACTGAACCTGGAAACGCCATATGAATTATCAATTATGAATTAGGTTGCAGTTGTCTGGCTCTCTGATGCAATCTAGAGATTGGATATTTTTTGAATTATCAGTCCGTAAATATTATATTATTTCACTCGTACTTGTTTGAGCAAAGCTATCCACATATCTGAGGGTTCAGAGTAGTAATTAATTTCCTCAATTTGAT
>CAVYXS010000115.1:0-5528 GCA_963772205.1 uncultured cyanobacterium
GCGCGTTGGGAGTTAGCAGCAAGGGGTATAGATAATGATGAGATTGAGAGATTGTTACAACAAAGATTTGCTATCATCAATGTTTGGCGGGGAATTGCTGATACAATTCAAGAATCGCCATTGGCACTGAGTGATGCCAGAAGTATTGCACCACAAGAACTTGTCGCGGGTGATTTAGTATATCGCGATCGCATTGGTGAAACCTACGCCGTCACATACAATCCAGAACATAAATGGTACTACTTTCCCCAAATGCGGCGGAATGAAGTAATATTTATTAAATGTTTCGACTCTGCAGAAGACGGGTTGGCGCGTTTTTCTGCCCACTCAGCATTTGACGATCCAACCAGCCCAGTAGATGCGCCTGCAAGACAAAGTATTGAGTTACGAACATTCGTTTTTTATCCGGCGTAGTACAGTATTTCATTAATTCGTAGCAAATTCTCCCCGCCCCTACCTTGCCGGTTCTGCCTTCTTTAAGGGACGCTACCCGAAAGCGGTATGCGCTTCCCTTAACCTCTGGGTTTAAATTTCCCTCCTGAATTCGCCACGATTTTACACGCCAGTCACAAGAGCGATCGCATTCACTCAAGTTGTGTATGTTCACCCCAAGGTTGACGAGCAAAGATCCGACGCACCAGAGGCTCAAAGAAAGTCAACGGCAAGGTATCGTAATTTGGATCAAAGGATTCTTGATCCCACCTATGGCAGAATTCAACAGTTTGCTCAAAATAGGGATGATCTCGGAATTTTTCGCGGGCGTGGCGATCGCCTCCAATGTGGTGCCAAAAGTAGTAACCTTGAAAAATCCCATGATGTGCAATTATCCAATAGGTACTAGAACTTACATAGGGTTTGAGGATATCAGCGGCGAATTCTGCATGATTTGCAGGTGCGAGTAAATCACCGATATCGTGGAGTAGCGCCGCCACTACAACTTCTTCTTCAGCATTATCTCGGAATGCTCTTGTAGCTGTTTGTAGGGAATGTTGATAGCGATCAATCAGATTTCCTGGGTGAGTTTCTTGCAAGCCTACTAGTTCCGCCAATGCGCGATCGGCAACGTTATTCAACAAAGGCTTATTGTGTTCCCGCAATAGCAGATAGTCTTCTTGTGTACCATCTTCCATACGGGTATAGGTGGCAATATGTCTTTTTATCGATGAGTCTGACATCAATTTAGCTCCTGATCTAAAAGTAAAAGCGGCAATTGACACATGGAGTCAAATATATTTGCTCAAATAGAGTTCCCTCATGATCATTAGTGTAGCGTCATCCGTGCTACCCAATATTGGGTTGGGTTTTACGCTCGATCAATAAAAAGAAAAGAAGTATTGGGCATTGGGAATTGCTATAGCGTTTCCCCGTCTAGTGAGATACATCAGAGCAAGCTCCTCGCTTGCGGGGAGGGGGTTGGGGTTTTTGTACACCTCACTTAACTAAGAACCGCTATAAGTACTCCTTTGAAAATAAATTACATAGAGAATGGGGAGAAAATAGCACCCCATTCCCTAGTCCTATGGGCGATTTCCAGAGGGGTATTGATGCCCTAGGATGGGATGAGGCCTGTAAGGTTCTTCAAGGAATTTGCGCTCTTCATCAGAAAGCACTAAATCCACCGCCTCCACAGCCTCTTTGAGATGCTCTATCTTACTAGCCCCAATTATGGGAGATGTTACACCTGGTTGATGTAATAGCCAAGCTAGGGCAATTTGTGTGGGTTTAACACCCCGTTTTGTGGCTAATTCTACTACGCGATCGACTACTTGAAAATCTGAATCTTGATAGTAGAGATTGTGAGCAAATTCGTCAGTTTTTGCCCGGAGTGTTTGACCATAGTCTGATTTACTGCGATTTCCTGCTAAAAAGCCCCGCGCCAAGGGACTCCAAGGAATAATACCAATCCCTTGATCTAGAGCTAGGGGTATCACTTCTCGTTCTTCTTCTCGATAGACTAGGTTGTAGTGATTTTGAATTGATACAAAGCGAGTCCAGACCGTGAATGTCTGCTGTATAAAGAGCTTTGGCAAACTGCCATGCATAAACGCTAGAAATTCCTAAGTAACGGACTTTACCTGCTTTGACAATATCATGCAGTGCTTCTAGGGTTTCTTCGATTGGTGTCTCGTGATCCCAACGGTGAATTTGGTATAAGTCTACATAATCTGTCTGTAGTCGTCGCAAGGAAGCATCAATGCTGTCAAAAATATGTTTACGAGATAGTCCTCGATCATTTCGCCCATCGCCGACTTTACCATGTACTTTAGTAGCAATCACAACCTGATCTCGTTTGGCAAAGTCTTTTAGCGCTCGCCCAACAATTTCTTCACTAGCACCCAAGGAATAGACATCGGCGGTATCAAAGAAGTTAATCCCCAATTCCAAAGCCAGTTTGATAAATGGGCGACTTTCTTCTTCTTCTAATACCCATTCACGCAATTTACGGGAACCATAAGTCATCGTACCTAGGGTGATACGCGATACTTTTAGTCCAGTTGTGCCAAGATTTACATATTTCGTCATAGGGTATGCTTAATAACATTGTGATATTTCTATAGCCTTTTAACCTTGGCCTAGAGTATTGCAGAGCTATGAGCATTACTTTGCAAAAGCCAAGATACAAAATACTGTATCTCGGTCGAGTTACCGGAGTTAAGGGCTATAAGATATAGAATTACATATAAATGAGAAATAGGGAACAGGAAATCAGGAAATGCTTGGCACAGAGGGCTTTTGGCAAAGTTTGTCGAGGGAGCAAAGCGATCGCCACTGACAATTGAACCAGGGTGATGCCTAAGTATTATAGTCCAAATTGTGTATAATTTTGAAATTTAAGCAGAAATTCAATATTTTAATCCGGTTAACCGATAGTTTTAGTGTATATTCAAATTAATCAGACTATAATAACCTAAATATCCGCTACTTTTACTGTTAAATAAAATACCTATAAAAGTATTAGTAAAAAGTTAAATTCCTTAGTTGAATTAGAAAACAGAAAACAAGGTACAGAGAGACAATGTGCTTAATTATTCTGTTTGATTATCTCAGAATACTTGGTTTAAAAATATAACAACAATAATTAATTCATTCATCTAAACATTAGTTATGCTAATATTTAGATAAGCTAAAACTAGCGAAAGAATTATAGTGGTTCTCATGTTAGTGAGTTACATCTCGTTGAGGAGAGGGGCTAAAGGTTAGAAGCTAAGATGTAACTCATGCAATTAAGGATTGCTATAACAGGCTTTCTAAAAATACAGGATGCTTAAGAAGTAAAAAGTAAAAAGATAATCCCCATAAATAAATTGAGGCGTTCCGTGAGCGTCAGCCGAACGGGGATTTGATTTGGTAAGTAAGAACAATAGGAAAAAGGAGATAGAGAGAAAATAAATCCTCTTGACTCCACAGTATTGCCTATTTTGTATTCATCTTCAATAGGAGGAAAAGCATGAAAAATACTCAAGGAACAATTAACCAACTACTCAGAGAAACAGCTTGCAAATCTAACCAAAAAAAACTCACTTGCACAAAACCACCACAACCAGGTTCAACCCAAGGAAATTGCCCGTTTGATGGAGCAATGGTTTCTGTTGGAGCTATTACTGATGCTGTTCATTTAGTGCATGGTGCTGTTTCTTGTACTCACAATCCTTGGGCAAATCATGGTAGCCTCTCATCAGGCTCCCAATTATACCAAACTGCTTTTACTACTGATTTTAGTGAAGGTAATATTGTTTTTGGTGGAGAAAAGAAACTGTACAAAGCTATTGTGAATGTTGCTCAACGCTATCATCCTGCCGCTATTTTCGTTTATGCTACTTGTCTGTCTGCTTTGATTGGTGATGATATTGATAGTGTCTGTCAATTAGCTACACAACAAATCAATATTCCAGTTATCTATGTAAATGCACCCGGATTTCTTGGTAGTAAAAATTTAGGTAATCGCATCGGTAATGAAACTTTATTGAATGCTGTCATTGGTACAGCAGAACCTGAATTTACCACACCATTCGATATTAATATTGTTGGTGACTATAATGTTGCAGGCGAAACATGGAATGTTTTACCATTGTTCCAACAAATGGGGATTCGCGTTCTTGCCAAAATTACAGGTGATGCTCGTTATCAAGAAGTTTGCTATGCTCATCGTGCCAAATTAAATGTTGTACTTTGCTCAAATGTAGCTATACAAATGGCGCAAACTATGGCAGAATGCTATGGAATTCTTTATATTGAAGAATCGTTCTATGGTGCGATTAATTTAAACCATTGCTTGCGGAATATTGTGGACAAATTAAGCATATCCTTGGGAGATAATATTGTTGTCCATGAGCTACAAGAACGTACAGAAAAATTAATTGTCCAAGAAAATGCTGCTCTAGATATTGCTTTAGCTCCTTACCTTGCTGATTTAAAAGGTAAGCGAATTCTGCTTTCTACTGGTGGTGTAAAAAGTTGGTCATTGATTTTAGCAGCCCAAGACTTGGGAATGGAAGTTATTGCAGCTACAGATGGCAAAACAACAGAAGAGGATAAAGCTAAAATTAAACAATATCTTGGTGAAAATGGAATGCTTTTGTCTGATACAACCCCCCAGAGGTTATTAAAGGTATTACACCAAACAAAAGCTGATGTATTAATTGCTGGGGCTGGTAATAAATATACAGCACTCAAAGCGCAAATTCCTTTTTTAGACATTAACCATGAACGTCATCATGCTTACGCTGGTTATGCAGGTTTGGTAGTACTAGCACGCGAATTACATGAAGCCTTATATAGTCCTATATGGAAGCAAATTAGCAAACCTGCTCCTTGGGATGAAAAAATTAGCTATAAGCTATAGGTGCAATTTTCTTCTGCAAAATCGATGTAATTAATCATCTACCGCTATACTTTTAAGGTGTAGCGGTAGATGCTTGTTTCACAAAAATCTACTTTGTTGTACAAACAGAAGCGAGTTATTTAGCGATTAATCCAACGCTTCACTGCTGGTAATTGTGTAGAAAACCATAGCACACCTAAAATACTCAGACTACCACAGACAATTAAAGCATTAGTCGCACCAAACTTGTCTGCCAAAGTTCCAGCTAGCAAATTCCCAAAAGGCATTGTACCTACCATTGCTAGGGCATAAAAACTCATTACTCGTCCGCGCTTATCCTCGGCAACTAGGGTTTGGATAATCATATTACTACTTGTAATGTGGAGAATGGAAAAGCAGCCTACGAACACCAATATGATGATGGACAGCCAAACTTGACGCGATAGAGAGAAGGAGATTAGACTGATGCCTATGAACCCACATTCCGCACCCTAACTGTCACAAAGGGGTTTTTACGGAGGATTGTTCTCGATAAAAAGAGTAAAATCAGACGTTTTGGGTTATGAGGTCAGATTTTTTACCGACTCTGGATGAGATTTGAATTCTCAATAAGATGCAATAAAGATTGGCACTTAATTGATAGATAAAAACTTATGATGACTGTGCAAATTTCTGTAATTAAATTATGGATTTTGACGAAAAAGTT
>CAVYXS010000116.1:0-4130 GCA_963772205.1 uncultured cyanobacterium
CACCTACTTAAGAAAGAGAAAACAGGGGAAATTGCTCGTGCTTCCGTCCGCCGTCGCCTTGCTTCTCTTAAAAGCTTTCTGCGCTACGCTTGTGATGTAGGCTACTTGCGGGCCAACCCGGCAATGTTATTGAAAGTACCTCCGGAGCGTAAAAAGATTAAGGAGCGCACCCTGACTGAGACTGAGATTGAAATGCTATTTGACGCAGCTGCACAAGTTGTAGAACAAGCCCCCACTCCTCACAAAAAGATACAAGCGCAACGCAACCAACTAATTTTGGAGCTTTTTTACTACGGTGCTATTCGGGTAGGTGAGAGTGGTTTAACCTGGGCTACCATGCATTTAAATCAGTCCGGGCTACCTTACATCAAAGTGGTAGGCAAAGGAGACAAGGAGCGCGATGTTCCCATACCGAAAGAACTTTACCAATACCTTCTGGCTAATCGACAACAGGTGAAAGACAAAACCGAGCCGCTTTTCACAAGCCAGAAAACGGGTGAACCCATTTGCGATCGCCACATCCGCCGCATCATCAAATCCATTGCCGAAGTAGCAGGGTTAAGTCGCATCCCCTCCCCACACTGGTTGCGGCACAGCCACGCCACCCATGCTGCTAAAAACACGCCTATTCACATCATCACTAAAACGTTGGGACACTCGTCAGGGAAAATCACGATAGACAACTATCTACATGTGGGTGAAGATGAAGCTAGCTCTCTTAACCTCAAACGATATCGCTGAGGGATACCTGACAAACGGAGTAATTCGTAGTCAGAGAGAACCAAACCACCCAAAACACAGGTAATAACGAACTGTGGGATGTAGAAACCCACAGTTCAGGCGGAGCCAACTGTGGGTAGTTCATAAGTTGCAAAACCGACAGCTATCGCTGCATTGAGTGGATCAATTAATGGAATTAGCGAAGCGATGATGATCCAAACACTTCCTACTTTCGCTGCAACAGGTTCTTTTCCATTTCAACTCACCCAGCAGCAGCAAAAAGCTTTATTATCAATGTGGACATTTATACAGCCAACTGTGATGGCTGCTTTATTTCTGCTGGTTGGCTATGCGGGAACCGGCAAGTCAACTATTGTTTTCCAACTAGTTAAAGTTCTTGTCGCTGCGGGTAAGCGAGTTGTACTGACTGCACCCACTAATAAAGCTGTAGGTGTGCTGCAACGCATGGCGGCAGAAAATGGTGTAACAGGGGTAGAATTCTTCACCATTCACCAGTTGTTAGGACTGGGTATGGTAACTAGAGGTAAAGAGAAAGTACTTGACCAAACTGGGCCTTCTTACATCAATCTATTTGATGTTGTCTTTATTGATGAATGTTCCATGATTGGCAAACAACTCTGGCGTTGGATTGAGGATGTTGCTAACCAATCATCCATCTGGACAAAAATCAAAATTATTCTCATGGGCGACCCAGCACAATTAAATCCAGTTAATGAAGGAAAATCTCCTAGTTTTCAAGTGCCAGATAAAGCAGTATTGACTCAAGTTGTGCGTCAGGGAACTGGTAGCCCTTTGTTAGAGTTTGTCACTGCTTCTCGCTATGCAGTTACCAAGAGCAAGTTTCCTTTTGAGCCTTATGCTAAATATCTGCCTGATAAAAGTAATGGGGCGCTGATGGTTAAACGTCAAACTTTGCTGCGTTATGCCTGCAAAAAGATGAAGAGAGAATTTGCTCAAAACCCAGATTGTTTCCGAATTTTGTCCTGGACTAATACTCAAGTTGACTTTTACAATCAGCAGATTCGCACACATTTATATGGTGAAAATCTCAATCGCTTTATTCCTGGAGAAAGATTAATCACCAGAGATCCTGTGATGGCTCCTGATGGTAAAACTACGATTCTTTCTACATCTACAGAGTTTACTGTTTTAGATGTCTTTGGGGATCGTTATAACAACTATGATACTTGGAGGTTAAAGGTAGAGACAGATGAAGGGATTGTGCGTCAAATCTATGTTCTGCATGAAGATGAGCAAAAACAATTTGACCAAGAAACCAAACGCTTACTCAAAAGTGCCAAGCGTAATCCCTTTCTGTGGAAGCAGTACTACAAACATTCAGAGCAGTTTGCCAACATCAGAAACTGCTTTGCATTAACTGTTCACAATAGCCAAGGTAGCACTTTCAATGAAGCGGGTATTGATGGTAAAGATTTGAGTAAGCGACTTTATCCAGAACAAGGAGATGACAGTAGGGCAGTACTGGCAAAGATTAGAGAGTTTAATCGTTTGTACTATGTTTCTAGCTCACGGGCTAGACAGCGGATATTAGTTATCCGGTGACAATGGTGTATAGGAATCTCGACCCTATCAAACGGAAATAGAGGCTGAAAAAGCTTACCTTATATAAGGTTTAGCTTTTTACTTCTCTGTTTTAGCCAAACAGGGAAAGAGATATTTCCGCGATCGCACATCCTCATATTTGCGTTGATTTGGAGACTTGCACCCGAAGACAGCAGGCTCACTTTTTCCATTTTACCAACTTTCGGTAATTGGAGATCGGGTAAGGTATCCAGTGTAGAAGATATATCGTTGTAGGAACTGGCGTGGTTTCTCCCATAAACAACTCGCGTTGAGGTACGCTAGTTGAGTACAACTAGCGTTGCCCTGCAGCACGAACGGCAGCTATGCGGTACATTCTCAAAGCTGAAAGCTATGCTAGGAGAGGGGCAAGGAGAAAAACTCTATTGCATAATGGCGGGAAGCGCTGTATGCCTTTGGCTAAAGCATCATCCAGGGTATGAATATAGTATTGTCCCAACTGGCAGAAGATAGGGTTTTGCCATCTGTACTGAATCTTACGGATGCGAGCGCTATGTACTTCTATAAATTTTCAAACATTCTCTTAATTGTGATCTTAATTATGAATTAGTATAATGCTTGATATTAAAGAATACGTAGATACTCTCGCCAGAAAATTTGTTCCATCTTACCGATTTATTCGTTCACAAAAATCGACTATTGATAACACAAGCTTGTCAAGCAAATTTACAGTGATTTTACGGAGTTTAAAGCTGCGCCACCAGATAATTTTGCACGTCTGCAACTACTAGCTGAGACTTTTACAGAAGTTCCTTTTACATCAGGTAATGCCGCCGAATTACTGATTGATGGTCAGCAAACCTATGAAGCAATGTTAAGTGCGATCGCAAGAGCTAAAGATTATATTTTGCTACAATCCTATACTGTTAATGACGACCAAGTTGGTAAAGTTTTTAAGGAAGCATTACTAACTAAGGTAAAGCAAGGAATCAGAATTTACTTTCTCTACGATGAAATTGGTTCAAAAAAACTATCACGCTCTTATATCAACTGTTTACGACAAAATGGCATTCAAGTGAGTGGCTTCAAAGCTACCAAAGGCAAAGGCAATCGTTTCCAAATCAATTTTCGCAACCATCGTAAGATTTTGGTGGTGGATGGTGAAACAGCATTTGTTGGTGGTTTGAATATTGGTGACGAATACTTGGGAAAAAATCGCCGCTTGAGTCCTTGGCGTGACACCCACATGATACTCCAAGGTCCAACTGTGCAAACTCTGCAAAACACTTTTGTGCGAGATTGGTACTGGGCAAATCGCAAAGTTATCGAAGTTAACTGGCGCATTAAAGCTAATAAAGAAATCAATCAAACCGCATTGATTCTTCCTACAGGCCCCGCAACCAACTAAAAGCCTGTAACCTTTTTTTTGTGAATGCCATCAATCAAACTCAGACTCGTCTCTGGATTGCTAGTCCTTACTTTGTGCCGGATGATTCAACTTTGACAGCCTTGAAACTGGCAGCAATGCGCGGTGTAGACGTGCGAATTATCTTACCGAACCACCCCGATCACTTATTTGTTTATTTATGTTCTTTCTCGTACTATACCGAAATGGAAGCGATCGGTATTAAGCTGTATCGCTACAAAAATGGGTTCATGCACCAGAAAATTATCCTCATTGATGAAGACATGGCAGGAGTAGGAACTGTGAACTTGGATAATCGTTCGTTCTTCCTCAACTTTGAAGTCATGTGTTTTATTGCTGAGTCTCGCTTTGTTCAAAGTGTGGAAAAAATGTTACTGAATGATTTGGCTGTTTCTGTTGCTGTTGATTTATCTGAATACGA
>CAVYXS010000117.1:0-47822 GCA_963772205.1 uncultured cyanobacterium
TGAAACGCTGAATTGCTTACTACCTACCCATCAGAATTAGTGGAACAGCACTGTTCCCTACGAATAATTTAGTCTTGCAAACATTATTTGAATTGGTAATATTAAGGTGATCTAGAAATGATCTAATCTAATATCCTTCCAAATCTCAGAAACTTGCCAACCTGTGTTGCCAACAGATTGAACCAAAGGATGATTACGCAGAGGTATATAATTAGGTTCTGCATACTCTGTATTTGGTTCTTGCTCTTCTTCAACTGTTGACTCTTGAGCATTAGTCGTGTCGGCTGAAAGATTTTGTTCTTCTGCTTCCTCCATAATTTTGATCTGCTCAAGGAGTAGTTTTTCAGATTTTTTGATTAGCTTCATATCTATTTCACTTTTTAAGAACTGCACACAGAAATCTTGAGAACCTTAACATTGATTCAGCCAGACTAACGTAGTCTTTCAAGAATCTTCAGAAAGATCCGCAAGGATTGTTTATCAAATCTAGTGTTGAAAATTTTTACTAGGATTATCTATGATACAGCATTTTTAGCAAAAACACGAGGATATTGCTGACAAATTTACAGAATTTATGATAAAAAATTCAAATAAGGATTTTGACTCGACTGGCAGCAAAAATTGAATACGGAGTATTAGCAACCATTGGAACTATGACGATCTGCAACAACTGTACTTTTCACGTCAAACTAGAAGGAACAATAGATTGTATTCACCCTGACGAGTTCGAGGTGAATTGTTCTGCGGTCATTTTCTGCAGTTCATTCCAACCAGCAGAGGAAGTTGAAAGTCCTTGTGTGTCCTTCGGTAATGACGCACAATAGCTACTGCTAGTTTGCATGTCATGTCTAACCGGATTGCTATTTTGCAAGTGGCGTGGAGTTTTTTATATTAGATCTCTTGCAAAAGTCCCCTAACACCCCATCCCCAACCCCTCCTCGCTTGCGGGGAGGGGAGACTTTGACGTAAGTCGAAGGCGGGGTGGGGTTCTTTGGTTTGATTTATGCAAGAAGTCTATGATATTTCGTCAACTTGTGCGAACTAGCCTCCAGGGGATCAGTGAGGGGAGCAAACCCTCTCGCCACAAGTAAGTATTCGTGCAAGAATTATTTTTTAGTATTTCGACTGTCGGAAATCTCCGAAAACAGCTTCCAGCTAGGCTTTTGAGTTTTAATTTTCTCACTCTCCTGGCTGGTCTTCATTCTTTCTTGACAATTACTTTACGGAAATTTAACTGATTTTTATTGATATTTTAATCTAGAGGCTGTTAACTAGTAACTAATTCACTTTTTGCTGCAACATTTGAACCCCCCAATATCCTGTCCATTACAGGTTCTGGGGGGATTATTTATTTTATCAGAGAAAACGCTGATTACGTACGTACTGTTTCCGTCCAGAGTTCTCGCAAAGCCGGCGGTAGCATATGAATAACATCTTTAATCTCGCCTGGGGTAGGTGTTTTGAAAAAACCTCTAAACAACCCAGATTCAAGAAAAAAGGGCAACGCGATTCTTTCTATTTGGAGTCTGGAACCAAAGAAAAACCTACAATTAGAAACGATGGCAAGCGTGTAAAACTTCCTTCCATTGGATGGGTGAGATTAGCCGAGCCATTACCAGTTACAGCTATTCACAATTGCGTTATTAGTCGTCAGGCTGACCGATGGTTTATCGCTATCAAATACGAAATAGAAAACGTCAAGCCCTGTCCTCCAGACGTAGGAGTGAAAACATACAGCATTTCCGGCTGCTATGAGGTACAGTAGCAGCAATTAGCAAACCAGTTTCTTAAATGTTGAGGATTTATTAAGTCAAGTGCAACTGAAATGATTTGGTCTACCATTTTTGTTGTGGTCGGTGAAAACATCCGCAAGAATGATTTAAGTTGTGACCACCATAACTCAATTGGGTTAAAATCTGGTGAGTATGGTGATAAACATATAACTGAAGCACCAACAGCTTCAATCATAGGCACAATTGAATCTAGTTTATGCGCGGATAAATTATCCATCACGACCACTGCTCCTGACCATAACTCTGGCACTAGAAACTTCTCAATAAATACTTCAAAGGCTTTGCCATCCATTGAATTATTCATTGTCATTAATGCGACTACTTTTTTAATACTAATTGCTCCAATTACTGTAACTTTTGACCCACGATAGAAGGGGTTAAGAGAGTAAGCTCTTGTTCCTTGTGGTGAACGGGCATGAGTCCTTGTTAAACCAAGTAGAACGCCAGTTTCGTCCAAAAATACTAAATTTTCTGGCTCTATATTTTTGACCTTTTCCCAATAATCTAATCTTAAATTCAGGACTCTCTCCGTCCCCGCTTGGGTACTTCGCTTTGTTTTTTTTTCCGATTTAATCCTAATTTCTGTAACGCACGACACATTGCACTTCGACCTACAAAATTGCCAGTCTTGTCTGCAAATAATTCACATAACTCTATCAATGTTGCATCTGGATGTGCTGCAACTAACTCTCTCAACTCTATGTCAGCATTTGTCAGATGACTAAATTGTGGTTTTCCTCGCGGCTTGGATTGTAAATTTCTATCAACTTTTTGTTGTTTTACCAGCTTCTGCACTAAACTCTTTGTGACGGAAAATATGTTAGCTACTTTCCTAATTGAGATGTTTTTCTCAATATGTGCTGCAACTATTTTTTCTCGAAGATCTACAGAGTATGACTTCATGTAAAAGTATTTATATCTTAAATTCAGTGTACCTCATAACAGACGGAAGTGCTGTAAAGTCCAACTGAAAGGAAGAATGCTGGTATATAACCCAACACTGCTAAGAGTAATGCTTCTTGTAATAAGACGCCTAGTAGATAATTATCGCCATAACCCATTGCTTTGAGGGTGGCGTATTCTGGCAGATGTTCGGAAACATCAGAATACAGGATTTGGTAAACAATGACGATACCAACAATAAACCCGACTGCTGTACCTAAACCGAAAATGAAACCTATGGCGGTACCACCTTCCCAGTATTTTTTCTCGGTTTGTGCAAACTCTTCTGGCGTGAGAACTATGACATCATTGGGTAATGCTTTGCTTAGTTGCGATCGCACTTTTTCTGGATTTGCTCCCGGTTTAAGTGTCAGCAATCCCACTTCAATTCGCTCTGGTTTGCGCGTGGGAAATAGTTGTAAAAAGGTGGAATCACTGGTGATGACGTTACCATCTGCCGCAAAGGATGCACCATCAGTAAATAAGCCTTTAACTTGAATGGCTTTACTATTCAGTTCTGTGTCAAATTTGCCTGTTTTTTGCAAAATATCGCTAAGAGCACCATATTCTGGACGACCGGCTTGATCAAACAGCACTTGATATAATTGTTTGAGTTGATGACTGTTTTGTTTGGTGTCGGCGTATTTAAATGGGGGTTGTGCTGGATCGATACCCCACACTAAGATAGCTCGTTCTAAACGGGTTTTGGGATTTCGCCATTGTCCAGTACCAATGTAAACTGAATTTACTGACTGCACACCATCATCAGCCAATGCTTGATATAATCGTTCTCTAGAAAAGCTTTTGACGGAAAACAGGGTTTGAAATTGCGGATTAATTAAAACTAAATCTGCTTGCAAATTTCGATGGGGTTTAATAGCTGCATCAAACAGCGCACTTTCAAATCCCAACTGGATAAACATTAGCATGTCAGCAAAGGTAATACCTGCTTCAAATCCCAACTGGATAAACATTAGCATGTCAGCAAAGGTAATACCTGCAACTGCGATCGCCAGACGGGTTTTTTCTTTCATTAACTGCCGCCATGCTAGCGGTGTTTTGCGAAACATTTTACCAAGCATTTCATCAAACCTCAAGATATACCGAACATCCGTTATCCTTTAGAGCAATAAAACTTTACAATTCAATAGCTGTTTGCACCTGTAAATTAGTCAAACCTGCAACACGCTTGCTGTCTTCAGGATTGAGGCGAATTTTCACTTCAATAACTCGGCTATCAAGATTTTCCCCTGGTTGGTTGCTAAACACGTTTTGTCGGTTCACCTGTAAACCAATTAAGAAAACAGTACCGCGCAATTCACCAGTAAATGCTTGACTGGTAATCACTGCTTGTTGTCCCAGTTTGACTTTAGCGATATCGGTTTGATAAACTTCGGCTACGGCAATCATTTGGTCATTTTGTGCTAAGTCTGCAATCCCAGCATCACCAATTTTTTCTCCCGCTCGTTGATGGATTTTGAGAATTTGACCATTGGTTGGGGCTTTGATGTAAGCTGCTGTTAATTCAGTTTGGGCATGTTTGAGAGTGGCGATGGCGTGAGTCTAAAATAGCTACAACTTGTCCGGCTTTGACGCGATCGCCTTCTTTGACTAAAATTTGAGCAATGCGATCGCCATCTAAAGCCAGAGGCGCAGACAAGCTAATTACCTCTGCTTCTGGTTGTAGTCTTCCTAATGCTGTGACTTTTTGCACAATTGGCGCTGCTTGTACAGTTTCCGATGAAGAAGTTTTACCAATTTGTCTAAACTGAGAGATAGCATAAAAAACTATTCCACCTGTAATTGCAGTTGCCGCAATTACTAATGCAATTAAGTGCTGATTTTTTGGTTTAAATAACATTCGGTTAGTCATTTTTCCCCTTTATTAGATAGTACGCAGAAATTTAAGCAAGTAGAATGGTGTCAATCATTAAACCTTTGTAGTCAGGACTTTAGTCCTGATTTTGAGGACTGAAGTCCTCACTACGTCAATTCAAGTTTGTAGTCAGGACTTTAGTCCTGATTTTGAGGACTGAAGTCCTCACTACGAGTCTCTTACCTTGGCTGAATGCGACTGTTTTTGTTGCAAATAAGCCGTTACCATTTTTCCCAATAAATTGCATTGTTCAGGAATATCTATCATTTCATTACCCTGTAATTTTCCCAGCAATAAACCATCTATAAAACTCAATATAAACGACGCTAATACCGCATCTGTAATACCTAAAAAATCACAAACTGCCTGGTGATATCGCTGATTTGCTCGCTTAAATACATTATCTACAGGTATTTCCGGAAAATATTGATGTTGACAAAAATCAACCCAAAGATAAGTCCATTTAATAAAGTAATCCTCATTTTTCACAATATATCTTCCCAGCACTTCCATCGCCTCTTGTGGCGTTTTTCGTTCTCCCAATTCTGCTAGTGCTGCGCTTAAATCCTGCTGACACACCTCTTCTACTAATTGCTCAAACAAAGCTTGTTTGCTCGGAAAATAGTGATACAGCGTCCCCGTTGAAACCCCTAAACCTTGAGCAATTTGGCGCATGGTGATGGAACCATAGCCTTTTTGGGCAAATAAATCAAAGCACTTACCGAGCAGTTCTTTGCGATATTGTTCATGGTCAACAATTTTCGGCATATCTCAGACTATTTATATCGAACGCTCGTTATTTAACAATATACAATCCTTAATACTGGTTTGTCAACGAGGAATGGGGCATGGGGCATGGGGCATGGAAAAAAGGGGAGCATCCCAAATGTGTAAATTTATTTTTTTGTAGTGATGGCTCTCTAGCCTGCTTCCTCGACATTAGGGAGCAAGATGCTCCCACTACAAATTTATTAAGGGCAAAATTGGGATGCTCCCGATTCAAAGTCTCTCTCCTTGTAGGAGAGAGAAATAGAAGTGAGGTTTTCCAGATAAGAGTGAAAAGTCAAGTCTCCTTATCTTCCCATTTCTCAATTCTCCGGATGAAGCAAAATAAAGCTGAATATAAGTTATATTGAATGTTCCTGTAAAAACCTATGCAAATGCCCGATCGCGTATCAATTCGCTACAAAGATACGTCTTACAATATGAATGAAATCCGGTTAAAAACTTTCCGACTGGCTTTGCAAATATGGGAGGAACAAACTAAAACGCGAAAAACAGAACTATATGAGTTTCTATCGTCTTGTTTAAAACAAGTTGATCGCCAAGACCGTTTTATCTTTTCTCTGCTATTTATAGAATTAGCAGATATGATACGCAATTCTTCCTTTGATAAGGCAATGAAAGAGGTTTTAATTAAAACAGCCTTTAGGGAATTTGCTTGTGCCGTAACAGATTTTGAAGACGCTGGTAAAAAAAATTAGGCGTTGTTAAGCAATATAGCGGCTCTCAGTTGGATGCAACACCTAAAATTATATCGTCGCCTGTAGGGGCACGGCAATGCCGTGCCCTTACGAGTGTATTCAACTCAAGCGATAACCGCTATAGCAGTCCTAAATCATTCATGAAAAATTAGATCCCCGACAACTTCTGCGAAGTCGGGGATCTGGACACCGCTAATTTATGCCTACGGCAGGCTACGCGAACACAACTTATTTAGGATCGCTATATATCATTAATTCCGATTTAACCCAATCGGGAGGGGAAGATTGAATAGGTTACAGCAGCGGTGCAAGGAGGTTTCCATTAATTCCGATTTAACCCAATCGGGAGGGTCTGTTGGGCCTGCAATCCATAGAATTTGATACCACGTTTCCATTTGGCGAGGTGTGTCGATGAACTCCAAATCAAAAAAAACATCCAACTTTTTTTGTGGGGTGGGCGTCTCGCCCGCCAGTGGCTAAGGGCTGCATATCCATCCCATCTTGTGGGATAATTTAGCGATTGTTTTGAACGTCACGCGATCGCCAAAACAGCAATTGTATTATCAAAAACAGCAATTGTATTATCAAAAACCGCAATTGTATTATCAAAAACCGCAATTGTATTATCAAAAACCGCAATTGTATTATCAAAAACCGCAATTGTATTATCAAAAATAGCAATTGTATTATCAAAAACCGCAATTGTATTATCAAAAGCCGCAATTGTATTATCAAAAGCCGCAATTGTCTTCTCAAAAATTCCTGATGGCTCAGGTTTCAGGTTAAATTGACACCAAAGAGCAATATTCCCGATCGCGATCGCAATTAAAAACATTTTTTATACATATATATCGTGGTTATTACTTAAATAGCCCAATTCCCCATCCCAAAAATATCGACAAAAGTCTAATTACCTTGACAGGGTGAATACAGATAACCTAGATACATCTGGATTAACTACCAGCACAGCACCTTCATGCTTATCTTCGTTCTTCAAACCTTAGCGGAAATCTTAGCTGGAGGAACCTCACTCACCAGTACAGAGCAAATCGACTTTAGTCATCCGAGTAATCGCCGAGAAGAGGGTACAAGCCCAACGCTCAATTTATATGTTTATGACATTCGTGAGAGTAAGCAAATTCAGCATTCCGGTAGACAAGTAGAACGCAAACTCAGTGGTGCTTTGCAACCTGTGAACGTGAATTGGTCTCCTAGTTGGTTTGATGTCGCTATGCTGTTAACAGCTTGGGACAGAACAGCTTTAGGTGAACATCACTTAATCAGCGAAGCCTTGACACTGTTATTGCGTCATCGCTCGTTACAAGAAGAGTTCTTGGTTCCAGAATTGCGGGGTTATGGCAATTTGTCAATGACAGTCGCCTTAGACCCACCGATTGAGATTGGTTCATTATGGAGTGCTTTAAGCATCCCCTTACGTCCAGCCTTATATCTAACAATTACCATACCCGTTGAACCACAAGCTACTCCTGTACCAATGGTTTGGGAACGAATTATCAATTTGCAAAATCAAGATCGTCGCAATGGTAACGGTTCAGTCGTCACCAAACGAGTAGCGATCGCAGGTGTTGTCAAAAGTGCGGTAACAAATCTGCCCTTACTTGAAGCAGATATTACCGTGCAAAGAACTGAGAAATCAGTGGTAAGCAACAAAGAAGGACTGTTCTTTTTTGAAGACATTCGGATCGGTAATTATGTTTTGACAGTTAATTGTCTTGGCTATTTACCCCAAAATGTCAATGTATTGGTAGATGGACAAACTTATACCTTCAAAGAAATCTTACTAACTCCTGAATAAGTCATGGTGCTGAGTGCTGAGTAAAAAACTAGAGACACGTAGGGTGCGTTAGCGACAGCGTAACGCACCATCATCAAGGATTTGGTGCGTTACGGATTTCATCCTAACGCACCCTACGATACTACTAAGCATTGTGGGATTTGCAGACTACTAGCCCCATGCCCCATACCCACTTAATTACATTTTTACTAACTTGGAGCAACTTTCATGCCTAGATTAGATTATTTTGCCCCTGGTGTATATATTGAAGAAATAGACCGAGGTAGCCGACCGATAGAAGGTGTCAGTACAGCGGTGGCTGGATTTGTTGGCTTTACAGAAGATATTCGCGACGGGGCTGAACTATTTAAGCCCATGTTGATCACCAATTGGACGCAATATCTTAATTACTTTTCGCGGGCAAATTCCGACGGTTTCACCGATTTTAACGCCTATTTACCCTTTGCCGTCTATGGCTACTTTATGAATGGCGGCGGGCGCTGTTGGGTGACAAGTATTGGTACTCAGTTACCAGGGGCACCCAAACCCGCTTCCCCAGAACCAGCCTCTCTACGGATTTCTGGTAGAGGTAATCGTCCCGCCATTCGCTTTACTTTGCGCCCAGAGCAAGCATTTGGTGGTGCAATTACAATTTTGATTACCGACAGCGCACCCCGTGCCTTACCAGAAGGTACTGAAGGCGAAGCCCCACCAAATACTGGTGAATATTTTACAGTGCAAATTCGGCGCGGCGAAGAAGTTCTCGAGCAATTCGAGAATTTAACCATGAACCGCGAACCAGGACAGATAGCAACCTACGCGGTAGCAGCCTTGAGAAATTCGATGTATATCAACGTCGAAGATATTTCTCAATCTGGACAGCCTTTAACTCGACGTCCGACTAATGGCCAGTATGAACTATCACCGCCAATTGTTGCTGCCCCTGTTGATAGATTTTCGCGAGATTTAGAAGGTATCAGGGATGATCGCACAGGGGTAAGGGGGATTTTTGAAATTGATGAAATCACCATGCTAGCTTGTCCTGATTTAATGCGGGCGTATCAAGCGCAAGTGTTGAACATAGATCAAGTCCACGGCATCATTGAATTGATGATTAGCATGTGTGAAGGTTCAGCCAGTGGGGATATTCCCAACCCACCCAACCGCATGGTATTAATTGACCCACCGCCAGAACATGTCAAACCGCAACAAGTAGTGGAGTGGTTAAATAGATTTAACCGTCGTTCCATGTTTGGGGCACTGTATTATCCTTGGATCAAAGTACCTAATCCACGCGATCGCGGTAATCCTATTCTCGTTCCTCCTTGTGGGCATGTCATGGGGGTTTGGGCACGCACTGACGAAACTAGAGGCGTTTACAAAGCTCCAGCGAACGAAGTACCCAGAGGCGTCATTGGCTTAGGCTATGATACCAACTTCCGCGAACAAGAATTATTAAATCCTTTAGGAATCAACTGTATCCGCAGTTTCCCCAATCGCGGTATCCGCATTTGGGGTGCTAGAACTTTAGTAGAACCTGATAAAACTGAATGGCGTTATATCAGCGTGCGACGATTGATTAGCTATATCGAAAAATCAATTGAATTAGGCACTCAATGGGTTGTATTTGAACCCAACGATGAAGACTTGTGGGCGCGGGTTAAACGCACAGTCAGCAATTTTTTAGAACGGATTTGGCGGGAAGGCGCTTTATTTGGCTCTTCACCAGAAAAAGCATTTTATGTCAAGTGCGATGAAGAACTAAACCCACCAGAAACCAGAATCTTAGGTCGTTTGTATATCGAAGTCGGAGTTTGTCCTGTCAGACCTGCAGAATTTGTCATTTTCCGCATCAGTCAATGGAATGGAATTGACGACAACGAGTAGGAATCTCTTTGCTCATTGGGGTATGAGTTGTTGTAGAAAGTTGCAATTCAAACCCAAACAGGACTTAGGCAATGGCATATTATTTTAAGTTCGTAGTCCGACTTTAGTCTTGAAAATAAGCACTAAAGTGCTGACTACAAAAATTAATTTTTTATGTCACTTGCGTAAGTCCTACCAAAAAACAGTCAAGATTAATTACACGGGAGTCTAAATAAGTATGGCAGGCGAATTTTTAACGTCTTGTAAATTCTACTTTGAAGCAGATGGTATCACCGATAAATTTATCAAAGAGATTAGTGGACTAGGGGTTGAAAGTACACCAGCCCAAGATATCCACGGCTCAGGTAAAAGTGCTAAAATCATGCGCCAAGCTACACCTACTGTTGTTAAATTTACTAACATCACAGTAAAAGTTATCGCCACTGACGATGTAGATCTTTATCAATGGTATCAAAAGTGTAACGAAGACATGGGCGACCCCCGTCAGTGGTCACAAAATCGTAAAACTGGTTCAGTTGTAGCTTACGATCAACAAGGTTCAGAAAAAGCACGTTGGAACATAGTCAATTGCTATCCCTGTAAATATACAGGCCCCACCTTAACAGCCTCTGGTGGCGATATGGCAAATGAGACGATTGAATTAGTTCACGAAGGAATTAAACGGATCAAATAATTAGGACTATAGCGGTTATCGGTTGAGTCCAATACACTCGTAAGGGCACGGCACTGCCGTGCCCCTACAGGCGACGATATAATTTTATATTGCATCCAACTGAGAACCGCTATAGATCCGCACAGATTACAACTTCTCTCCCAACGCGAATGCGTCTCGTAGACAGAGGCTACGCCAAGGCATTCAAAAATCAACGTTTTGCCCGAAAGTAAAACCCCTCTTCGCCTCCGGCACCTCTCCCCATACACGGGGAGAGGCTGGGAGTGGGGTGGCGAGACTTTTGGACAAAGAAACTATTTGCTATTTCCTGGGGTAAGTCTGATCAAGGATATTTGAAAAGTCTGTGACAAAATAGTATTACTCTCATTACAAACATCAGCATTTATGCCAGATACATCTACGGATAATCCTCATTCCTTACTCTATGGTTTAGTCAATGGGTCAGTGAACGCACTCAAAGATGATGAAGCGATCGCTGCAAACAAGGACTTAGCACTGCAATTACAGTCTAGACTTCAAGATTTTTGGCTCTTAAAATCACCTGATGGACTTTGGGGTCCAAAATCGACTAGGGCGCTAAATGCTTATAAACATTTTCAAAATCTCACTGAGCCAGGAATAAATTCTCATATTGCTGCTAGCCTACTTAATACCAAGCCGAGTGACTTAATCCCAGGATTTAAACTCAACGGCGACTGGCCGAGTCGAACTGTAATGTGGATGATATTACACGATCAACATATTACTACTAATGGTAATGATGGAGAAATTAACATCGTTTATTTTCGTGGATTAAACCGCAATGGCGAGTGGAATGGTAATGCACCATTTGTCTGGAATGACCGACGTTGTGTATTAGTTATCAAAGACCAAGTTCCCAGTTTTGCAGGGAGTTGGTTAGCCACTTGTGATCCAGGAGAATATTACTGGGAACATCCAATGAATGAAAAAGGTTGTGCGGATATTCTCGCATGGCAATACCAAGCTTGGAGCATTGGTCATCACCACGGTAGTACTGGAGATCAATTGGCTTTAGTACAAACTGGTGAAATTAAAGTCTTGCGTGGACCTGATCGCTTACAAGATCAGGGTAATAACTTCAGCGTAGATCAACACACTACCAACAATCCAGATGGCGATGGGTTTGGTGATCCAGTTAAGGGTTGGTCTGCTGGATGCATGGTAGGAGCTAGTGCCAATGAACATTATCATGAATTTATGCCTTTAGTGCAAGCAGACCCACGAGAAAAAAATGCTCCAGGAAAATATCAGCACTGGACAACAGTAATTAATGGCGATGAATTTTTAGATATTTTTCCGGTTTAAATCCCCTATATATGACAACCTAAAGTGACACAATCTCCAAGCAACATTCCAGAAGTTCTCACAGCCCATCGATTTTTTTTAGGACTAACCCTAGACGGACAGAACGATAATATCGATTGCTTCTTTTTGGAGTGTCAAGGCTTCAAAAGAACCCAAGACGCTATCGAAATTGCAGAAGTTACTGCTAACAAATGGGGTAAAACAGACAAAGGTCGAGTAGTGCGAACCAAAATTCCCGGCAATGTTAAAAGTGGTAATATCACTCTGCGGAGGGGTATGACTAACTCTATGGCTATTTGGAAGTGGTTTGAAGATGTTCAGGATGGTAAATGGTCTGAGAGAAGAAAAGAAATTACCTTGACTATATATAATCAGCAAAGTCAACCACAAGCTAGATTTATCTTAGATGGTGCTTGGCCTACCAGTTACAAACTAGCCGATGTTAATGCTCGCAGTGGCGACATTGAAATTGAGGAAGTAGAGGTGGCTTTTGAAGAATTTAAACGCGATAAAATTTAAAATTACCTGAAGTAATCAGGAGGACTATGTTTCCCACAGAGTTTGAATTTACACTGCCTAAGGGGTATTTAGACTCTGAAGGCAACCTCCACCGTCAGGGTATAATGCGCTTATCAACAGCGATAGACGAAATTTCCCCCTTGCGTGACCCACGGGTCAAAGCAAATGCAGCTTATGCGACAATTATTATCTTGTCTCGTGTAATTACTCGCTTGGGTGCTTTATCCGAAATCTCTCCAGCGATCGTGGAAAACTTTTTTTCCCAAGACTTAAATTATCTCCAAGATTTTTACCGTCGCATCAACGGCTTACAAAGTGAAACTTCCGTAGCTGAAGACAAGGTAACTACTCCCGAACCACTACTTCAAAATTGAACAGAGGACTGGGGATTAGTATTCTATCGCATTAATTTTGATGAGTTGTAGTAAGCACTACCCTGCGGGAACGCTCCGCGAATAGTGCTTTAATGAGCGATTTATCGCTTTTTTAGGACTAAAGTCTTAACTACAAATCTACAGATACTAGGGACAATCTCTCTCCCCCTCTCCCCACTTCCCCTATGCCGCGTAAAAAGGATAATCTCAGCACAGAATTTGCCTTCATTCTTCCCCGTGGGTTAATTGATGAACAAAACCGCGTGCATCGTCATGGAGTGATGCGTTTAGCTACTGCCAAAGATGAAATTTTGGTGCAAAAAGAGCCAAAAGTTCACGAAAATCAGGCTTATGGGGTCTTGGTGATGCTGGCACTGGTGATTACTCGCTTGGGCAGTTTTAACTCTGTTAGCCCTGATTTACTTGAAGGGCTACTTTTACATGACATCGCCTATCTGCGAGAATTTTATAATCGGATTAACCAGCAAGGAAATGTTAATATTCCAACTCATTGCCCCCATTGCAATACTGAGTTTTCAGTTAAGCTAGAACTCGCGGGGGAGTCTTAAGCTACCCCTCTGATACCTTATATGAGGAGGTAGCGTTTATTGCTTATCATTTTCATTGGTCACAAGATGATATTTTAAATTTAGAACACAATACCCGTCAGCGCTGGGTAGCGGAAATTAATAAAATTAACCAAAAATTATTATGAAACTGAAAATTAGCTATTCACCAACACTAAACGATCTGAACGAAATTGACCTAGCCTTAGTCATTACGCCAGGTAAAGATTATTTCATCGGTCGTTCTCCAGATTCCGATTTAGTATTAGATGGGCCTGATGTCAGTCGGATACATGCCAAGTTCTTTGTTCAAGGTAGAAATTACTACTTTTGCGATCTTGGTAGTAGAAATGGCTCAATTATTAACGGACAACTGGCTACCAAAGAGATACCAATTATTTTGCGGGATCAAGACGTGATTCGCATCGGCGATTACATTCTGACAACAGAAGAAATTATCCCCTTAGGGCAACAATTACCAGAAACAGTGATTAAGGCTATAGATCCTGCACTATTTTCTGGTAGGCGAGAAACTGAAGATGTTAAAAATATTAACTTTGCTAGTTCAACACCAGTTAATTTAACACCAGAGGTAGTTAGCGCAGTTTCAGAACCAGTTCTTCAGGAACCTGAACGAGAAACTCAGGAAATTATTAATCCTCCGATTCCAGAAGAAGTAGAAGCAGTAATCACTGCGCCTGAAAATGAAAATATAATTCCAACTCCAGAGGTGGTGAGCGAAGTATCAGCACCTGCCATTAATGAAGCTTTAGATTGGAGTACACCAATTGCCGAAGAACGCATTTTTATTCAGTTAAATAATGTAGTTAGCGAAACGCCAGCGGTGAGTGATGAAGCTTTAAATTGGATTACACCAATTGCGGAAGTCACCACTTTTGTACAGCCCCATGATTTAGTCATCCCAACGCCTGAAGCTCCAAATTCAACAGCACCAATTGCCGAAGAAAGCACCTTTATTCAGCCAGATAATATCGTTAGTGATGAAGCTCTAAATTCGACACCACCAATTGCCGAAGAAAGCACCTTTATTCAGCCAGATAATATCGTTAGTGCAACGCCGGTAGTTAGTGATGAAGCGCTAAATTCAACAGCACCAATTGCCGAAGCAAGCACCGTTATTCAGCCAGATAATATCGTTAGTGATGAAGCTCTAAATTCGACACCACCAATTGCCAAAGAAAGCACCGTTATTCAGCCAGATAATGTAGTTAGTGATGAAGCCCTAAATTCAACACCACCAATTGCCGAAGAAAACACCGTTATTCAGCCAGATAATATAGTTAGCGAAACGCCGGCAGTTAGTGATGAAGCTTTAGATTTGAGTACACCAATTACTCAAGAAAGCACTTTTGTGCAGCCCCGTGATTTAGAAAATCAACCGCCGACAGATGTCAGTGATGAATCGACAAATTTCGATGCACCAATTTATCGCGATTTCACCATTTATCAGCCCCGTGATTTAGAAAATCAACCGCCGACAGATGTCAGTGATGAATCGACAAATTTCGATGCACCAATTTATCGCGATTTCACCATCTATCAGCCCCGTGATTTAGAAAATCAACCGCCGACAGATGTCAGTGATGAATCGACAAATTTCGATGCACCAATTTATCGCGATTTCACCATCTATCAGCCCCGTGATTTAGAAAATCAACCCACAGCAGATGTCAGTGATGAATCACAACAAGTAGTTGAACCAGTTGCAGCAGAAATCAGCGCAAATATTGAAGAACTAGAAATTCCATCTCTTGTCAGTGACGTTACCCCATCACCAGAGGCGGTAAGTGAAATCCCTGCACAGGCAACAGATGAAGCTGTAATTTTAAATACGCCAAATCTAGAAGAATTCAAGACAGATGTTTGGGAAGCAGACAGCACAGAACTAGAGGCGGTGAGTCAAGTACCCGCACAGGTAACAGATGAACCAGCACAAGTAGTTAAAGCAGTTGCAGAGGAAGTCGGCGAAATTCCTGAAATTGTCCATCAAGTAGATGCAGAAGACAGCGGATTTTCTGAGCTATTTACTACACCTGATGAAACTGTTCAGCCTCAAGCAGAAGTTCCGGAAGTGTTTAGCAATCAATACATTGATTTGACTGCTACAACTACAGCAGAAGTAGAACCTGTGGAAGTTGTCAGTTCTGTGACTGCACAAGATAGCGAAGTTGCTGAATTAAGTAATAATGAATCTTTACCGACAACTCCAGTTAGCGAGGAATTAGAAGCTGTAAATGTGCCGGAATTGGTTAGTGAAGAACCTGAGTTAGTTAATCCAACTCCAGTAGAAGTTGTTGAGTCTGAAGAACCACAGGCTGAGGAAATTTCCCCAGCAGTAATTGTCAGTGAGCCGCAGCAAAATCAAATGATCATTCAAAAAAATATAGTTCTCATCGCTCACGAAAGCAAGAAATCAGAATTGGCTGAGTTTGTTGCTCAACATCAAGAGTTTTTCTCGCGCAGTCTGACAGTTAGCTGGCCATCTGTGAGTGAAGTATTAACTCAACAATCAGGGTTTACTGTCAGCCAACAAATATCTCCAGCAACATCTGGAGGATATCAACAAATTTATTCATTAGTTAACTCAGGAGATGTGTTAGCAGTGATTTTCTTGAGAGATTTTTTAGTACCTCAGCCTGGGCAAGCGAATGAAGAAGCGCTATTGAGAACATGCAATATTAATCAGGTGCTGTTAGCTACTAATCTGCCTACAGCAGAGGCGATCGCACATTATCTCAAACATGTTGCTGAGTGAAAGTTTGATTTCTGAGGCTATAGCATCCTTTAATAGCGAAAATAGCCCCCTCCTCGCTTGTGAGGAGGGGGTTGGGGGTGGGGTTCTTGTATCTCACTCAACATAGAAAACCTATAGCGTTTCTCGACAAGCGTGAGGTACATCGGTAAGGGCACGGCAATGCCGTGCCCCTACATCGCGTGATACAATTTTGTACCTCATATGAATAGGAAGTGCTATATCAAAATGGCTTAGAATTAGGTTTCACGGGTTGATTATTGGGTACGGGGACACGTGGCGGTGGATTAAATGGCGGAACGGGGTTAATAATAGGAGGAGGAGTAGGAGTAGGTTCAACTTTTTTGTTGACTGTAATCGCAAAACTTTTTTCTAGGGGTTGCTGTTTACCAAATTTATCAATTACTTGAAGTTTAATTTGAGACGGAAAGGCTAAATTAACTGGTATCTGTCTCGATCCTACTGGTGGAACATCGCCGATGATAGGATCAAATTTGACTTGAATATCTTCTCCCTCTACTCTCCAATCAAGTTTAGCAGTTTCTCCTTCATTCAGCACAAAAGTAGGTTGGTCACGACCGTTGATAGTGAAAGAGACAATCTTAAATGGTTTAGGTAATACTTCAATTTTGTTTTCAGTCTTTTTAGCACTAACTTTTTGACTCCCATTATTAGGAAAAGCTTTAAGTTCAAAAGTAAATTTTCCGGCTTTAGATGCAGGTACGGGTATATTTGTACATCCCAATTGTTGATTTTCTTCTTTACAGAAATTTTTCAGTTTTGGATCTTCAATATTACCCTGATTAAATTTATAAGTCACTGGTGTACCAGTTGATATACCATCTTCTGTAGTGCTAGCAATTTCAATTCTGTCCAATAGGAGTGGATTGCTAATTTTCCAACTAAAAAGGATATTTTCACCTTTATTATATTGTGGTTTATTTGGTTTAAAATCTACCACTTCTGCTATTGGTTTGTCATTGATAACAACTTGGATATTTTGTTTTTCTGTTTTGGTAGTTTGAGCAAATACTGATTTGCGGTAATCTCCTTGTAGCTCGAAGGTGTAGTTTCCTTTGGCGTTGATTCCAGGTTTAACATTGCTACAAATCAGGTCATTTTTTTCCTGAATTTGACAAGGAGATATTTCATTAGGATTTCTCTTGAACAGTCTCTCATCAATTCCATTTTTGAAATCATAGATAGTAGGTTTAATCGGTTGTGAACCTTGAATTGTGAGGACTAGCTGTTGTAACTGTTTATAATTACGAATATCCCAGCTTAAAAGGACTTCATTACCTTCAGTAATTTGAGGAGCATTTGCTCGAAAATTTTCTAATTTTAAAGGATCAGGATTTAACAGTCGCCAAATCATAAATCCTAAACCGCCCAATAAACCTAATCCTAATAAAATTAATAATAAAAGTTGCCAGAAAGGACGTGGTTTCCAGGCTAACCTTGCTTGAGGTAAAGTATTAGTCAGAGGGTCATTTTTTTTGTCTTGAACTATTACTTGAAAATTGATAAATAGTCCAGCACCAAACCACGGTCTTCGCCACCAAGGTTTTGGTTTAACTGTCAGATTTGTTTCATAACTTTTACTGGGTAATAATCTGACTTCCGCAGGGTCAAACTTGTAATTAAACAATTGTTCTTCATCGCGACTTTCAACGCTAAAAGTCAGTTCGCGGACAATATTACCCCGATTAGCCAGTGAGATTTTGTACTTACCAGGAATCCGACTGACTTGTCCCAAAATAGTAATCAATTCTAACTCTACGCGATAAATTGTCGGAATTTGGATATACACCAAATCAAGTAGCACTAAATCTGGAGAGTTTTCGGAATGTAAGCGAATTGTTGGTGAATAGCTCCCCGCCAAGGTATCTGTAGGTGGATGAAATTTCCACAAAATGTGACCTTGAGCGCCGGGATTGAGTGGTAATGCTGTTACGTCAGATAATAATCCAGGTCCGTCTAATCTAGTTGTAATATAAGAAATGGTGAACCAGTCCTCATCTAAATCTGGACAAGTCAACCGGAAACGATCTACGCGGTGAGAACGATTGTCAACTGTTACTTCTATTTGCAAAGGTTCAGTAAAATTGAAAATCAGCGGCTTATTAACGTTTGTGCTGGGCTTAAGTGAAAAAGTAGGGTCATTCGCCCGAATTACTGTCTGTTGTTTGGGCGTAACTTTGATTTGTCCGGGATAATTTTTGGGAGTATCTTGTGGATAATGATCAGGCGAATCTACGACTAAAGTATAGTCATAGGTTCCCGGTAAAGCATCAATGGGAATGGGAAAATCAAATGTAATTTCATCACTATTTTGTTGCGGATCTATTGCCAGACTTTCTCTAGGAGAATCAGACCAACCCATTAAATTTTTAAAATCATCATCAAAAGCAAAATATAAATCAACCACAGCACTCTGGTTTCCCTGATTGCTGACTACTACACGGAGTTTAATGGTATCTCCTGGCATACCATCTTGAATCCCCGGCGGATTGATAATAACTTTCAGCGGATTTTGTCTAACTTGCATATCATCAACTTCCTTATTTGATGTGGTGTAGTTTGACTAGAAAATCTTCACTACCACTGACAATTTTGTTTTCTCTCAAGTCAATACTATTGATTTTCTTGGAGTTTTTGTAAATGGGTTTACCTTCGGCTGCTTTTGTTTTGTCGAGTTTATATTCTGAGGTTAAATACCAAACAACTATTCGTCCATCATCTCCACCACTGACTAACAAGCTACCATCTTCACTAAATGCCAGAGTCCCCACTGACGTTTTCGATGCTCGCCAGCGATCTAAAGTCGAGCAATTTATTTCACTTATTTCATTCTGTGGGCTGGAATTTTTAAGAGTTTGACATTGATTTAAATTCCAAATCGTAATAAATCCCGCAGAATCAGAGGTGGCTAAAATTTTTCCGCTGGCGTTAGGAGCAAAAGCTAATCCCCAAATATAGTCGTTAATTCCACTGCTTTCATCTGATTTTTCGATTTTTTGCACAGATAAATTCTTAAATTGCTTATCAGCTATAGTGGGATTCTGCCACAATAAGAAACGCTTAAAGTTTCCAGACATCACTAAAGTTGTGTCATCTGGACTCAGAGTTAAAGCACGGACTTGGAAACCTGATAAGTTCAGTTTATTTTGCAGGTTAATAACTTGTGGTTCTGGCTGGAAATTCTGATTAATTGCTGGTCTTGACCATAGTCTCACCTTGCCGCTACCATAACCGCTGAAGAGATAAAGCGATTTTTTGGTAAATGCGAGGTCGAAGACTCTATCACCTTTAGCATTTGGATCTTGCAGTTTTTCGCCAATACTTTTACCAGAGGGTACATCCCTAACCTCAATGACACCATTATCCAAACCAACCGCAACACGATTATTTTCTACCGGTATCAAGCGCAAAACGTTTACAGCGCTATCTGCGATCGCCATGAGTCCTTGAGGATTTTGACGTTGAAGACAAGCCTCAGGCTCCCCATTATATGTTATTTGAGGTTGTACGCTGTCCCCTTCGCTGTTCCAAAGTCTTAATGTGCAATCATTTGCGCCACTAACAACAGATAAACCAGTACCGTTAAACCTCACCGAGTTTACAGAACCAGTATGCATCACCTCTGTTGGTTTGAGGAAGAATGCTAGCAAGGCTG
Organism: uncultured cyanobacterium; assembly: GCA_963772205.1. GTDB lineage: Bacteria > Cyanobacteriota > Cyanobacteriia > Cyanobacteriales > Nostocaceae > Gloeotrichia. The sequence goes on from CAVYXS010000117.1 coordinate 19,685, forward strand.
CGAGTAATGCCAAAATCGCCAACTGTAACCATAGGGGTATGATTGGCAGAATCTGCAACTCTAAAGTCTGCGTCGCCGGATCTGTACTCCCCAAACGTTGATCGGATAATTCCGATTTGGCTTCTAACAGTAAAGTTTTGCCTATACCTACCCAAGGACGTTTTGTTTTTAGCTCTAGAATAACTTTGGTTGTCTCGCCTAAATTAAGATTAGCTGTTTCAGGTACTATCCGGTAACTACATTTTCGCCAGTCTCTACCCTGAAGCTGAACGTTGATTTCTTGATACAAATTGCTAGCATTTTTAAATAGTAATTCAAAGGAAGCTGTATCAGTTTTCCAATCAGGTAACCAATTATATTTACTAGGAATTTTTTGGTGTTTTTCTGTGGCAATAAACTCTATAAACCCCACAGGTAACACTTCCAGATTACCTTGATCGCTAGCTGGATAACCATTATTACTTGTAGCTTCAATCGTAAAAGGATAGTTTTGACTTGGTGATTGTACTACAGATGGTGGTTGGCATTGAAACATTACTTCTGTTTGACCACGTGGATCTAAGGATAAGCGGCCTTCTGCACCACCTACCAGCCAAGACGAATCAACACCGACAAACCGTAGCACCACATTCGTGGTTTGTTGACCTAAGTTTTTTACCCGCACTGGTATATCTACAGAATTACGGGGATAAACTTGAAACTCTCGCACAGGCAACTCTACACTCAATAGTGTTGGTTTATTGTCGCGCTCGATTTTCAGGCGCAGCAACAGTCTACGTTCTTCCCCTAGCTCAGGTGAAACTATTTTTACCGTTATTCCTACCGTACCAACAAAACCCGGAATTGGTGTATTAAAGATAATAACTTTGAAGATAGGTCCTACTACCAGGGGGCTTGGCTGCAGCTACCTCTGGTTCAAGTTTATACCAGCGATATTGAGAATTTCGGTTTTCTCCCGCCGCTGTAATTTCTATCTGAAAACTAGCAAATTCATCACTGTCATTATTGACAGTTACTTCAAATGTAGCAGGCTGATCACCAGGTCGAAAAGTCAGATTTTGAGTAGAAAGGCTGGCATTTATACCACTATTTTGCATGTTATTATATATTAATTAATTATGCGAACTTAGCAAGATTAGTAAATTAATTTCTCCGAACAAAAGTTTTAAGTGGTAATATCACCTGTGATACTTTTGTCGGATTTTTTATATTAATTTTATATTAAATATATTCTGTCAAGATATCTGTGAATCTCTAGAAGTTACATTACTGGAAATTGTACAGCAAAACGCCAATTTTTAGGGTGCGTCAGAAAACCAATCCACTGATGTATTTTCAATTGGAGAAATACTGCCAACACATCCTACTTCCCCACGCTTCCCGCTTGACAATCCCGTAACCAATCGTTAATCGCCTGAGCGATCGCACTTTTACTGCTATCCCGTGGTGGCGATGGTGGTTGTCGCAATGGAGACGCATCAGTTCGGGTAAACATCATCACCAGACGCCAACCATTTTTCGTTTTCGTCAACAACAGCCGATGAAATTCCTGTAATTCCACCGCTTTCCTACCTATATACTGACGTTCTAAAGTAGTAAAAAAAACTTGCTCAACTCCAGCAGCAGCACTTTTTTGTCCATCTGTAGCGCCTTCAGTATTTAGAGGTAAAGGCGTAAACTCCGGTCTACCCGCCACCAGCATATAACTGTAAACTTCATAACTTCTACTCAGGCGACGGGCGCGTTGAGTGCTGCGATTACTGTAGCTAGGTAAATCACGCAACAATTTTGTAGTTAATACTTCTAAATTCTGTTCAGCGCAAATAACCTTCACCTTTGAAGGCGAGGGGCTGGAGGTCAAATTTTGTGATAATGCGATATTATCAACACTATTTGCTACCAACCAGCAGCCACAAGCCATCAACCACAAACCATGATTTCGTTTTAAGCCTGAAAAACTTGAATTTGTGAACCCTTTTACAGGCAAAATTTTCATAATCCAAAATCGTCAGCTACACAGCATTCAAGTTGTATAATTCCTCAGAGTACCTCTGCGCTGCCTTCCCTACGGGACGCTCCGCGAATGCGTCCCTCTGCGTTGCAAAACTCTACGATTTTATCAGCAGATCCTCACAAATCCTCTTCCAGGCTAACTCAGGTTCAGCAGCAGCGGTGATGGGACGCCCAATTACGAGGTAATCAGCGCCAGCACCGAAAGCTTGGGAGGGGGTAAGCGATCGCTTTTGATCTGCTTTATCTGACCAATTTGGGCGCACCCCTGGACAAACCAACAGAAAATCATCCCCGCAAGTTTGCCGTAATTGCGCCGCTTCTTGGGGTGAACAAACCACCCCATCTAACCCCGCTGCTTTCGCCAAGAGCGCCATTTCTAGAACATATTCTGGCAATTCCAGGGGGATTTTCAACTCAAACGCCAACTGTCTAGCAGAAATACTCGTCAGCAGCGTAATCGCAATCAATTTCGGCGGTTTAACACCCGCTTGTGCAGCCCCTGTTTGCACCGCCTCAGTTGCTGCCAACAGAGCATCTTTACCACAAGTAGCGTGAATTGTCAATAAATCAACGCCATAACCAGCCGCAGCGCGACAAGCACCAGCGACTGTGTTGGGGATATCGTGAAACTTTAAATCCAGGAAAATGTTCTTTTGTCGGGATTTGAGCAGATGCAGAATTTGCGGGCCTGTGCTAGTAAATAATTCTAAACCCACCTTCCAAAAACCCACTTCGGGAAGTTGATCCACAAGGGCGATCGCACTTTCTCTATCCGGTACATCCAACGGGACTATAATTTTATTGGTCATTGTCAGTTGATCGGTTTGTGAACGCAGAGGGACGCTGAGTTTTTCTGAGGAAAATTCGCTACGCAGTTGTGAAGTTTTGTACTAAGCGGACAAATTTATTTTTACCCACTTGCAAAACCTTACCATGTAACTCAGTAGTAGCAGCGAAACTAGTATCAACATCAGAAATGCGATCGCCATCTAGACGCACCCCACCTTCCTGAATTTTTCGCTTACCTTCGCCGCTACTTTTGCATAAGCCAGTGACGTTGAGCAGATAAGCTAACTTGACGGGGAACTGTGAAATTTCAGCCAAAGAAAATTCGGGAACAGCACCTTCCTTACCACCGCTGGTTGCGGCTTCCTTGGCTTCATTGGCTACTTGTTCGCCGTGATACTGTTTGACAACTTCCCAGGCTAAAAGTATTTGGCGATCGCGGGGATTTTCTGGTAGTTTATCTAAAGGTAAATCTGTCAGCAGTTCAAAATACTGTGTCAGTTGATTATCTTGCACTCCTTGCAACTTTTGATATTTTTGTGTTGGGTGTTCAGATAAGCCTATATAATTACCTAAAGACTTAGACATTTTTTGCACACCATCTGTACCAATCAAAATTGGTAACAACAACCCAAATTGAGGCTGTTGACGAAAATGGCGTTGTAAATCGCGTCCCACTGCAATGTTAAATTTCTGGTCAGTACCGCCTAATTCTACATCTGCTGCTACCGCGACAGAATCATAACCCTGCATCAACGGATAAAGGAACTCATGGAGGAAAATTGGATTCTCTTTTTTATAGCGTTCTGCGAATCCTTCCTTGGCTAACATTTGTCCCACTGTCATCGTCGAGAGTAATTCTAAAATTTTCCCTAAATTTAGCCCACAGAGCCATTCGGAGTTGTAGCGGATCTCTAATCTTCCGGGTGTATCAAAATCCAAGATAGGACGCACTTGATCGAGATAAGTCTGGGCATTTTGCGCTACATCTGCTTCTGTCAGTTGGCGACGCACTTCAGATTTACCCGTCGGATCACCAATTCTGGCTGTAAAATCACCAATAATCAGTACCGCCGTATGACCAGCATCTTGAAAAGCTCGCAATTTTCGCACTGGTATGCTATGACCGAAATGAATATCGGCGCCTGTAGGATCAATTCCCAATTTTACCCTTAAAGGGCGGTTTGTAGCAGCTAAAAGCCGTTCGAGACTTTCACTTTCACTGTCAGCATCAGTTGGTTGTGGAAAAATTTCGACAACACCACGACGCAACCAAATAAAATCTTGCGCCATACTAGGAGATTGATGATTAACTATGTTTTCGACTTTAGAAGTAGGGTTGGTTGTATTCACTGGCAATTTGTCCGCTTTCTCATCTGCCAAACTACTATAATTGCAAAAAATCGACCGCCAAGTTTAGCCGAATGAATTACAGTTATATTTATCAGTGAGGAAGTGAAATCGCCGTGTCGTCTAGGACTTTTGAAGACAAGGAGCCATCAAATAAGGCTTCATCAGGTTTTGAGTTTTTGAAAGGAGTAGGTCAGGTAGCTGGCGGAACTCTGCTATCAATTACGATGCTGGCAAGTTCTATTGTAGCCGGAGGACTAGTTGGTTTAGCAATTAGTTTCCGTAATTTGCCAGATGTCAGACAATTACGTAACTTCTTTCCCTCAGAAACGACTTATATTTATGACATTAAAGGCAAACTGTTAACGAGTATTCACGGGGAAGCCAATCGGGAAGTCATACCTCTAGATAGAATTTCCCCCAATCTCAAGCGAGCGGTATTAGCCAGCGAAGATGGCCATTTTTACGATCACCACGGGATTAACCCCAGTGGCGTTGGGCGTGCTATAATTGTCAACGCCGTAGCCGGTGGAGTGCGCGAAGGTGGTTCTACCATCACCATGCAATTGGTGAAAAATATATTTTTGAGTCAAAAGCGTGCCTTTACCCGGAAAATAGCAGAAGCGGTACTAGCAATTCGCTTAGAGCAAATTCTCACTAAAGACCAAATTTTGGAAATGTACCTCAATCAAGTTTATTGGGGTCATAATAACTATGGTGTGCAAACAGCAGCACGCAGTTATTTTAATAAATCAGCAGAAAGTTTGACCTTGGGTGAATCGGCGATGATGGCTGGTTTAATTCAAGCGCCAGAAGAATTCAGCCCGTTTGTGAGCATGAAGCTGGCAAAACAGAAGCAAAAAGAAGTGCTGGGACGGATGATAGACTTGAACTGGATTACCCAGCAAGAGTATGACGACGCCCTAAATCAAGAAATCAAACTGGGGAAAATCAGGTCATTTCAAGGTAGTGCTTTACCTTATGTGACTAATACCGTCGCCCAAGAGTTGGCGAAGAAGTTTGGGCGAGAGGCGCTGCTCAAAGGTGGGATGCGGGTTCAAACCACAGTTGACGCCGATTTCCAAAGAATGGCAGAGGAAACTGTGAAAAAGTGGCATGAAACCCTCCAAGGTGAGGGATTATCTCACAATCAAATGGCTTTGGTGTCCATTGATCCTCGCACCCATTTTGTGAAAGCATTGGTGGGGGGCGTAGATTACAAAACCAGCGAATTCAACCGTGCTACTCAAGCTCAACGTCAGCCCGGTTCTTCTTTTAAGCCGTTTGTTTACTATACTGGTTTTGCCACTGGTAAATTTGCCCCAGATACAACGGTGTACGATACCCCAGTTAGCTATCGAGATGGTGACGGTTGGTACTATCCCAGAAACTATGATGGAACTTTTGGCGGAGCGATGTCAATTCGCACCGCAATCGCCCACTCGCGAAATATCCCTGTGATCAAGGTTGGTAAGGCGGTGGGGATGAATAAAGTCATCGAAACCTGTCGCACCTTGGGGATTATGAGTCCAATGGAACCGGTGAGTTCTTTACCTCTGGGTGCAATTGGAGTCACACCTCTAGAAATGGCTAGCGCCTATGCGACCTTTGCTAATTATGGCTGGCAATCGCCACCAACGGTGATTGCACGTGTAACAGATAGCAGTGGTAATGTCTTGCTTGACAACACACCCAAACCCCAACTAGTCTTGGATTCTTGGGCATCAGCCGCAATTATCGATGTCATGCGCTCAGTAATTTCCGAAGGAACCGGTAAAACTGCTGACATAGGACGACCGGCGGCTGGTAAGACGGGAACCACATCCTCAGAAAAGGATATTTGGTTTGTGGGAACTGTCCCCCAATTAACCACTGCTGTTTGGGTGGGTAGAGACGACAACAGACAATTAGCCCACGGCGCAACCGGTGGCGTCATGGTAGCTCCCATCTGGCGCGATTTCATGCAAAAAGCCCTGAAAAATGTGCCAGCAGAGGACTTCAAGTCACCTTCTCAATTTACTCGTCCTAAATCCAACTAGAGTGATTAGGGATTGGGTAAGAATGATGAACAACAAAATTTTTGATTGATCGCGATCGCATTCCGTCAACTAAAATACCCAGTCCCTCATCCCTATGCTTGTTTTTCTAGCTCAGTTTTCATCCGGTTTAGGGTAAGATTCATTTGGTCAAACATTTGTTGTGGGGTAACACCAAACTGACCTAACTGAGTTTTCATCTGTTCCATAGTCATTTGTGCCATGAAATCTTCTGAAAGCTCAAACCGCTTCATAAAGATCCGATAGCGATCCATCATAGCTTCCATTTGGTCAATAAACAGCTTTTTGCCCTCGCGGTCAAATTTGCCGTAGTTATTACCAAGCTTGATAAGCGCTTGATAATCGTCAAATAGCTGTTTTGCTTCTTGCTGAATTATATCAGAATCAAAGAATCCCATCTTATTTATATTAATCTGAGTGCTAACACTCAGTAGCTTAAAGTTTTGCCTATACTTTCATTCTACTCTAGAGCATTCCCATAGAGAACAAGCTTCGGTTGCAGTACGGTTCTTTAGCGAAATTTCAACACTTGACTATTCCATATCACAAGTCATTGGAGTGAGGGGTTCAGAGTTAGGTGTTGTAAGCTAAATATGAGACTTGAAAATACTGAATTTTGCGCCGATTGCGTTACCCAGTAAAGCAGCAATACCTACAGAAATTGCCAATGATTTAGGATGGGCGTTCTTAGATAGATTAATCTTCAATTTAGTAGCATATTTTAAAGCTAGAGGGTGTTGCGGATTAAGTTTTAATGCTTGACGAATATAAACCGTTGCCATTCCCGGAAAATTCTGTTTGAGATGTATAAAGCCAAGTAATGCATGATAATCACTATTTCTCGGTTCTAGCTTAATAGCATCTCGCAGTTCTTGTACAGATCTTGTCCAGTAGGCTCGGTTAGCATAGTCAATAGCTCGCTGGTAGTGACGTTGAGCATATCGTTTCACCACTGGTTGGACATGATTTTTTTCATCTAATCTCTGTTCCACTGGCTTAACTCTAATTTAGGGAATTATCGGCATTGGTTTTTTGATAGGTAACAAAACTAAAAACCGGGAATTTTATTTTTTGCCTAAAACTAGCTGGATAGAAAATTATCAAGAATTATGAATTAATCCTAGGAATTCCCAGGAATTAGGCAACTTCATCTACTGATAGATTATTTGAATATAGCCTACTTATTTTGATATGAGTACCTATAGCTGAAATTCATCAAATATATTCATACTGAGGGCTAGGGGCTAGAAAGTAGACAGTAGTATTTTTACTCATTACCCAGAACTCAGGACTCAGCAGTAAAAGCTTATTCCCCATTGAAATCAAGCAGAGGACTAAAGACACAAGGGAAGAGGCTGCATTTCTCCAGGTGCTTTGATACGATAACTATCTAAATTATGATAGTGGTAAATTTTAAAATATGTTAACTAAGCGAAAAAGCCGCAGCGTTGCCGCTATCCTAGCCTTCTCTGGCACGCTGACAATTTCTGGATTACATAAGTTTTATTTAGGACAGCCGCTATGGGGTATGTTGTACGTCTTGCTTTCTTGGACACCTATTCCCAAGGTAGCTAGTGCGATTGAGGGAGTTTGGTACTTAGCCCAAGACGAAGAAGCTTTTGATCGCAATTTTAATCAGGGTAAGTCACCACTCAAGAACTCACCCCAACTAAGCAATCAGGTAGCAGCAGCGGCTAACGCCTTGCGTGAATTAGATGCTCTGCGCCAAGATGGACTAATTACTGAGTACGAATTTGAGCAAAAACGCCGCCAGCTGCTAGACCAAATGTCTTAACCTAAGTACAGGATTGCACAAGTTCGTGACGAATTGAAAATAAAGTCTATCGTTCGTAGTTGCGCGAAGAGCGCTATTCGCGCAACTACAAACCAAAACGCCACGAATTTAGAAAACGCTGTACTAAGCTAATTATGATGAACAACTGGCTACCTTTAAACTCGAAGTTACAAAAACTCCGTGCCAAAATCCTCAATGACCCCTACTATCGATTACAATCTGGGGAAGAAATTCAGATAGCAGCAAAACTGGGTATGCAAATTGACGCCAATCAAGCGACCATAGATGATTGGTTACGCCTACCCGGTTTGTCAATTCACCAAGCGCGATCGCTTGTCGAACTTTCACATTCTGGTGTTAAATATTACTGTATTGAAGATGTGGCTGCAGCTTTAGCAATGCCAACACAGCGACTAGAACCACTGAAGCCGCTGTTAAGTTTTAATTATTATGACGAAGAATCTCTAGTTAATATTACGCATATAGTTAACCCGAACACAGCCACAGTCGAGAACCTAGCACAAGTTCCCTTTATAGATTTGTCTCTGGCTCAAGCAATCGTAGAAAATCGGTTATCAGGTGGAGCCTACCGTAACCTAGTTGATTTGCAGCAACGTTTACAATTACCTGGGGATGCGATCGCGCAGTTAATGTATTATTTAAGATTTTAAAAGTGAGGAATAAGAACCCCACCCCCAACCCCCTCCCCGCAAGCGAGGAGGGGGCTATGATGTGCCTTATTTCTCATAACTTCTCACTCATAACTCCTCACTCCTAACTCTTTTAAATTAACCCAAAACGGTCAAGCGGCCAAAAACGAAATGTGGCGCGGCCGATGATGTTTTTTTGTGGTAAAAAACCCCAGTAGCGGGAGTCATTACTATCGTTACGATTATCCCCCATGACAAAAAATTCGCCTTCGGGGACTTTCACAGGTGGAAAGGGATGATTTGGTGGTTCAGCAATGTAGTTTTCTTGCAAGGGTTGACCGTTGAGGTAAACTTTGCCATTAGCAACACTAATTACCTCTCCAGGCTGACCAATGACGCGCTTGATAAAAGCTTGGTCTTGAGGATATCCCCGCCGTTGCAGTTCTTTCGGTGGCTGAAAAACAATAATATCACCAATTGTGGGGGGGTGAAACCGATAGGAGATTTTTTCTATCACCAGGCGATCGCCTGTGTGTAAAGTCGGTACCATTGAATCTGAGGGAATATAACGCGGTTCGGCGATGAAAGTCCGAATCAGGAAAGCCAAACACAGTGCGATCGCCACCAAAATCAGATTTTCTTGCCAATTACGCCAGATTTTTGACGATGCTGCAGTTTCTTTAACTTCACTTTCGTGAGGAGTCATATAAGTTTTCAGCCAGTTAGAAAAGTGGAACAAATACCTTAATTATTTTGACGGTAAAGGTATACTTGTAAGCAAGCTGGGTTTTGCATCAACCCATACAAATATCAATAATACGGCTATCGCATCTACCCATTATAAGCAAAAGTGCTGAGAACAAAGAAACCTTGTCTAAGACGACACAGGCTTAAGATTAGGTGGCATAAGCAGACAATTAACAATCCTAATCTTAATTGCTGCAATTATTAGGCAAGGTTTTGCTAGTTTCTCGACTTTGATGTCTCCTTCTAGAATAGTTCGTTGCCGACTGGTAGAGCGATACAGCCAGTCGGTTTTTTCTCTTAATTGAAACCAGGTTTTTGAGTTGGCTTTACCTGATGCTAATTTTTCATGGTATCTGAAAACCTCTCTCTAAATCTCTCTCCTACAAGGAGAGAGACTTTGAATTGTTAAGCGTGAAAAGTCAGTACCGTACCCGCACACCAAGCTGTTTATCCCACCGCAGCGGTTTATTTGCTTTTGGTAACGGGGATTCGGGAATTTCACCCACCGACACCCCATATTGCCAATTTGGTGGACAAATAGCGATAAAACGAGCATAACCACCCAAGCCGCCTTGAAATTTTGGATAGCCTATAGCCACTAATGCACCTTTGGGTGGGACTTTATCCAAATTTGTCACACCTTCAGCTTGGGTATAACCATTCTGCAATAGCCAAGCCTCACCTTCTAGGGTGGGTGTACTATCTGTATCGAGGGGTTCATGTCCGTGGAATAAAATTTGACGCTGCAGGTGTAGGAATTTCAGCGCCGCCAAACTTACCCCAGGAAACTTAGTTTTATTAGCTAGTTCAGGGTTTCGGCCATTCCTTAGACCAATCAGAGCGCACAAATACTACCGAGCCTTCAGGAATTTTACCATATTGCTTTTCCCAATCTTGAATATCCTGCACCGTGAGATGATAGTTAGGGTCTTTCGCCACTTTGTCATGGATGGGAATTACCACCAAAGGACGAACAGCAAAAGTTGCAGGTAATTCATCAATAGCAGGATAATCAGGATTCCAGTGCGCTGGTGGATCTGATTGGGTGCCTAATTGATCTGTGGAAAGATCGTAATGAGTCGCTTCAAAGCCATCCTTTTCGTATGTGTATGGTTGCAGCGTTTTCGGATTAATTGTCGCCTCGAACTTTGAAGCTGTAAATCCTGCCCATACAGGAATTTTCGGGGTAATTGTATGGGTGAGATCAACGTATTTGGCTATTTTGAAAGATTCTTGATAAACCTGCCATAAGGGAGGTGTTGAGCGTGGTTGTGCGGCGTTAAGGGATAGACAAATTATCAGGATAAAGAGGAGGGGGAAAAACAAAATTGTGAGTTTTTTCATTTCGTTAGTATATGATTTTTATTCATATACTACATTAGTTTTTAGATTAGATGTGTTCTATAATTGCAACAATATCTTCACTCTGATTTAGAGGTAATTACTTCTGTTGGGCGCAAGACATTATCTCCCAAATAAAAACCCCGACGAACAATTTTAGTAATTGTTTGCTCTGATACATCAGTTCTGATTTCTCGATCTACCACACGGCACAAATTGAAATCTGGTTGAGTATCTTCTAGTTCTATAGGCAAGACCTGGCGCTTTCCTAGTATACTGAGAAACTTACGATGAATTGCTCCTACAGATCTGGGTAAACGTTGGAGAATTTCTTGATTAGGTTCAGGGTTTTTTTCTAGGTATTCCAGCAAACTTTCTAAGGAATCAGTCACTTCTAAAAGTTCTAAGAATAAATCTTCGGTTTTGGCTAAAGCTTGGGTTTGCTGTTCTCGCAAAGACTGCTGCAATTCCATATTTTGCTTTTGGAGATTGCCAAATTCTTTGGTGAGTAAATCACGCTTTTCTTGGGTAATAAGATAGTGGCTTTTAGGAGATTTTTTTGGCAAAAAACCAATAAATTTATCTTTGAGCCAAGTGAGAACTGCTGTGTAGTTTTGGGATAAGTTAGACACGGGAAATCTCTTTAGATAGGATAGGTAAGGTTTTCTTTACCCAAGCTTGCACTTGGGAATGGGGATGGTTGCTCAAAAGCTGACAAAGTGCGATCGCTCTTTGTAATTGTCCACCCATCTGATAAGCTCTAATTAGCCACATTTGCGCTTGAATATAATTTTGGCTATTGCGCTCTTGAGAGATTTGGCAGTAGTCTTCTAGGTATTTTATCGCTTTGGGGTAACGTCCCTCTTTGCAAGCCGTTATGCCTTCGGTAAATAATTCTGATAAGGGCATAGGTAAAGGCTCTCGCTCTAGGCTTTCTTCTTTGGCTGCTTCGGCGATCGCTTGTTCTAATCCATCAAATTCTGGTAATAATAATAGGGTGGGTGCTGGCTTTTCTAAAGCGGATAAATCGCTATATTTGAATCGCTGAATAGTCGGCAATATAGGGCGCAAATAGTCTGCTATAATTCGTTCTTCTGGCTTCATCAAGCTTTTTTGTGCTTTGGCAATGACATCCACAGGATATTCCTTGTGCTTCATAGCTAAAGCTACAGCTTTTGTGATTTCAGCTTTTGATGCTGCTGGGGTGACACCCAAAATATCGTAAGGATTATGTTCCAATATGCACCTCTATTTAACGTAAATTGAGAGTACGGAAAATTTCTTGAAATGCAGGTTCATAAGGACAAAGTTGGTACGCCCAACGCCCTAATTTTTGCACTAGATCAAAAGGTAAATTTCTGTTTTCGATACCTTTAATTAATATTCCTATGCAAATTTCAGCGACAATATGACGTATGCGTTGATGCTGAGATTTTTTAGCATGTTGGACAGCTTCCTCAAATTGATCATTCTTCAGCAATTTTTCAATTACTTCCATTTCTTGCTGAAATTCAACCCTCTCAATTAAATCTATCACAATGGGATTTTGGGTGTCAATTTGCTTGATTACTTGCAGTTCTTTTAAAGCTTTTTCTAAGGAAATTTGTTTTTCTACCAATTGCTCTCGAATTTTTTCGGCTTTGTATTCAGCCAGATAACTAGCAGCAGAGTTACTGTTTAATAGTTCATACCAAGACTGAGCAAACTGCAAATGCTCTGTAAATTCTGAGATGGCTTGACGTTGTAAACCGCAGAGTCTATCTATTTCTTGTTGCCAATGCTGATTAGTTTTAATTTCTGATATTGCTTGTTGAAACCAAATTATTGCCTCTCGCCATTTTTGTTGCTGTAGTTGATAACAACCTTGATGATAAGCGACAAATTTTTGAGCAAAATTTTCAATTTCTGAACTAGGGTTTCTAGCAGGTTGAATTTGAATTGCTCTTTGGCTATCACCTTCTATAAAAGCAGCTATGCTCAATCCCCAACATGTATATAAGAAACGAAGGATGTTTTGACTAGTATGTATTCTATCGAGTAAAATATCTAGCCAATAAAAAAGATAGTGATTGTAACAAAATGGTGTTAAATATAAACCATTTACCATCATTCCTTGTGTTACAGGCTCACCCATTAATCTCAGGGCGACTAGTTCTAAGCGGAAGTGATCACGTAAGTTTAAATAATCGTTAATATCTGCATCTTTTAAAATATCTACTGCTGCTTCTAAGCGGCGTTTGAGTTCTAAAGATACTGATGCGTAATCCACTTTTTTACCTAACCAAGGCACATCTTGAAGAGTTGGATCATCGGTTATATTTGCTAATGCTGTTGATAGGGCAGCAATCGCATTTGATAGTTTTGTAGAATCACTTTGGGCATGGTAATAACTTGCAACTGCCCAATTGTGTAATGTGGTAATATTCGGCTGTACTCTCCATAAATTTTCGACATGATTAACAATAGTGATCCAGTTTGAAGATTGCCATATTCTTGCTTCTAAACGTGGCTGAATATGTAAATTGAGATTCTCTTCTACTAACTGTTCATAACCAAATTTTTCGATAAATTCTGTACTTGCTGTTTTCGCTTCATCCAGTTTGTCAGCCTTGACGAAATGCTCTATATTCTGGAGAGATAACAAGCGTTTACGTTGTGAAAGACTTTTCAAAATCTCCCGTTGTTCATTAATTATTGTAGATGATAGGCTTTGCCATTCTCAATCAGCTAATTGTAAATTTTCTTGTTGAGCGTAGACAAAACCCCGCAGATAAGCCGCTTGTTCAGTAGGCAAGCCCTCTAGGTAGGATAATGCTGTTGTCCAGTCTTGATTTTTAATTGCCACAATTCCTAACCTGATTTGACAGTCAGTGATATTTGGCAAGAAAAATTTAGCATTTTCATACAAAGATGCAGATGCTGGAAGATATCCGGCTTTCTCGGCTGCTAACCCTTGACGAAACAACTCTTTTCCTTTAATTGTGCGTTGTATAGATTGTAATAAATCTAGTCCATCGGCACGGGTAAAATTAGCGAGGGCATTTTCTAAAAGAGCGATCGCACTTCGTAATTTTCCTTCGCTCTGAGCTTGCTTTGCCCTTTTTAGGGTAGCATCATAAATTTCTTCTGCTTTGACTTTGACTTGAGCAGTAGATATGGCTTGTCTTAAAGTCTCAGTGGAGTACAGTTTTTCAGCTTCACGGTAAGCTGCGATCGCATTTTTGAAAAACCCCTGTTCTGCGTGGGAATCAGCCTGTTTTACCAATACTTGAAACTGTTGTCGCCGTTGCAATTCCTGTTGATATTGCTTGATTAACTGCGATAGCCGTTCATCCTGGATAATTTGGCTACAGCGTTCATAAAGAGCGATCGCACTGGAGAGGGCTTGTGTTTGTAAAGGGTCGCCAGTATCCTGTTGGACAAGGGTTTTAGCCTTAGCCGCCAGCTTGTTGGCTTCTGCTATTTGCCTACGCCACTGCTGTAATTGCTGCTTTATTTCGTCTAAAATCTTACCCAAGAGTAATTGACAAATCAACCGCTCCCAAAAACCAGGTTTTTGTGACCAAATAGCCAGGGCTTTTTCTGCAATCGTGATTGCTTCCCGCAGATGCTTATTTTGGGCTAGTTGTGCTGATTTTTGGCTGGCTACCTTAGTTTGTGCTGCTTGCTCCCAAGCATCAATAATTCCTATGCCCAGTAAAGTTTTACTAAAGGCGTTAAAACTGTCTAGGATACTCATTAAAGTTTCTCCTTGCAGGTGGGAATTTTTAACACCTCCCCTATGTCTATATAGTCTTCCCGTCCTTTGAGTTGGGGGTTAGTCTTCACCATGACTTGCCAAGAGGCGCCCTTCCCACAAAATTTCTCAGCGATCGCACTCAAGTAATCACCAGACTTGACAATATAGGTAGTCGGTTTTGCAGGTTTGGTGGGTGTAATTGGGATATTTGCCGGAGGTTTTGGACTTGCTGTACTCAGTGCAACTGGATTTGGCGAAGAGACAGTTAATGTATTTAACTGGGGTTGCAAGAATAGCAAGCTGCTAAAAGATCCCAAACTTATCCCGATGATGAGTATCAACAAAGCAATAGCTAATTGCCATCCAGTAACTTTCAATTGTGAAACTGGAGTTTGAGCCTGTGGTAATTCTTGAAGCATCCAAATTAGGGAAAGGTCGGTATCACAGTTAGGGCAACTTTTGCCCTCTATTTCTTGATACCCACACACAGGACAGTTTAGCTTAATATTCATCGCTTCAGTCCGGTGACAATCATATTACTGGGCAAGTCTTGATTGAGCCAATGCTTCACATCTGGTTGCAGTTCACCCCACAAACGATCCGCTTCGCGTCCGTCACCTCTTTCGATAGCGCCAAGCATACGAGAGAGCTTGTCAGACATTGCATTTGCTTGAGTAGGTGCAATTGCATGGGCTTGCTGGATGGCTAAAATACTAAGTTGAATTAGTTGTACCTCATCAGGTAGATTGCGGAGTTCTCGTCTTGCATCTTCGCTCTGAGACTGCATCCGAGAAATGTCATTTGTGTCAATAGCAAATTGCAATTCTTGCCTCAGTTTTTGCAATCGTTCCTGCTGCGGTTGCGGAATGATAGAGCCGCAAAGTTTAACCACGCGATCGCATTCATTAATTAGAGATTCCGCTTCTAGTCGTTCGCTAGACATAGAAACTTTGAAATTTTTCAGAGCATGACTAGCACTAGCCTGATGATCAATGCGTTGCTCCCCCGTTTTTGGGTCGATAATTTCATTAGCTGATTTGACTACTGGGACTGCTAATTTCAATGCTTCTTCTACACCGATTTTAGTCAAACCTTGATTGTTGATTTCTGCGATCGCGTCTTCTAATTCTTTATATATTTTCTCGTCAGGACGACCTCGCGAAAAAGTACAACTAACACTCACAGAAGGGTCATTTTTTAAAGTCGCTCGCATTTGCAAAGAACTGTTATTTTCATCCAGTTCCAAATTCACCAGAATTTCTGTTCCGGCTGGGTACTTTTGTTCTAAGCCTAACCAAATCTCCCCAATACTTTCATCATGTTTGCCCCTATCTAATTCTTGTCTGACATCATCAGGGTTAAAAAATTGAAAGTGAATTAGGCGTTGTCCTTCAGCTACTGTTTTAAAGGTGTGGGATGTTCTGACTGGTAAAATTTCACCTTGGCTAATAACTTTTTCTTGCCCATCCACTAATTGAATAAAGTAATCACGAGAGACTGTTGTCACTTTGTCTGTTAATCCAGCAGCTACAATTGCTGCACCCTCCGCCACCGCATACATTGGGCGGGGATGCACTACTACTTTACTAGCACCAAAAGCTGCTTTAACTTTGCTTTGTACTAAGGGAATTTGCGAAGAACCGCCTACTAAAAGCACCACATCCACCATTTCTAAATGATATTCAGCATAATTTAGTGCTTGACGGCAAATTTGAATTGAACGATCTACCAAATCCGTAATCATTCCCTCAAACTGTTCGCGGGTAATGTTTACCTCAATGGGGATACCAATTCCCAATTCATCTAGTAATGGAGTAGCAGGATCAATCCGCGCAACTGTAGCACTGCTTAATTCTACTTTTGCCCGTTCTACTGCTATTTTCAGTTCGGCGTTAAATCGCACCCGTTGATAGTGAGGCATTTTGGCAATCAAGCCATCAATATCGGCAATTTTTTCTTGTTGGGCGACTTGTTTTTTAACAAACTTAATTATGTGAGAGTCAATATCATCCCCTCCTAGCCACAAGTCCCCGGCTTTTCCCTGTTCAATAAATGAAGTTCCTGCTGCTGTAATTAAAGAAGCATCAAATGTACCACCGCCAAAGTCATACACTAAAATCGTTTTCACATCATCGCTATCGGGAGAAAAACCATAAGAGATAGCGGCGGCTGTAGGTTCTGATAGCAGTTCTAAAGGGGTTATTCCGGCTCTGCGTGCAGCTATGCGGGTAGCATGACGCTGTTTATCATTGAAGTAGGCAGGAACAGTAATTACAGCTTGGTCGATAACTTCGCTGCTTTGGCCGATTCCCTGGCGATAAGCTTGAGCATTTCGCACCACTTTTTTGAGAATCTCAGCCGAAATATCTTCTGGTTCGTATTCTTTCCCTCCTAACCAAACCGCAATACCGTTATCTGTTCCCTGACTCGGTTGGGTAATTTTATAGCCAACTTCCGACTTTTGTTTTTCCACTGCTGAATCAGCAAACCCTCTACCCATCAAGCGTTTGATAGAAATAATTACATTCTCAGGATCAGCCCGTAGTTGGTTGTACGCTTTATCTCCTACCAACAATTTATCTTGCTCGCAAGCAACGAGCGATCGCGTTAGTTTCCTATCTGGAGGTGTGTTGTCGTTAGCTGTAACCACTTCTACACCAGCCAACTTAAAAGCAGCCACAGAATTAGTGGTTCCCAGATCAATCCCAATTGCTTTTCCCATTGATGATTAGAAGAGATTTATGTATAAAATCATGATTTATCCCTAAGATGTATTGCTAATAAAACCCTTATTTTACCTGAGCTTTATTAATTCACTTAGAAATATCTCATACAAGCTTATACAGGTTTAATCCTCGGAAACAACAGTGATTTCTCTGATAATTAGCCCCAATGAAACGAGGATTGCAATTGGGTAACGGACATAAATTAAATGTAACTATATTTTCCTATGCCCTATGCCCTATGCCCTATTCCCGACCTTCACTGCTCTATATTGATTGTTGTTGAACTACTTATAACGCATCAATTGTGACTAAACCGCCCTCGGTAAACTGTATTACCAGTTTATGCTCATCAAGTAAAGCCGTGCATAGCAAAGGCCGTTTTCCTGTCGCCAGTACATCAACTTCCCGTTCTTCGCCATTCCAGATCATAACAGCTTCATGTACTGGTATAGGGCTTCCCATTCAGATTCGGTACAATATAATATCGCGATGTGTAGGGGCACGGCAATGCCCATAGGTGTCAACTTAACGCGAAATCCATGTCCCGACTGGGAATGAATTCCCAGTCTCATAGCAAAAGTCATCTAAAGATGACTAAATACCCCCCCCAAATCTTGAGTCTACTTCAGTAGACTTAAGCTATGAGCCAAGGAATGAATTCCTTGGCGGGTAGGTAGGCCTTGTAATAAGCCATCTGTGACTTAAGTTGACACCTATGGGCATTGCCGTGCCCCTACGAGTGTAGCTAACTAGGGCGGGAAACGCTATATATCTACTCGGAATCACGCTCCATTTCACCACTAAAAGAAGCCGCAACTTTATAGCCTATGCGAATGCCAAAAAGTCGAGCCAATGGGCGTTTATTGCGTAAATATCTAGCTGATTCGATGCCTATTTTATCAACTGCGTATTCACCTGTTTCTATATCGATAATCACCATTTTACCGATGTTTTCTTCTGTTTCTACTTGTTGACGAATGCCATTTTCATAAAGTTCTTTGGCACGTTTGGCTACTTCTTCGCGGCTTAAAAGTATGGCTTCCACGCCCTTGCTCCTTTTTAAATCTGTGTACTCATTTTAATACTAAATCCTCTAGCAATGCGGTTGTGTCAGCTTATGGAGTGGGTAGCGCCGACGCTTTGAAGTTGTTCGCTCTTCTCTACGAACGCGGAACATATCGTAGACAGAGGCTGCGCCAAGGCGTTCCGTAGGCAAAGGTAGCAATTGTTAGCATTTTTGGCTCGGATTTGCTGAGTTTCGCGGTTGCTCAACCCAATGCTGTCAACATTCAGCATTATGGGTTGGTTGATATATAGCGGTTCTCAGTTGGATGCAATACAAAATTATATCGTCGGGTGTAGGGGCACGGCACTGCCGTGCCCTTGCGAGTGTATTGGACTCAACCGATAATCGCTATAATATCTCTAGACTAGCTGACGAGTTACAAAAAATGTCAACAGTAAAAGTTGAAGTACAACTGTCTTCAGAAGAATTGCTAAAGGCTGTTGAGCAGTTGAGCCAGGAGGATTTAGAGCGATTTGTATCTCAGGTAATCGCACTCCAAGCGCAAAGAAAGGCTTCTAGTTTACCGCAAATCGAAGCTGAATTATTACTAAAAATTAATCAAGGAGTTCCTTCAGATACTCAAAAATATTATGCCGAATTAATCGCTAAAAGAGAATCTGAAACTCTGACAACTGAAGAACATAAAGAATTATTAGACTTGACTGAACAGATAGAACAATTGCAAGCACAACGTATTGAATATTTGGCAGATTTAGCGCGTATGCGTAGGATTTCGCTAACTGTATTGATGGAAAATTTAGGCATTCAGACGCAAATATATGTCTGAGAATCGAGTCACAGCGCAACAGAAAAAAGCAGTAGCCGAACGCGCCAAGGGATGCTGTGAGTATTGTCGAAGTCAAGCACGTTTTGCAATTCAAGCATTTTCAGTGGAACATATTATAGCCAGAAGTCAAGGTGGAAAAACTAATCTGGATAACTTGGCGCTGTCTTGTCAAGGATGCAATAATCATAAGTACAACAAGACCGAAGCAAAAGATTTAGTCAGTGGTAATATTGTTCACTACAAAAAAATAAATTTACACATTTGGGATGCTCCCACATCAACAGCCTAGCCATAACTGACAAAAAAACAAAAGCGGCAGAGAAATTTATCCTCTACCGCTTTATAATTAATTGTTATTTGAGATTTAACCCCAAATGGTAAATCTTAAATCTTACTCAATCCCTTGAGGTAATAATTCCCGTCGCTGTTGAGAAGTTACATTTACAGTGCCGGTTTCATCGACATCAACAAAGGCGATATCGCCATCCTTAATGCGACCAGACAAAATTTCTTCTGCTAGGCTATCTTCTAACAAGCGCATAATCGCCCGACGTAAGGGTCTTGCACCGTAACTGGGGCTATAACCTTCAGTTATCAAGCGCTCCTTGAAGCGATCGCTGACTTCTAAGGTGATACCTTTTTCTGTTAGGCGACCAAACACTTCTTTGAGCATGATTTCGGCAATTTGGGTAACTTCGACCTTGCTCAACTGACGGAAGACGATAATTTCATCTAGACGGTTGAGGAACTCTGGACGGAAGTATTGCTTCAGCTCTTCGTTCACCAAGGTTTTAATCCGGTTGTACTGCGATTCGCTTTGATCTTCGCCAAACTCAAAGCCGATACCGCCGCCACCTTTTTCAATTACCTTAGAACCGATGTTGGATGTTAAAATCAGCAAGGTGTTCTTAAAGTCCACCGTGCGACCTTTGGCATCTGTTAACCGACCGTCTTCTAAAATTTGCAGCAGCATGTTGAAAACATCGGGGTGAGCTTTTTCGATTTCGTCGAATAGCACCACGGTGTAAGGACGCCGCCGCACGGCTTCGGTCAACTGACCACCTTCGTTATAACCAACATATCCAGGAGGCGAACCAATCAGTTTGCTGACGGTGTGGCGCTCCATGTATTCCGACATATCCAAGCGAATCATTGCTTCTTCCGAACCGAAGAAGTAAGAAGCCAAGGATTTCGCCAATTCAGTTTTACCAACGCCAGTCGGACCTGAGAAGACAAAGCTAGCAATAGGTCGGTTGGGATTTTTCAAGCCGACACGGGCGCGACGAATGGCGCGGGAAACTGCCTTCACAGCGTCTTCTTGACCTATGAGACGCTGGTGTAAGGTGTCTTCCATGTGCAACAGCTTCTCGGATTCCGATTCCGTCAGCTTATTCACAGGTACCCCAGTCCAGGAAGCGACGATGTGAGCAATATCCTCTTCTGTAACCACAGGTTCTAGACCTTCGTTACCAGTAGCGTTAGACTTGCTTTGAGCGATCGCCCGAATTTCGGCTTTGATTTCCATTTCGCGATCGCGCAGTTCCCCGGCTCTGTCAAAGTCTTGGGAACGAACGGCGTCATCTTTTTCTTTTAAGATTTGGCGCAGTTCTTTGTCTAACTCTTTGGCTGCTGGTGGTAGTTGGGAGTTAATCAAGCGCACGCGAGAACCTGCTTCGTCGATTAAGTCGATAGCTTTATCTGGAAGATAGCGATCGCTAATATAACGGTCAGATAATTTTGCCGCTGCCACCAATGCTTCATCGGAGATTTTTAGCTTGTGGTGTTGCTCGTAGCGCTCACGCAGCCCATGTAAAATCTCAATTGTTTCGTCAACTGAGGGTTCACCTACCATGACTGGCTGGAAGCGTCGCTCTAAAGCTGCATCCCGTTCGATGTGCTTGCGGTATTCATCCAGGGTTGTCGCGCCAATACATTGCAATTCGCCTCTCGCCAATGCTGGCTTGAGGATGTTTGCTGCATCGATCGCACCTTCAGCCGCACCAGCACCAATCAGGGTGTGTACTTCGTCAATCACGAGAATCACGTTACCCGCAGAGCGGATTTCGTCCATGATTTTCTTGAGACGTTCTTCAAATTCACCCCGGTACTTGGTGCCTGCTACCAGCAAGCCAATATCCAGAGTGACTACGCGCTTATCTTCCAGGATGTCGGGGACATCTTTGTTGGCTATGCGTGTCGCTAAACCTTCGGCGATCGCTGTTTTACCAACCCCTGGTTCGCCAATTAGCACTGGGTTATTTTTCGTCCGGCGACCCAATATTTGAATTACTCGCTCGATTTCTTTATGCGCGTCCCACCACAGGATCGAGTTTGTTATCCGTTGCCATTTGGGTCAGGTTTGAGCCAAATTCATCCAAGGTTGGAGTTTTGGTGCGACCCTGAGTGCCCACGCGAAGAAACTTCAGCTGTTTCTCCCAGCATCCGAATGACTTGGGTTCTTACCTTAGATAGATCCACGCCAAGGTTTTCTAGCACTCTGGCTGCTACACCTTCCCCTTCGCGGATCAGGCCCAACAAGCAGATGCTCGGTACCAATGTAGTTATGGCCTAATTGGCGCGCTTCTTCTAAGGATAGTTCCAGAACTCGCTTTGCCCGTGGCGTAAACGGAATTTCCACGGCAACAAAGCCCGAACCCCGGCCTATGATTTTCTCTACTTCAATTCGGGCGTCTTTGAGATTGACACCCATTGATTTCAGCACCTTGGCCGCAACTCCCGTCCCTTCACCAATCAGACCCAGGAGGATCTGTTCAGTGCCGACGAAATTGTGGCCTAAACGGCGGGCCTCTTCTTGGGCCAGCATGATTACCTTAATGGCTTTTTCTGTGAAGCGTTCAAACATGGCATTTTTCCCATCACCTGCGTCGTGCCGGTATGCTGATTTTAGCACAGGCTAGGATAATGGACGCTTGTATCAAAAAATCAAGACATCCACGCAGTATCACGTAGTTAATGGCGTCATGCTTAACTATTTATTACTTTTGTATCGTTTTTGTACTGAGAAGCTTCAATTTTCTAGGGTTTTTGGGATCGACTACCCACAAAAAAGCCCTGGAATTGAATTTTTTTATAACTACTTCCAAACATTGATATATATCATTTTTACTTGGGAAAGTCAACTTTTTGAGGTCTATATATTTTTTTTAAATTAAAAAATGTTTATAAATAACTAATTCTCATAATAAATGGTATGGGAAAATATATATTTTTTTCATAAAGATGGTCAACCGATTTTGGATTTTGGATTTTGGATTTTGGATTGACTCCACGAACAAGGGTACGGGGCTTGAGGATTTTGGATTTTGGATTTACGCGCTTCGTAGCGTTAGCAGTGTCTATTGCCTATCGGCTTTTATGGTATCCCACTGGCGCAAAGTCGCTGAAAATTGGGGCTGTTGCAAACCAGAGAGCCAAAGAATCAGGGCGTCTTCGTTGTTATCTTTGTAGTAGCGGGGTCGGCGTCCCAGCTGTTTTGAAGCCAAATTTTTGATATAAAGATATAGCCGCCAAGTTAGAAGCTCGGACTTCGAGGGTAGCTCGTTCCAAGCCGCGATCGCTTGCTGTCTTCAGGAGGGCATATAGTAAAGCTTGCCCTAAACCTTGACGGTGATATTGGGGATGAACCGCCAAAATGGTAATGTGGGCTTCTTCTAAAATCGACCAAAAACAACCCATTGCCAGGAGCTTCGGTTCAGGGACGGGGGATAATAAACCAAGTAAATCACTGTTAGGACTGTCTAATTCTCGTTGGTAGGCGTCTTGAGACCACATACCGCCAAAACAAACTTGATCCAGTTCCAGCAATGCACTCAGATGCTCTGATGTCAGTGATTGTAATTCTAAGTTTAATGAGATCACAAGTATTGGATAAGATTACAAAGCATTTGTAAACTGATAAACGGAAGATATACTCACACTCATAATTTAAGCAAGGACAACTTTTATATTTATGGTATCGACTTACCCCGCTGGGGTTCATGTGACTGGTAGTCAGTATTTACCTCAAAGGCGCACTGAAAACGAGAATATTTCGCCCAACCAGGAACTTTTACCTTTGAGTGCGAAAGTAAATAGTCATGGATTTCTGGAAATTGGTGGATGTGATGTCAAAACCCTAGTTGAACAGTTTGGCTCACCTTTGTATATTTTAGATGAAGAAACCCTGCGTTCGGCTTGTGAGCAATATCGGGATGCTTTCAGGCAATATTATCCAGGTGAATCACAGGTATTATATGCCTCAAAGGCGTGGAATTGTTTAGCAGTTTGCGCGATCGCCGCATCAGCAGGGTTAGGAATTGATGTCGTCTCTGGGGGCGAACTCTACACCGCCCTGACTGCGGGTGTCAATCCTGATAAAATCTACCTCCACGGCAATAATAAATCTCGTGAAGAACTAGTTTTAGCTATTGACTCTGGTGTCACCATTGTGGTCGATAACTGGTATGAGTTAAAGAACCTGGTGGAGATAGGGGAAAATTCTCAGCCCAGCACCCCAGCAACCCAGCACCCCATCCGCATCATGCTGCGGCTAACGCCGGGTATCGAGTGTCACACTCATGAATACATTCGCACAGGACATTTAGATAGTAAATTTGGCTTTGATCCCAATGATTTGGATGAAGTTTTTAGCTTTGTCAGTCAGCAATCTAGCCTTAACTGTGTTGGGCTACATGCTCATATTGGTTCCCAAATTTTTGAACGCCAACCCCATCAAGATTTAGCAGCTGTGATGGTGCAGTGGTTACGGAAGAGCCGGAATTACGGTTTAAATGTTACCGAATTAAATGTAGGTGGTGGTTTAGGGATTAAGTATATAGAATCTGACGATCCCCCCAGCATTCAAGAGTGGGTGAAGGCGATTTGTGAAGTGGTTCAATCTGCTTGTGCAGCCGAAAATCTGCCTTTGCCAAAATTATTATCGGAACCGGGGCGATCGCTGATTGCCACAGCTTGCGTCACTGCTTATACTATTGGTTCAACCAAAGTGATTCCAGAAATTCGCACCTACGTGGCAGTTGATGGGGGAATGTCGGATAATCCGCGCCCAATTACTTACCAGTCAGTTTACCGAGCAGTAATTGCCAATAAAATATCTGCTCCCCTCACAGAAACTGTCACAATTGCTGGTAAACATTGTGAATCAGGGGATATTTTAATCAAAAATGCCCAGCTACCAAAGACTGAATCAGGGGATATTCTGGTAGTGATGGGAACTGGTGCGTACAATTACAGTATGGCATCTAACTACAACCGCTTACCCCGACCGGCAGCAGTTTTAGTAGCTAATGGCGAAGCAAACTTGATTTTACGGCGCGAAAATTATCAAGATTTGATTCGACAAGATTGCCTACCAGAAAGACTTAAATAGTCAGTAGTCAATGGTTAGTAGTCAGTAGTTAAAACAATGACAACTGACTACCAGCAACTGACAACTGACAACTGACGAATGACTATTAGAATCCAGATGTCATGAGAGATTGGTGGAAGCAATGGCTGACAAACCTGGGATGGTCGCAGTCCTTGCTGCTTGGGACTCTGGATATTATGTTAGTTATGGCGCTGACGTATATGATACTAGTTATTATTAGTGAGCGCCGGACACTATGGATGGTGCGCGGATTTATTATTTTGATGTTGGCCTCAGCAATGAGTAGCAGATTGGGGCTACAATTGTTAAATTTTGTACTGGAAAAGTTGGTTATTGGCTGTGCTGTGGCAATGGCTGTTGCTCTCCAGTCAGAATTTCGGCGATTTTTGGAACAATTGGGGCGTGGCGAATTCCGCCAGTTATTTCAACCATCCAATCTTGCAGTCCCAAAATCCGATAGTGTAATTGACGAAATTGTCGAAGCAGTTAAAGAACTGTCGAAAAACCGGATTGGAGCTTTGCTGATTTTAGAAACCACAGGCCCCATTGATGAGCGTGATTTTTCTGTACCAGGAGTAAAATTGAATGCTGAGGTTTCTAAGGAACTGATACAAACAATTTTTCAGCCGAAAACTTTGTTACATGATGGAGCGACCTTAATACGTGGTTCACGGATTGTAGCATCAGGTATAATTTTACCACTTTCGGGACGCACAGCCTCACGCCAGTTGGGTACACGCCATCGGGCGGCGATGGGAATTACTGAGCGGGTCGAAAATTGCATTTGTGTCGTTGTATCAGAAGAAACGGGTTCTATTTCCTTAGCGGAACGAGGAATCCTCAATAGACCACTGACGATTAAGACACTGAAAGAGTCTTTAGAGACTCGATTATCCCCAACTGTAGATCGGGAAGCTGTAGCTCCTGGTTTATTAAGTTTAGGTCGTCAGCTTGGTAACAAGACACTAGCACTGGTTTCACGTTTACTCCGATTACCATCGGCCGCTTCTCGGGATAAAAAATGACAGCACAACAAACTGAACTCCAAGATTTGCCTCCTAGCTTAAAACGAGAACTACTACCCAAACACGTTGCAGTGATTATGGATGGCAATGGTCGATGGGCAAAGCGTCAAGGTCTACCCCGGTTTATGGGTCACAAAGCTGGTGTAGACGCCCTAAAGGATTTGCTCCACTGTTGCAAGGATTGGGGAATTCAAGCACTGACGGCTTATGCTTTTTCAACAGAAAACTGGAAACGACCCCAGGAAGAAGTTGATTTTTTGATGACTCTGTTTCAACGAATTTTGCGCCAAGAACTGCGGGAAATGGTGGAAGAAAACGTTCAAATTCAGTTTGTGGGCAATTTGAATGCTTTACCGCGATCGCTCCAAGAGGAGATTTCCCGCTCAATGGCAGAAACTCGCAATAATCGGGCTATCCGGTTTACAGTCGCGACAAATTATGGTGGACGACAAGAAATTTTACAAGCTTGTCGAGCGATCGCCCAAAAAGTCCAAGAGGGTTTGTTACAACCTGATGAAATTGATGAAGCGGTATTTGAACGCCATCTCTACACAGCAGGAATTGCTGATCCTGATTTGTTAATTCGTACTAGTGGAGAAATGCGCCTCTCAAATTTCTTGCTTTGGCAAATGGCTTATGGAGAAATTTATATCACCGATGCTCTATGGCCAGATTTTGACCGCACTGAATTTCACCGCGCCTTATGTGCCTACCAGCAGCGGGAGAGGAGGTTTGGCACAGTGTAGGGAGTGGGGGAGTGGGGTAGATAAGGGAGATAAGGGAGATAAGGGAGATAAGGGAGATAAGGCAGTAGTGAAAAATGATTATTATACATCCTCATCCCCCTCATTCACCCCATGTCCCCATCTCCCCATGCTCTTCTAGGGTCCGGCAAAAACTGCTTGTTCAATATCTTCCCGACTGAGAGAATACTTAAACGAGCGTTGGATATCTTGCCGATTTTCCCCAGCTTCGATATATCGCACGACAATTTGCTCAACATCGAGTAATACTTCGGCTTGCCAACGAGGACGCTGTACACGCCAGCAATGTAATTGTCCTTCATCTTGTTGACAGCCTTGGTCTTTTAGCCACTGCTCAATTTGTGGCAGTGTATGGTTATATAGAGGAGTATCAGGAGAGACAAAAGCCATAAGTAATTAAAGACTCAAAATTCAAAATTAACAAAAATAATGTTTATTTCCCCAAAGATTATTTTCTTGGGAAAGATGGTTAATTTGGTGTGGTACTGAAGGATTTACTGGTAATATTTGTGTTTTGAAAGCAGCATCACCACGAGTTAAGCCAATGGCGATCGCTAACAAGAGACAACCCAAAAACGTCAACCCCAGAATAAATAAAGCAAAAATTTCGCCAGTTGACAGGGGGCGATCGCTGGCGTCGAGGTAAGCTGATTTTGACCAATCATAAGGATATGACCACAGGATGATTCAAATCGGAAGGCGCTTGAATCACTCCAAAGCGCGAATAGCCGATTTTCAGGTCGTAGTTTAACCGCCGTTCTGGATTGCTCAGGGTGGCGTAGGCTTCGTTCAGAAGCTGAAATTTAGTAGTAGCCAGAGCCGCTGGTAATTCTGTAGTATCTGGATGATAGCGTTTGCTCAGTTCTCGATAAGCACGACGGATGTCGATTACCGATGCTCCAGGATGCAGTTCTAGCAGGGTGTAATAATTGGGTTCAGTGCTTTTTGGCATTACCCCATTTTGATTCACGGTTTTTTGAGTCACCTTGCTTCAAGATGTTTTTTATATTTTAAATCGATTGTGAATGAAGAGATAAGCCAGCAGAAACAGTAGGTTTGGCATCTAATATAATATTTATTAAAGCATTAAATGAGATGTGATGGACATGAGAATTAATCTCGAAAATATTTAAACTCTCACCGAAACTATTAGGACTTACGCATTTGTGACGAAAAATCAGCCTTTGCGATTACGTCGCGCCCCCCTTCCCTACGGGACACTCCGGGAACGGCTTCTCGAACGATACTTAATGACGTAAAATCCTAGTCCGTACGTAAGTCCTATCATTTATTTTACCATTTAATAAACTTCATCATGGCTGCCAATATCAATCAATAAAATAACCATTTCTAACAATTTTTCATGCTCAGAGAAATTAAAGATAATTCTACAATCATAAGCAACAGAACAAGACCACAACCCCGCTAAATCTCCTGTTAATTTGTGAGACTTTAACGATGGTGTAAATGGATCATCTGCCAAAAGCCTTAATACGTTAACAATTTGATTTTTTAATTGCGGGTTTTTCTTGGTGATTTTTCTAAAAGACCGCTTAAATCCACTACTCCAGACAACTTCCATCATCATCTCCTAGTAAATCAGCGATCAAATCATCAACGCTTCCCCTATGAGCTGTTCCATCTTTAAAAGCCTGCTTTACTTCCTGAAAATTAGCCAAAATTTCCACCCGCCGATTTTCAATTCGTTGCTGGCGAAGAAATTCAAATAAATACTCTCGATTTTCTGTGGGCAAACTTTCAATAGAATTAATAATTTCTTGTAAACTCATCATAGAACTTCCTCTGACGATGTCGTTTTTCATCTACTATGAATCTTGCTTTTAATGTGTTCATTGAATCTTACTTTTTTGCTGAAATTCTATGTTTCATTCTAGGCAATTAA
>CAVYXS010000118.1:0-39855 GCA_963772205.1 uncultured cyanobacterium
ATGTTTTCAATATCCAGGGTAGCCACTGCTGTTTGATCTGCTAGGCGACGAATTTCTCTGGCTACCACCGCAAAACCTGTACCATATTCTCCGGCTTTTTCTGCTTCAATTGCTGCGTTTAATGACAGTAAATTTGTTTGATCTGCTACTTTGGTAATCGTGGTGACAATACTATTAATATTATTAGCTTTTTCGCTAATTACTCCCAGTTTAGTTGAGATACTTGTCGTCGCACCTGCCAACTGTAGCATCGATTTTTCCATGTGAATTAACTCTTGTTGACTCACACCTGCGGCTTGGGCTGTCACTTGAGATTTATCCTCCACTTCATCCATTGTCTTGACTAGTTGTGAGGAGGTGGCTGCAATTTCTCTGGCTGTAGCTGCGACTTCATTTGTGGAAGCCACTTGTTCTGTCATCGTTGCTTCTAGTTGCTTTCCTGATGCGGCTATTTGAGTCGTCGAGGTGGTGATTTGAATCCCCGATGTCTGTATTTGGCGAATTAGCGAATTTAGGCTCTGATTCATTACATGGAAGGACTTCTGCAATTTTCCGATTTCATCGTCAACTTCTATGGCTGGAATTTGACAGGTGAGATCCCCAGTAGATATCTTTTCTGCTACTGTGGCAATTACACCAATTTTTCCCGCGATTTGCTGTGTAATTATATATACCACTGTCAGAGCGATCGCTAAAGCTATAAGTGGCAGAATTACAGATGTCAAACTGATGAAGTTCAGATTATTTTTTGTCGTATCTGTATTTTTTTTCAACTCCGCTAGTATTAAGGTATTAATTTCTATATTCAATTTGTCCAACTCACCAAGAATTCTTTTAGATTCTGGTAGGTATAAAGCTACAGCCTCCTTTTGCTTCCCCTCATCTACGGTGCGGAATGTTTTCTTGCTCAATTCATCAAATTGGGATGCCAATTCCAGCTTTCTTCTCAATTTTTGTAGCTGTTCATCTGCATTTTGGCTTTTGATTAAATTTTCGGCGCGGTTAGCAGCTTCCTGAAATCTACTTTTTTCTTTATTAAAAGATTCTAAAGCATTCTCAGAATTACCAACCAAAAGATAGCCACGCACTTGCCTAGCCATCAGCGAAATTCTCAAAATCATATCATCATTTTCTACCAGAATAAGCTGTCCTTTATTAACTTTATTAAAAGTATCGATAGTTTCCCTAGAATTTATATTAACTATGGCGCTAAATCCCCCGAATAACATCAAAGGAACTGCACAACCTAATAGTATGCGATCTCTTAATTTCCAATTAGCAAGCATTCAATATTTCTCCTGAGATATACGTTAAAAATACATTTATAGGCAGATACAGTCTTGACATGAATTGAAATTTGTAATTTTTTCTCTAGAAACTGAGAAACAAGCAAACTCTCTATTAGGGGCGTAGTAACGCAGGGTTAGCACCGACTTACTTAGGCTCTTCCTTTAATTACTACCTACTCTAAAACGAGAGATTTCCTGACGTAGAGCTTGTGCAGCACTATTCAATTGACTAATTGCACCGTTAACCTGTACCAAAGACTCCGCAGTTTGTGAGGAAGTTTCACTCAATTGCACCATCGCCTGACTAATTTGCACTGCTCCCTGAGATTGTCCTTCCACACTATTACTCACATCTTGAAAGCGGGGCGTGAGGGTTTGCACTTGCTGAATAATTAATTCCAATTTTGTGCCGATATTTCGCACATCATCCACTCCTTGTTCTACTTCTTTGGAGAATTTATCCATTTCCATCACCCCGGTTGATACTGCTGTTTGCATCTCTTTCACCATGTTTTCAATATCCAGAGTAGCCACTGCTGTTTGATCTGCTAGGCGACGAATTTCTCTGGCTACCACCGCAAAACCTGTACCATATTCTCCGGCTTTTTCTGCTTCAATTGCTGCGTTTAATGACAGTAAATTTGTTTGATCTGCTACTTTGGTAATCGTGGTAACTATCCTATTAATATTATTAGCTTTTTCGTTAATTACTCCCAGTTTAGTTGAGATAATTATCGTCGCACCTGCCAACTGTAGCATCGATTTTTCCATGTGAATTAACTCTTGTTGACTCACACCTGCGGCTTGGGCTGTCGCTTGAGATTTATCCTCCACTTCATCCATTGTCTTGACTAGTTGTGAGGAGGTGGCTGCAATTTCTCTGGCTGTAGCTGCGACTTCATTTGTGGAAGCCACTTGTTCTGTCATCGTTGCTTCTAGTTCCTTTCCTGATGCGGCTATTTGAGTCGTCGAGGTGGTGATTTGAATCCCGGATATCTGTACTTGGCGAATTAGCGAGTTAAGGCTCTGATTCATTACATGGAAGGACTTCTGCAATTTTCCGATTTCATCGTCAACTTCTATGGCTGGAATTTGACAGGTGAGATCCCCAGTAGATATCTTTTCTGCTACTGTGGCAATTACACCAATTTTTCCCGCTATTTGCTGTGTAATTATATATGCGACTGTGAAAGCGATCGCTAAAGCTATAAGTGGCAGGATTACAGATGTTAAACTGATGAAATTAAGAGTATTTTTTGTGGTGTCTGTATTTTTTTTCAACTCCTCTAGTGTTAAGTTATTAAGTTCTGTATTCAATTTGTCCAATTCACCAAGAATTATTTTAGATTCTGGTAAGTATAAAGCTATAGCCTCTTTTTGCTTCCCCTCATCTACCGTGCGGAAAGTTTTCTTGCTCAATTCATCAAATTGGGATGCCAATTCCAACGTTCTTCTCAATTTTTGTAGCTGCTCATCTGCATTTTGGCTTTTGATTAAATTTTCGGCACGGTTGGCATCTTCCTGAAATTTACTTTTTTCTTTATTAAAAGCTTCTAAAGCATTCTCAGCATTACCAACCAAAAGATAGCCACGCACTTGCCTAGCCATCAGCGAAATTCTCAAAATCATATCATCAGTTTCTAGCAATATAGACTGTAATTTATTGGCTTTACTAAACGTATCAATAGTCTCCCTAGAATTTATATTAACTATCACGCTAAATCCGAAAAATAATATCACAGGAACTGCATAACCTAATAATATGCGATCTCTTAATTTCCAATTTTCAAACATTCTAATTTTTACCTCATTTTTGATATAAAATAACCTAGTTAATTATCTATTTATTTATCTAAAAAATTTTGCGATCGTTGAATTCGCTGTCTTAAAACTGCTGCTTTAGCAATATCCCCACGATTTTCCGTAAGTAGAGCTAGGTGCATGAGTGCATTATAGTCATTAGGTTCCAGATAAATTGCTTTTTGAAAGCATTGTTCTGCTTCTTTTTCCCTACCCTGAGCCTGATAAATTTGCCCTCGTAAAACATAAGCTTCAACATTGGTTGAATTCTGTTTCAGATAGGTTTCGCACAGTGTAGCTGCTTCACTTAATTGCCCACTATCTGCTAATTTACGGATAGTTTCTAAATTGATTATTGGCAGTAAATTTAATTTTTTAATTTGCTCATTCTTAATATTGTTCAGAGATATTTTTTCAGCATTTTCTGCTTCTTGTTTTATTTCTCTGTGTAAGCTGATTTGTTTAATCGGTGCTACTTGATTATTATTATTATTATTATTATTATTATTTAATGACTTCTCTATATTTTCAGATTTATTGCTGTTATTATTTATTTGGCGATAAGCAAAAGCAAAAGAATAATTTACAGACTCAAAGCGAGACAGTGGTATTTGTCCTGTTTCAGCATGTCCCATAAATATCAGCCCTTGATTCTTCAATAACCGTTCTAAATTTACCATGCTTTGTTCTCTGGCTGCTTGCTCGAAATAAATCAAAACATTGCGGCAAAAAATCACATCATAAGGCAATTTGTCAATCATAAAATAGGGAGATACTAGATTGCCATGCATAAAATTAACTGCATTTTTTACAAAATCACATAATTTGTATTTATCTCCAATTTGAGTAAAATAGCGGGATCGAAATTCTAGATTGTTACCGCGAAAGGAATTTCGTCCGTAAACAGCTTCTCTTGCTTTAATTAAAGATTTTTTACTAATATCAACGGCATCTATCACAAATTGATTGGGGGTTAAACCTGCATTCAGGAAAGTCATAGCTATTGAATAAGACTCTTCGCCAGAAGAACAAGGTATACTCAAAAGACGCAGAGTTGACTTGTTCTTACTTGATAACCACTCAGATTTGATGTAATGCTCCAGAAAATTAAATGGTTCCTCATCCCGAAAAAACCAAGTCTCTGGAACTATCACCAATTCAATTAGTTCTTCTAGTTCTTGGAGTGATGTTTGTAGTTTTTGGAGATATGATTGCAAATCAGGCAATTTACAGGCTAATCTCCGCTTTTCTACAACTCTGGTAATCTCTTTAGAGCCAATTATACTAGCAGCTATACCTATTTTTTCTTGCAACAGGGATTCAATCTTTGCCTGGATCATTGGTGTGAGGATTCTCCTTGTAGTGACAAGTAATTATGCTGTGAATCCAACAATAAATATTCTAATCTAATCCGTTGGATCATTCCCTTTTCATCCATAATCATTTCTCCTAAATAAGGAGCTTCATTTAACAAATTTCCTGTATCGACTAAATCTATATCTGGTTTTTTTAATGTTTCTGTTACTCGTTCTGCCATCAAACCTAACCAACGGTTGATGTTATCTTGTCCTATATAATTGACCATAATAATTCGCGTACTTAAATATGAGCGACTAGGCTGATTTTGAATTAACTGGCATAAATCAATTACAGGTACAATTGCACCTCGATAGTTCAATAAACCAGCAACATAGTTAGGCACTTGATGTAATTTTCGCAGAATTACTCTGGGAATAACTTCGACAACCTGAGCGCTATCCAGAGCATATAAATTATCCCCGACAGAGAAAAGTAACATTAACATAATATTATATTGATTAATATTTGATTAAGAAGACTATTTACTTACGGCTGTATATATAGATAGCATACACAGATTTTTTTTGCAGAAAAACATCAAAATTAAAGCTCCATTATGTTGAAACCTGAATTTAGATACCCAACTTCTTGAAGAAGTTGGGTATTTGGGCTACGTATAAAAATCAAATAGTAACCCTATACTCCAGATGATACTGCAGCAGTCGGTTGAATGTTCAGGTTAGTAACCAACCCGTAGCTGGAAATATAATCTTCAAATTCTTGTAAATCGACAGTCCCATTTTTATCTGAGTCAAGGATGTTAAACAGATAATTAGTAATGTATCTTCGGTTATCTTCAGAGCTACGTTCGCCTACTGTGAGGTCTTCTATCAGACCTAAAAGCTCAAAAATTTCGTCTTTATCAAGAGTCTTACTACCATCTGTATCCAATTTCAAAAATAGCTTTTTCACATCTTCTATTGCCATTCTTGAGGCACGCATGGTTTCTCTTAATAATTCATTACTAAATGTGTTCATGAACAAAATTTGCTCAATCACAGGAATACAGAAAAAACCTAACGCTGCCCAAAAAATTGTATACTTGATAACATCTGCATTGCCAGTCGTGCTAACTCCACTGAAAAGAGCAGCCCAAAGGAAAAAGTTAGGATTGACAAGCAGAATATAAGCATCTTGAGATTCGGCTTTACTCAGATGACGACGAGAAAATATGGAAGTTAATACAGCCAAGCCCCGCATTAAACCAAAAATGAGTATTGCTAATGCCAACTGTTGCAAACAAGCTAGAGAGCGGTTTGCATCTGTGGAAGAAAATACATCAGCAATAAAAGTTGATGGAGTAAATTGAAACCCACTGGTAAAAGCCATTAAAGCCACCGCCAGCACACCAATAAATTTCCAATTCTTACTGTGGTGGTTAGATTCCACAGGAGATTTACTCCGCCATACTTGGGCAATTAATCCCGGTATTGCTAACCCGGCAAACAAAATAAAGAAGAAAAATTGTAGACTATTGATATTGATAGGTAACTTGGAAATAAATAATGTGGCAATCAGGGCAATTGGCGCAATTATTGATAATACCCTGGACAAGATAGCTGCAGGATAAAGATTACCGCCCCAAAGCACAGATAAAACTGGAGAAGTTAAGGCTGGGGGAACTATCCAAAAAATTACCCATGCGACTTTGTATAGGTCTTCTGGGCTTTTATACAACAGTCCAGAAAAGATTAACAGTAACCCAATTCCCCATCGAGCCAACATCCAAAAGTTGACTAAATATTGGACAGTAGAAGTTATTTTGCGTTTACTGGCTCCAAAGTCAATATCTAGATAGGTATAAAAGGTTGAAAGTGCTAGACAACCAACAATGATCGCGACAAACAAGCCAGAGGGAATACCTCCAGAAGACGCAGTAATCGCCCTAATTAAAGTACCTAGCAAAAAAGCCGCAGCGTAAATCAAAATAGCCCACATGATGGAGAGATCATTGATCTCTTTCCGTAAAGCTGCAGTCCCACCAGATTCCTTATTGCGAAATTTGACTAGTTCTTCTCGGCTGAGAGCTTTACCATTAGGGAGTTTTAGATGTTTATAAGCAGTGGGTGGTAAATCACTCAAATAAAGTGCTAAAGGCTCTAGCACATACTGGTGACACACCACCAAAACATTTTCACCGCGTTGCAAGTGTGGCACAACACGTTCCTCATAAAAGCGTGCAGAACGATTATAAACGTCAGCTATCTTCTCACCAGATGGAGGTGCTTCGTTATGTGAATGCAGCATTTCTTCAAAGCCTTCATAGCCCAAAGAAAGACGCAGCAAATTTAGATTACGACCTGCAAAAATACCAAAAGATTTTTCACTAATTCGATGGTCAATATGTACAGGAATATCCGGCGATTTCAGTGATTGACTGATATCAAGGGCGATTTCGCAGGTTTGTCGCGCCCGTCGCATGTGAGAAACGTATACAGCATCAAATTTGACGCCTTTGCTCTTGATGTCAAGACCTGCTTGTCGTGCTTGTAATCTACCAAACGCCGTGAGTTCAACATCTAGTACCCCTGCAAAAATGTTACGTTCATTGCTGGTGCTTTCACCATGTCGGATAAAGTAGACTTGTCCTGGCGGCTCATCTTGTTCTGCAACACTAGGGGATGCTAGGGAAAGATTACTAGAGCCATTATTATTTTCCACAATAAAAATCGACGATACACTTGGTGCTAATATTACACCGAATTATCCTCAAAAAATGTTACTAAATCGAAAAATTTCTTCACAAGACTCAAACGCTAATTTTATGTAACTAAAGATACAGTTTTTGTATACCAACTCTCTATTAAGTTGCACATAAACCTTAAAAAACTAAACCGTTTGTAGTAGCACTTTCTCCCGAAGAGTAGCGCTACTACGAGCATAAAAGAATTTTATTTTTAATTTACGCCTAGACTAGGCAAAATAAACTTAAAAATTACGCCTGAAGAATTACGAATTAGTAATTAGTTAAAAAGCGGTAATTTTTCATCTTTTTTTCTCCCTTTTACCGGAGGCATAAATATAGGATTTGTGCCAACATTACACACAATTGCTATCAGCTACTAATCTATCGCTACAGTGCTTCATGGATAAAACTTCTTTATGAATCCTGCTCAAGTTGAAATAGCTGAACCGCTAAATTTGGAAACCCTTCAGATTAGCACACCACAAACAGCGCTTCGAGTTTCTAAAGATGCTATTCGCACC
The DNA here is from genome assembly GCA_963772205.1 of uncultured cyanobacterium. Taxonomy (GTDB): domain Bacteria; phylum Cyanobacteriota; class Cyanobacteriia; order Cyanobacteriales; family Nostocaceae; genus Gloeotrichia. Next base: position 7,656 of record CAVYXS010000118.1, read on the forward strand.
AGTTTGACAGCCTCAACTCTCGATGCTGTATTCGCCACAGTTTTTTCTATAACTACTGGGGGAATTCTATTCAGTAATTTTCTCGTAGAATTACAAGCCAGTCCCGTAATATTCGGGATGCTTTCCTCAATCCCCATGCTGGTAAATCTGATTCAGCCTTTAGGTGCTTACTTATCGGAACGTACCACCAGCCGTTTTCTGTATTCTTTAACAACCTATGGGATTTCTCGGCTACTGTGGTTGATTCTCGTCATTGGTATTATTGGCGCAAGCTGGGGAAGGGTGACTTCTGAACAGTTAATAGTATTGACGCTGTTAATTGTCCTATTTACCCATCTTTTAGGAGGTTTAGGAAGTGCATCCTGGCTGAGTTGGTTGGCGATGATTGTTCCCCGACGATTACGCGGTAGGTATTTTGGGATACGCAATAGTGCAGCTAGTCTGACAAATTTGCTGAGTGTACCTTTAGCCGGTTTAGCTGTATCCCATTGGTATGGCGGGACTTTACAGGGTTATGGTGTGGTTCTGCTTGTGGGTGTTGTCTTCGGATTTATTAGCCTGGGCTGTCAGTACTTCCAGGTGGATATGAATCCACTATCACAAAACACTTATTTTGCTATGTCTGTGCAAAAAAGTGATATTCAACCAGTCAGCGACATTACTGCACTTGACAAAGATAAATCTTTGTGCATACAAGTGCCTCTTCCACTCCTATCTGGAAAAATTTGAATTTTTTGATGTTTTTGCTCTATTTCAGTTTGTGGATGCTTGCGGTTAACCTCAGCGCTCCTTTTTTCAACTTCTATATGCTAGAAACGCTTGATTTAGATATCAGTTGCGTGACAGTTTACAACAGCCTGCAGATGGGGGCGAATTTGCTGATGCTGATTCTGTGGGGTAAATTAGCAGACAAAATCGGCAATCGTCCCATCCTACTCATGATGGGAATTTTGGTAGCACTGACGCCTCTGTTATGGCTGGGTATTAGTGTAAATCACTTCGGTATCTGGCTATGGTTCCCGCTGTTACATATCTTTATTGGCGGAACTGGAGCGGCGATTGATTTGTGTAGTAATAATATGCAGTTAGGAATTGCACCAGTTAAAAATCAGTCTATCTATTTTGCGATCGCAGCCGCTACGGCTGGTGTCAGTGGTGCTTTGGGTACAACTATCGGTGGTTTCATCGCCCAATTTGCTGAACATGGAGGTTTATTGGGTTTATTCGCCATTTCTAGTCTATGCCGATTAGCTGCACTTGTTCCCCTAATTTTTGTGCAAGAACAGCGAGGGTGAAGGAGGGGGGGAGTAGCGACAACTTATTAATTCATCACCCTCCTCTTATATCAGGTTCAGTTAAACACTTATAAAACCGGGAAAACTCCACCTCCAGCCCCTCCTCGCAAGCGGGGAGGGGAGACAAAGCGTAGCTTTGGCGGGGTGGGGTTCTTCGGGTTTAGTAAGTAATCAAGCGAACATGATATTACTCAGTTCGCAGTGGAACTCAAGGACATTGTTTCCCATAACACCATATTGGGTGCGGTGGGTATGGGTTGGTGCAAGGCAATTAACTGCGCTAAAGTGTTCTTTAATTGGGTACGCGGTACGATATCATCGACAAAACCGTGCTTGAGCAAATCTTCAGCACTTTGAAAATCTTCTGGGAGTTTTTCCCGCAGCGTTTGCTCAATGACTCGCCGACCGGCAAAACCAATGGTGGCTTTTGGTTCTGCTAGAATGATGTCGCCTAACATGGCGAAACTAGCGGTAACACCACCTGTAGTGGGGTTAGTCAAAATAGGAATATATAATAATTTTTCGTCCCGATGGCGTTGGAGAGCTGCGGAGATTTTCGCCATCTGCATTAAGGAGAGCATTCCTTCTTGCATTCTGGCTCCACCAGAGGTACAGACAATTAATACAGCATAGCGCCGCTGAGTAGCTTGCTCAATCATGCGGGTGAGTTTTTCTCCCACCACTGAACCCATACTACCACCCATAAAGCGGAAGTCCATCACTCCCATCGCTACGGGTAAACCATTGATTTGCCCTAAACCTGTTTTGACAGCATCGATTAAGCCATTTTTTTCCTGCATTTCCCGGAGGCGATCGCTATAGGGTTTGCGATCGCGAAATTGCAAGGGATCGGTTGGGCGCAAATGCTCATCTATAGGCTCTCCATGTACCATGATCTATCAATTGGCGGATGCGTTCATCGCTATCCACGCGATTATGATGACCACATTCAACGCAAACCATTTGATTTGCTTTCAGGTCTTTTGTATATGTCAATACACTACACTTTGGACATTTATGCCATAGTCCATCAGCTATTTCACGTTCTTGGCGTTCGAGGTTGATATTTCCTGATTTGCGGCGATTTGCAAACCAATCTAATAGAGACTTTAAACCGCGTGATTCTTCGTTGTTCGCCATTTTTATTTTATTCAAAAGTGGGTATGAGGTCGAAAACAGGTCAAGCCCTGATGAGGAGTCATAATTATAGTTATTAGTGGTTGTAATTCACTGTTAATCGTTGACTCTTCACACTTAACTATTGACTACATTGTCAAAATTACGTTTGTAAGGAATTGAGACTTTATTTTGCATCTTTGGTTGTCAGCTTAACGAAAATGCTTAGGCCAATACAAGTCTCTTGTTGGTTTTATCTTCTGAAGGTATTGTGATTGCCTGGGAAATATAACCCCCAAAATAGATGTGAATAGCTTTGGATAGGTCTTATATAACGGTAATACAAGTTACAGGCTGATATTATCAAAATATCAAGGGCAGATGGCGTAATAACGGTTACAGTCATAGAAAATAGAGATTTTTTATGCTGAACTAAGTGGCCATCATCAACTGCAGACACCAAGACACATAAAAAACTCCACGCCACTTGGGGAATGGGGGAGCCACTGCGTTCCTGTCGCCTTGCGTCGGAAAGCATGTGGCGTCATGGGGAATGGGGCATGGCAAAGATTCACCAATGCCCAATGCCCCTAAATCCACGCGATATGATGACGTAGGGGCACAGCAATGCCGTGCCCTTGCCCCCATGCGAAATCTATATGTATTCAACTAGTTGGCAAAAATAATTTTAGGTAAGCAGACAAAATTGCTTGGCCGCCAAATACAGTAATTACAGCGCCCAAAGCGAGAAAAGGCCCAAAAGGTATCTTTTGTCCCAATTTTCGCTGCGATAGTGTGATTGCACCACCTCCTATTAATACTCCCATTGCACAGGCAATAAAACCAGCCAACAGCAAATATTTCCACCCCAACCAAGCTCCCATCATGGCTGCTAATTTGGCGTCTCCGGCTCCCATCGCCGTTTTACCTAAAGCAATGGAACCAACTATGGCGATCGCATCAAATAGCCATAAACCCAGCACAGCTCCAACTATTCCCATTATCAGGTGTTTTACCAATCCCACCCAACTATATTCTGGAAAAAAACCGACAATCATTTGAAATATTATTCCTAAAACCAACCCCGATTTAGTCAATGGATCGGGTAAAGTCATAGTATCTAAGTCAATGAGTGATAGCGCTAATAACCAGCTACAAAAAGCCCAATATCCTATTGTAAAAATAGAAACTTGAAATATAAAAAATACTAGTAAAAATACTATGCCACTTAAAGCTTCTACCACAGGATAACGAGGAGAAATCCTGCTTTTACAATAACGGCATCGTCCTTTTAAGCACAACCAGCCGAATACTGGTACATTATCGTAGGCTTGAAGTTGATTGAGGCAATGGGGACACCGCGAAGGTGGCCAAAGAATCGACAATCCCGCAGGTAGCCGATAAACTACAACATTAATAAAACTACCAATAGATGCACCCAAGGCGAAGACAATGAAACTCGCCAGGACGACCATCAAAATATCCATATAGTCATGTATCATTAGTGCTGTATCATTTGTCGTTGATTTTTAGCCCTTTGTCGAGGGTTGATTCATCTAGACAATTGACCAATGCCCCATGACTAATACATATGTGATTCAATTTGACTTAAGGGTACAAAACACTCTTGGGGCAATAGAACAGGTTGCTGAGTAAAAATAACCTTACCCCGATGAGTCACACGATTAATGGCTACTCCTGAAGGACGCCCAGCGATTTCTGGATGTACCTCACAGTGAGTATAGTAAATCTGTCCAGCCGCCCTGATCACAGCCGGATCAATTAAAGGCGACTGGTTTCTAGGAGCGGTAAAATTTGCTTGTCCTTGTCCTTGTCGTAAAGCTTGCACTATTTACTGCTATTTACTTGCTAAATTTCTCTCTAGTTTATCCGAAAGATTTCCTAACGGTTGCCAAAATGGTACAACTTTAGACAATCAAATTATTTTGCTCTGAGAGCTTTCAGCAGGGCGTCGCCCATAGCACGACAACCAAGAAGATTCTTTCCTTGAGAAATTATATCGCCTGTGCGATCGCCTTGTTCTAAAACTTGGAATACTGCTTGTTCAACTCTGTCTGCAGCTTCTGCTTGGTTTAAGGCGTAGCGTAGCAACATGGCTGCACTCAAAACCTGAGCTAGGGGGTTAGCTTTATCTTGTCCTGCAATATCTGGGGCTGAACCGTGGACAGGTTCAAAGACTCCAGGCCCAGTTGCACCCAAACTAGCCGAGGGTAACATCCCAATACTACCTGTGAGCATGGCAGCCGCATCCGAGAGAATATCGCCAAACAAATTCCCGGTGACAATGGTATCGAACTGCTTAGGAGCGCGTACTAACTGCATAGCAGCATTATCCACATAAAGATGAGATAACTCAATATCGGGATATTCTGCCGAAAGTTTGATGATGCGATCGCGCCACAGTTGAGATACTTCTAATACATTCGCCTTATCCACCGAACAGAGTTTTTTACCACGTTTCCGCGCCGCTTCAAAAGCCACTCGTCCAATGCGTTCAATTTCTGACTCGGTGTAAACCATCGTATTTACACCACGTTTTTCACCAGTTTCTGTTTCAAAAATGCCCTTGGGCTTACCGAAATAAATTCCGCCAGTGAGTTCGCGCACCACCATAATATCAACGCCTTCCACAATTTCCCGTTTCAAAGTTGAGGCGTCAATTAGTTGAGGCAAAATTTTCGCCGGGCGCAAATTAGCAAATAATCCCAAACCCGCACGCAGCCCTAACAAACCTGCTTCTGGGCGTAAGTTGGATGGTAGGGAATCCCACTTATAACCACCAATGGCGGCGAGTAATACAGCATCACTGTCACGACAAATATCCAAAGTCACAGAGGGTAGAGGTTCCCCGGTTTTGTCAATGGCTGCACCGCCGATGAGGGCTGTTGGGAAATCAAACTTAATATCAAATTGCTCCCCTACGACTTTCAGCACCTCTACCGCCACTGCCATAATTTCAGGGCCAATGCCATCGCCAGGGAGGAGGGTAATGCGGTAGTTTTGGGTCATAGCTATTTTTTGCTTAGTAGATGTTTAATCGCACCGACTAAATATCATACCTAGCAATTGTACCGATGGAGTTTTCAATTTATTTAGATGTGTGACTTGTTCGGGCATTGGACATGGGAAAGCTAGTGTCAGTCGCGTGTAGGGGCACGGCATTGCCGTGCCCCTACGAGTGTATTGGAATCAACCGATAACTGCTATATTTTGTGGCAAATTATAGATGTAACTAAGATGACTCAACCTGAAATAATGTAACTAACAATATTTGTATCTAGTAAATAAGTCACTTTGTCTATTTTCGCTTTACTGCTTCATCGTACATTTTGATTGGCTCTGGCGTCAAATCATTTAAAGTACCAGAAACCGCGTCCAGGACAAGAATTTTATCAATTCGGCGCGTTAAATCATCATCTTTAATAGCTCGTATTTCTTGAGGTGAAAATCTACCAAACAGATCTACCAACATTTCCATCATTTCCCATTTTTTCAATTTGACCAAGTACAAGCTATTACTTTTAAATAACTTTTCCACAATTGGCGAGATGCGGTTAGTAAGTTCTTGATGATAGCTAGAAACCTCCTGCATAACTCTCCCTCATTCATCAACTCATCACCCCCATTATAAATCTCCGTTTGCGAACCTCCGCGCTTCCCTCCGCGCCCCTTTGCGTTAAAAAAAAGGTGAGCCTTTCAGCCCACCCCAAAAAATATTAGACAATAATCTGTTGCTATTAACCCAACAAAGCTTTCGCCTTAGCTAACACATTATCAACACTAAAACCAAACTTTTCTAGGAGAACATTACCAGGAGCGGAAGCACCAAAGCGATCGATACTCACAACATCGCCTTCAGTACCGACATATTTGTGCCAACCGAAACTAGAAGCAGCTTCTACCGCCAAACGCTTGGTGACAGCTTTCGGGAGGATAGACTCTTTATAAGCTGCATCTTGTGCATCAAACAAATCCCACGCAGGTAGAGAGACAACACGGACTTTCTTACCTTCAGCAGTGAGTTTCTCCGCTGCGGTGACGGCGAGGCTCAATTCTGAACCAGTGCCAATGAGGATGATATCAGGTGTACCTTGGCTTTCCACCACAGTGTATCCACCCTTAGCCACGCCTTCAATCGAAGTACCAGCCAAGTTGGGGACATTTTGACGAGTGAACGCCAAGAGGGTAGGATTGTTTTGGTTTGCTCTCTCAATGGCTATTTTGTAAGCTCCAGAGGTTTCGTTGCCGTCTGCGGGGCGAATCACTGTGAGGTTAGGGATAGCGCGTAGAGAAGCCAGAGTTTCGATGGGTTGGTGGGTGGGGCCATCTTCACCTTGTCCGATGGAGTCGTGGGTAGTTACCCAAATAACGCCAGCTTTGGAGAGGGCAGATAAGCGGATAGCAGCACGCTTGTAGTCTGTGAAGATCAAGAAGGTAGCGACGTAGGGAATTAATCCCGAACCATGTAGCGCTATACCATTAGCGATCGCTCCCATACCATGTTCCCGCACACCAAAGTGGATGTTACGGTTTTGGTAGTGTCCTTTTTGGAAGTCACCGATACCCTTGAGTTCCGTTAAGTTGGAGTGGGTTAAGTCAGCGGAACCACCAATTAGCCCAGGTACAACCGCCGCTAGTTTGTTGAGGGAGATTTCGGAGTGTTTGCGGGTGGGGACTCCTTTGTCTGCGGGGGTGTAGGTTGGTAGTACCTTATCCCAACCATCGGCTAGTTTACCACTCAGGTAAGTTTCAAATTCTGCCGTTTCTTGGGGATACTTAGCTTTGTAGTTAGCATATGTCTTGTTCCACTCAGCTTCATAAGCTGCACCGCGCTCGATGGCTTTGCGGGTGTGATCTAAGACTTCTTGGGGAACTACGAAAGGCTCGTATTCCCAACCCAAATTCTTCCGAGTCAAGGCGACTTCATCCTTACCCAGAGCCGCACCGTGGACGCCGGCGGTGTTGGCTTTGTTGGGGGAACCGTAACCGATGGTGGTTGTCACCTTAATCAAAGAAGGCTTATCGGTGACAGCTTTGGCGGCTTCAATAGCTTTGCCAATTGCTGCTAAATCGGTGTTACCATCCTTGACGTGTTGGACGTGCCAACCGTAAGCTTCAAAGCGCTTAGAAACATCTTCGGTGAAGGCTACATCTGTGGAACCGTCGATGGAGATGTGGTTATCGTCGTAGAGAGCGATGAGTTTGCCTAATCCCAAATGCCCTGCGAAAGAAGCTGCTTCACCAGAAACGCCTTCCATGTTGCAACCATCACCTACAATTACGTAGGTGTAGTGATCAACGATTTTAGCATCGGGTTTGTTGAACTTAGCGGCGAGGTGAGCTTCGGCGATCGCTAAACCGACGGCATTGGCAATTCCTTGACCCAAGGGGCCAGTTGTCACTTCCACACCTTCTGTTTCAAAGTTTTCTGGGTGTCCGGGGGTTTTAGAACCCCATTGACGGAATTGTTTGATATCTTCAATGGTGACGCTATCAAAGCCTGTCAGGTACAGCAGGGCATACTGCAACATCGAGCCATGACCGGCAGACAAGACAAAGCGATCGCGGTTAAACCATTTAGGATTTTTGGGATTAAACCGCAAAAAGCGATCCCAAAGGACAAACGCAAACGGAGCCGCGCCCATTGGTAGTCCTGGGTGTCCCGAGTTGGCCTTTTCTACGGCATCAACAGCCAAGAAGCGGATCGAGTTAATAGAAAGTTCTTCGAGGGATTGGGTTGCAACAGCCATAGTCTCTTGTTTTTAACGACGGGTTAGCACTCTGTGAGATCTTGATCGGGGTTGTTTTTAACAGTTAACGGTTATCAGTTTTCTGCATGAGGTTAAGTCCCCTACCATCAGCCTGATAACTGAGCATTGTATTTCCCGGCAGTATCCTCATCATCCCATTTCCGATTGTCGATGGACAAGCGGGATTTTCTGAGTTTCTGGTGATAAATCAGGCTGATAATTCGGTCATCCTGAACCCTGGGTAAGGTTCAGAATGATATCTATGATACTTTTCACACACCAACTTTGAGGAGAACTGAAAAAGCGGCAAAATTGGGAATTTAGTGGTACTTCTTAAAGGCTAGGGTTACATTATGACCGCCAAACCCAAAAGAATTGGATAGTGCCACCTCGATGTTTTGAGCGCGGCTGGTATCAGGAACGTAATCCAGGTCACATTCTGGATCGGGATTTTTGAGATTAATTGTTGGTGGTATTTGGTCATTGGCGAGCGCCAATACTGTGGCCACGGCTTCAATGCCTCCCGAACCGCCCAAAAGATGGCCTGTCATCGATTTGGTTGAGCTAATTGCCACTTTGTAGGCATGATCGCCCAAGGCTTTTTTCATCGCGGCGGTTTCCGTCGAATCATTCGCTGGGGTACTTGTGCCATGAGCGTTGATGTAGTTCACCATTTCTGGCGTGAGTCCGCCATCTTTCAGCGCTAGTTCTATGGCTCTGGCGGCGCCTAAGCCACCTGGTACTGGGGAAGTCATATGATAAGCATCACAGGTCATCCCATAGCCGACGATTTCCGCATAAATGCGTGCGCCGCGAGTCAAAGCGTGTTCTAGTTCTTCCAGGATCAAAATTCCCGCCCCTTCACCCATGACAAATCCATCGCGATCGCGGTCAAATGGACGGCAAGCATTGGTGGGGTCATTGCGTTTTGAAAGTGCCTTAGCTGCGGCAAAACCAGCTACTCCCAAGGGTGTAATCGCTGCCTCACATCCCCCGCAAATCATCGCTTGGGCATACCCCCATTGAATCTGGCGAAAAGCATCCCCGATGGCATTAGAACCAGCAGCGCAAGCAGTCACAGAGCAGGAATTTGGTCCTTTAGCACCAGTGTGAATTGCTGTCAACCCTGCTGCCATATTGGCGATCATCATTGGTATCATAAACGGACTACAGCGATCAGGTCCCCGATTGAGGTAGATCGTTTGCTGGTCTTCTAAAACCTTAATGCCACCAATACCAGACCCAATGATCACGCCCACCTGTTCTGCATTCAGTTCATCGATTTTTAACTGCGCGTCAGATAGAGCTTGTTTTGCCGCCGCTACCCCAAATTGGGAAAATCGATCCATCCGCTTGGCTTCTTTACGCTCCAAGTAATCGTGTGGATCGAAGTTTTTTACTTCACCAGCAATGCGGCAATCATGGCGAGACGCATCAAAAGCCGTGATGAAGTCAATGCCATTGCGTCCACTTAACAATCCTTCCCAATATTGCGCTGGTGTGTTGCCAATCGGTGTAATCGCGCCAACACCAGTTACAACAACGCGTTTACGTTTATAATCTGTCATGACTTAGTTAAAGGTGGCGAGAAAGCTGCAAATAAAAATCTCAGTGCTGAGTGGTGAGTAGTGACACTGGGCGGCAGAGCCGGACAAGAATACACGGAGAATAACTCTTGACTCTTGACTGCTCAGAACTCAGAACTCAGCACTTTCTTAAGCTGATGCGGCAACTTTGTTGCTGATATAATTCACTGCATCTTGAACTGAGGTAATTTTTTCGGCGGCTTCATCGGGAATTTCGATATCAAATTCTTCTTCCAAAGCCATTACTAGTTCAACTGTATCCAAGGAATCAGCCCCTAGATCCTCCGCAAACGTGGATTCTTCTTTGATTTTGTCAGCTTCAACACTCAGTTGTTCGGCGACGATTGCCTTGACTTTGTTAAAAATATCCGCTTGGCTCATAGATAAAAGTCCTTAACCAATTGCTATGATCTGCTCGTGATGAGCTACAGGGTTTTGGGCATATACATCTTATCGGAAAGCGCGATCACATACACCGTATATATGTTGCTGTTTTGCAATTCTTACTAATTTTTTTGACAATGCCCTAATAAAAATGGACAACAAAAGCAAGTGACACTGGTAAGGGATGATAAAACAGTTATTGTTAAGGGCATCTGCTCGAACCCACACATACTTATATGCTATCTCAAACACTGAAATACGCTTACTTTCCTGGTTGTGTTGCCCAGGGTGCTTGTCGGGAACTGTATCTATCAACTCAAGCACTCACGCAAGCACTTGGCATTCAACTGGTTGAGCTGAAAAAAGCCGCTTGCTGTGGTTCAGGCACGTTTAAAGAAGATTCTCAATTGCTGGAAGATACAGTCAATGCTAGAAATATCGCTTTAGCAGAAGAATTGAATTTGCCTCTGCTTACCCATTGTAGTACTTGTCAAGGTGTGATTGGTCATGTAGATGAACGCCTCAAAGAATGTCAGACAACAAATCCAGCATACATTGATCAGGTAAATGGTTTATTAAATAAACAAGGCTGTTTACCTTATCGCGGCAGTACCGAGGTGAAACATCTGCTTTATGCTCTGGTTACAGACTACGGTTTGGAGGAAATCACCAAACGTGTCAAGCGCAAGTTAACTGGGCTAAAATGTGCGGCTTTTTATGGCTGCTATCTCCTCCGCGCCCAAAAGTCTATGCCCTATGACGATCCTTTCCAACCAGAAGCGATGGAAAATGTCTTTCGGGCAGTGGGTGCCACACCAATCTATTACCGTGGACGCACGCAATGTTGTGGATGGCCGCTTTCTAGCTATGCCACTACCCAATCTTTCCAAATGGCAGGGAATCATATTCAAGAGGCTTTGGACGCTGATGCTGATTGTTTAGTGACTCCTTGTCCACTGTGCCATTTAAATTTAGATTCTCGTCAGCCAGAGGTCGAAAAGGTGATTGGACATAAGTTAGGAATGCCTGTGTTGCATTTACCCCAGTTGATTGCTTTGTCCCTAGGAGTTAGCCCAGAAGCACTCGGTTTAGAACGCCACATTGTTTCGACTAAACCAGTGTTGGCAAAATTGGGCTTTTAAGGGAATAGGGAATAGGAAAAGAGATCAGGACTTACGCAACTGGCGCATTCGTAGGGTGCGTCAGATACCAAAAATCTGTGGTTCATCACGAAAAACTCAAATCTGACGCACCCTACAAGATATTTTGAGTGTGACACCTGCGTAAGTCCTGAAGATGATTACCATGCCCCATACCCTAGGAATTTTAGATTTTAGATTTTAGATTTTAGATTGAAGTCAAATCCAAAATTGCCAATCCAAAACTTGTACTGAGCTTGTCGTAAAGCCTGCGGCATAGCGGAGCTTAAGGCGCAGCCTCTGTCTACGACACGCTCCGCGAACGTAGAGAAGTATCCAAAATTGAATTGCCCCATACCCCATTACTTTTGCTCTATTTGACGTTGCAATTCTTTTAGGGATTTATACATTTCTGGCAGACGACTATAAATAGCAGCTACCTTGAGATATAGTTTGTGGGGAATCGCTGGAGTTCCAGAAACAATCGCTCCTGGCGCGACATCACCTACAATTCCGGTTTGAGCCGATGCGATCGCACCATCGCCAATTTTTACCTGGTTGGCTATTCCTGTTTGTCCAGCTAAAGTGACACGATTCCCCACTTTCACACCTCCAGCCATCCCTGACTGACCTGCTATAGCACATCCAGCACCTATTCGGCAACCGTGACCTATTTGTACTAAATTATCAATTATAGTATCGCTGCCTACCCTGGTTTCACCGACGGCTGGGCGATCAATGGCAGTGTTACAGCCAATTTCTACCCTATCTTCTAAGACAGTGTAGCCGGATTGTTCCATTTTAAACCAACCAGTAGGGGTAGGTACAAAGCCAAAACCTTCGGCACCGATGACAGCACCGCTATTAATTACACAATCTGCACCGATGCGTGTGCGTTCGTGGATGGTGCAGTTGGCGTGTAAAGTGGTGCGATCGCCTATCTTGGCATCAGGATATATGACCACGTTGGGATGAATGATTGCCCCATTGCCAATTTCTACCCCTTGCTGAATTACTGCATGAGGTCCAATATAAACATCGTTACCAATTTTTGCGGTGGCGTGAATCACGGCGGTAGGATGAATTTCTGGTGTTGGGCGGTATGGTTGATAGAAGAGTTTAACCGCTTTAGCGAAGAGAAGTTTGGGATCTTTCCCTGCTAACCAGACTATACCTCGTGTTTGTGCTTGCTCTTGTAATATTTTGTCTGGTGGTAAAATTAAAGCACCAGCGTTAGTCTTGCCGACCCAAGACGCAAATTTGGGACCTTCTACATAACTGATAGCGCTCTGGTTAGCTTCATCAATGGCTGCTACTCCCGTAATTTCTGGGTCATGGTCAAGGTTTGCGGTGAGGCTATGTTCAGTAACGATGTTGCCGAATTGGTTGAGGATTTCGCTGAATTTCATGGTTGTGCTTTCAGAAGTTATCTACAAAGGCAAGATAATTGTCGCTCTTTGTCAGGATAACGTTCAGAAATGACAGTAAGTTTCACCGGTGTAATAGACGGTGGTAAATTTTTGTGCATCTTCACAGAGCAATGGTGTAATACCGTTTCTTCATGAAGATGCTCTTAATTATTAGCCTGGCGATCCAGGCTTTGTTCCTATAGCCCCAGACTTCAACTACATTATTTTTTGACTTTAACTTGTTTTCGCTCCTCTTCAGCAGTGAAATATTCTTTTGCATGATAAAAATAACTGCTATTTTCATTGCCATCAATCATGCCATTAACTACTAGACCTAAGACATTGTAAGCAGAGGATTCTAATATTTCTTTAGTCACCGCAGCACTGGTATAATCAAGGACGCCTGGTCGAGCTACTAATAACATCCCATCAGTCATTTGGCTTAAAGTTAGGGCATCGGCGGCAAGGAGTAGGGGAGGGGCATCAATAATTACAAAGTCATACTTATTGGAAAAATATTGAATTAATGAAGCCATCCGCTTAGAATCCAGTAAGGCTAGTGGATTTGGAGGTCTAACTCCAGTAGTTAAGACATCAAGATTATCCATTACTTTACAAGCAGCAGTGCTGAATTCAGCTTTACCGACAAGTACTTCGCTCAACCCAGCCGCATTGGTTAGGTCCCAAAGATGATGCTGAGAAGGAAGCCGCATATCTGCATCAATCAGTAAAACTTGCCGGCCTAGTTGCGCGATCGCTGTTGCTAAATTCGCTGAAACTGTGGATTTACCTTCTTTAGGTAATGCACTACTTACCACAATAGTTTTCAGCACCTTATCCGAACTCAGGAACTTCAAATTGGCTTGAATCATGCGGTAGATTTCGCTAGTTAAAGAATTAGGCATATCTCTAACAGCGATTTCATGACTTCTTGCTTCTCCATCCCGATGGCGAGCGTGACCCTTTTTATTTGATAAGGGAATAATCCCCAGTAAGGTATAACCAAATACCTCTCTTACTTCCTGAAGTGTTTTGATAGATCTATCTCTCATTTCTAGAAGCAGAACAGTAGTAATTGAGAAAAATGCCCCAAATAGCACACCTAGCACCAAAACCAGCATTTTTGTCCCAGATACTGGCTGGTCCGGAACCATAGCAGTAGCGATTATCCGAGCGTTCGCTGTATTTTTATTGGCCGCTAATTGTAATTCTTGAACCTTTTTCAATAAATTTTGATAGGTAGATTGGGCGATCTCAACTATCTGCTCTAGTTGATGCTGTTTTTGTTCTAACTGGGGTAAAGTTTTCATCCTACTTTCGTAGGCAGATCGGGAATTATACAGAGAAGAAAGTTTGGTAGCTAAACTAGAGCGTTGCACTTCTGCAAGTAAAAAATCTTTGATCAGGTTTTGTCTAAGATCTCCAATCTGCATTAGTCCCTGAGGAACTGTTGTTTGACTACCAATAGTCTGTTGAGTTTGTTTTTGTAAGAGTGATTCTAAGTTGGCTTTTTTCTGTTGTAGGTAGACAATTGTGGGGTTGTCATCCTGAAAACGGCCGCGCTCAGTCGCTAGCTGTCGCTCTATGTCTTGTAGATCTTTGAGAATTCCCTGAACTGCAGGTGATTGACTCAGGGAGCTAACAGCGATCGCCTGCTGTTCACTGAGAGCGATTTTGTTACGGAGTGCATCGCTTTGGGCTTTTGCTTGCTCTAGATCGGAACTAACATTAGCAATTTGATTGTCTAAATTGGAAATTAACCCGACTTTTGCCTTTGCTTCTTCTATTAAGTTGACAATCTGATTCTTTTCTTTAAATCTGCGTAGCGATAATTCTGATGCCCTTACAGTGGCTTCATTCTGAGGAAGCTGTTGAGCAATAAAGTTGCGGGTTCCTTCCGCTTCCAACCTACTGACGGAGATATCATTGTCTATGTAAAGACGCATCAGTTTATTGACTACTGCTGCTGCTTCTTTAGGGTTCTGGCTTGTATACGCGATATTTAGTACATCAGTACCGCCAATAATTTTTACGGACAACGAATTTTTTAGCTGTTGAGGTTTTAGGAGTTCACCCTGTTTATTTGTGAGCTTTAGTTCCTTTATGACTTTTTCTAACAGAGTTGGAGAAGATAATACCTCTATTTGTGTACTAATGGGATTCTGACTAGCTACCAGAGGTTTCAAATCACCTTCATTTTCTGAGGTAGGTAGTACGTTTGTGCCTAGTACTTGGAATGGGGCATGTTTGAATAAAAGCTTGCCTTCTGCTTGATAACTCGGCTTCAGCCAAGTTGTAGATAAGCCACTGAGGGTGACTGTCACAGCAAATATACTCAGGGCTGGCAGCCAACGGCGTTTTAACCCGGATGCGTACCGACTCAATTGTAAATCTATTTTTTCGCTAGATTGCATAAAGTTTTTAGTTAGTAGGTATTTTTCAAAATTGCCAAGACCGCACGTATCTCTAGGCTGACTTTGTGCCGCCAGTCTGATGGGTTAGGGAGCTTGACTTAGGTATCACATCAGTATACTGTAAATGATTGAATTTTTCGCTATCGTCAATTTATTGGTAAATTCATCATAACTTCATGAAGTTCATATTCATCCACCTAGGATAACTTTAACCCAGTTAAGATTCTTGAAGTGCCTTTAAATATGATTTAAAGATTTTGTATTCTTGTCCAGCTTAAATTGATAAGCTCCCAGATCACAACCAGATTTTAATGGTCTTTGATTGCCATCAAAATCAATAATTGCTGCATTTGTTGACGTACCTGAGTTAATCGCCGGACTTTTGGATTGCAGACGAAAATTGGCTGTACTGTAAATGATAGAGGGATTGACAAAAAGTGGATCGACATTGATTAAATTGTGACTGCCAAATACACTATCAGAATGACCGTCATTTACTAAAACAGCACCATTATAGGATAAATTGTAATTCCATATATTGTTGCTAGAATAGTCATCTACGAATGTTTTTTTAGACTTGTCACTGGCATATGCTATGTTATTGTAAAAATGCACATTACTAGAAAAAATAGTTGTTAACTCTCCGTTTAAAGTACCCTCTAAATCACGAGACTTCAAATTTTTGAAAGCTGTATTATTTCTCACGGTTACATTGTCACTTTGAAAAACATGGATTCCTCTGCCGCCATTGTCAAAAACAATGTTATTTTCAATCAACGTCGCAGCTTTATATTGTGGCGATTTCTTCTCACCTTGGGTGTGTCTAAAGTCATCGATAATAATACCATTGCCATCGGTAACTTTTCCGTTGTCTTGTGGTAGTTTATTCTCATTGGAATAAGAAATATTCCCTCTGATTATATTGTGAAACCCTGGTTTGTTATCAAAAGCTTTAGCTTGATAAATAGAAATACCGCTGCATTGATAAGGCGCTCTGAAGGCGTTACGATAAACAAGATTACCTTCAATATATAAATAATCAGTTTCCTGACCGGAAATACCGCCACAGCCGGAGTCGTGAATTTCGTTCTTGATAATTTTTGTGTGATGGTTTCCTTTGCCGACATTAATCCCTGATCCGAGTTGAGTTGAGGTGATTTTAAAACCGATTATTTGTATGTAATTGCCCTCTATTTTAAAAGTTCCATCTTGAGTTCCTCTGACAAATGGCTTGTGTCCAGTAAAAGCTTTAAAAATGATCCACTGATTCGGCTTTCCCGAATTTGTTACCGTGATATTTTCATCGTAAATACCATTTTTTACATAAACAATATCTCCAGCCCATGCCTTTTGATTAGCCGCCTGTATTGTTTTGAAGGCTAGTTTTTCTGTTGTACCAGGATTCTGATCATCTCCTTGCTTTTGATCAACATAATATGTTTTGTTTAAGACTTGATGATCAGATTTTGTCTGGACAACTTCTTGGATTTCCCAATTTGCCGATGTCAACTTATGTTCCGTTTGATTATTGTCGAAGACAGAATTACCATCGTTTTTAACAGTTATGGAAAAAACGACGGTTAAAACCACAATTAAGGGCAGGCAAATATTTATTGTCAGCAATCTATTTTTGGGCATAAAAACCAACTGTAAACCTTGGTTGATTAGTATTTGGCTACAAACAATCTCGATTTCAGCCAGTTATCAACTAATTGTGTGAGTAAAAACAGCACAAATCGAGGATTATGCTTAAAATAGCGCTTCCATAGGCGCTTTGGCTCCATTATTAGCCTAAATAACCATTCTAAACCTATTTTCTGCATCCAGCTTGGTGCCTGTTTGACGCGCCCAGAATGAAAATCAAATGCTGCGCCTACACCTAGCATCACCGCTGGAATTCGGTTTTGATGTTGTGCAATCCAAAATTCTTGTCGAGGACAACCAATCCCTACAAATAGAATTTGCGCTCCTGATTCAACCAGTTTGTTGGTGTAATTGTCATCTTCCTCTGATGTTAATGGACGGAAAGGAGGCGAAATTTGGCAGACAATCTTAATACCTGGAAACCGATTTTCTAAAAACTTCACAAATTCAGTTAAACTTTCGGGCGTACCTCCATAAACACCAATAGGAACATTCATCCGTGCTGCTGCTTCACACAGGTGTAAAGTGAGAGTAGGCCCGTAAACTCGGGATGCATTTTTAAGACCAAGGGCGCGTAAAGCCCATACTAAAGGCATACCATCAGGGGTAACTAAATCGGCATTATTAACTATCTGAGCAAATTTTGAATTGTCATAAGTTTCCATTGTCATGTGGACATTGGCGACACAAACGCATTTACTTTCTCTTTGTTCTGCCCAAAATAAAATTCTTTGAATAGAATCTTCATAACTAGTAGCATCTACACGCATACCGACGATATTACGAGATTCTAAAGGTGCTATTGACTGAAGTTGTGCTTGCATACTAAAATATCTCCACTATTTTTTAATTACTCATAATTAATTGGAAATTTGCGGATATTTAAAATATCCTAGGTTTTGATCAATTCAAGATTTTGATGTTGACCTTTTTTGGCAACCGCAGCATACAACCCAAATAATGAATCTACGTAATTTTTAATATCAAAAGATTCAACGCTATTACGAGCAGCAGTTCCTAAGGAAATTCTTAAATTTTCATTTCTAATTAGGTTTTGCATAGCTTCTACTAACTGTTCTTGATTTCCAGGTTGCACCAATAAACCGTTTTGATTATGATGAACAACTTCGGGTATACCGCCTACAGGGGTAACAATTACCGGCAAACCCCAAGCCATTGCTTCTAACATTGACATAGGTAGTCCCTCATTATATGAAGGCAAGATAAAAGCACTTGCTTCTGCCAAAAGATTGTCCCGTTCTGCGGAATTTAACCAAGCAGAAATAGTAATTTTATTTTCTAGACCCAATTCATTAATTAGTTGTTGAGCCATGTCCAAATCCCCATTTCCGGCTAGCACTAATTCAGCCCGATTTCTATCTAACTCAGGTAATGCAGCAAATGCTTTTATTAGGTCAAATGCTCCTTTATCTTGCTTAGGAAAAGAAATAACTGACTTAGCTACATCTAGTGCGCCACCACGTTTACCAATGCGCCCTAAGAATACAAATTTAATCTGCTGATTTCCTTGCCTTTGTGGGATATTTGATGGCAGATTCACCGGATTATGCAGCACTGTAATTTGATTGTTATTCAAATTAAAAATTTTTGCATAATAAGCTTTCCAACTTTCTGATAAAGCTATAAATTTAGTAGATTTACCAAAAACAATGGCTATCAGACGCTGTACTATATGGGGGAGTCCGGCATAAAATTCTTCATATGTAGCACCGTGAGCATGAAGAATAAATGGTTTGCGAAAAGGTAAAATAACCAATACAAAAATTACTTTCCTTAGTGTACTACCCCTTTCTGAAAAATGTATGTGAACTATATCTGTATCTCCTTTTAGCAGGTTCTGCAGAAGTGTTTTCATGGCTTTGATAAATACCACAGCATTATGCTTTACAGAGCCAGGAGCAAATGTAGGAACATGATGAATTTGTATTTCTGGAGATGTATTTTCCAGAATCAGTTTTTCAACAGATGTAATTCCTCCTTGAATTTTTAGACTAGCTCCAAGCATTAAGACTTTTATCATTTGTTTGTGAGGTTCAGTAAATGAATACATAATATGTGTTTAGTTTAAATATTTGTGTAAATGTTTCTTAAAATTATGACTGCGTTTAATAATTTTTGACATAGGTTGTGGCAATGTATTTATTATTTCTTGTTGCTGCTGTATACGTAATGAGAAAAAAATTGTGGCTTGGATGACAAAGAAAAAATCGTTTTGGATAATTAGTGTACTTTCTGTAAAATTGGCCAATACAATGAATGTGAGATAAATTACTGGCCAAAAACCCTCATATGTTTTAACTTGCCTGATATAAGCTAGCCCCCTGGAAAAAGTTGTGATCAATCCGATCAAATATATTGACAAGCCTACTAATCCCAACTCAAGGCAAAGATCTAAATAGCCATTGTGTCCATTTGGGGCCTTAAAAGTTGATGCATACCAGATATATGCAGACGGTCCATCGTAGCCCATCCAGAATGCACCAAATCCATACCCAAGCCAAGGACGTTGCCAAATCTTATCTAATATCAACGGCCAAAAATCTGTCCGCCCCGTCAGTGTTAAATTTTTACCGAATAAAGCTGCTATAGCTTCGGCATTAGTTGTCAACAATAGATATATAATTGAACTTATTATTGCCATCACAATCAGGGTGGGAATCATAAATTCATAGCGCCACCGTAAAATATGCAAGAAAAATAATGTAATAATCAGAATCGAAAGATTACCTAGGCATGATGAAGATTGTGAACCTATAATTAAGAAGATAGACCCAATTAATCCGCACCAAGCAAACCACCGTTTTTTGGGCGCTCCAAGAGCCAGGAGTAAAAAGACAATGGCACTAGGAGCCATAACTTTGCCAAGGGTATTTTTATGAGAATAAATTCCCCGCAAAGCTCCTAAATGAACACCCGCCATTTTACCATATGATGGCAATGCAATAACAAACGCAAAACTCATGACAATGGATATACCAAATGTCCATCCCAGCAAATTTAACTGCTCTTTTAAGCTATAGCGGCTGGCTAGGTAAAGTGCAAACATAGTTGTGCCCACCAGGGCTATGCTGCGGGTTCTAGTAATATCTGGTGCATTGGACCAAAAAATAGAAAATATAGCCAAACCTACTAATAGCCAGATCAATCCATCTTTAGTAGTTACCTGAATTACCTTTTTCCAGCGCAACGCAAGTAAGCAAAAGGTAATACAATAAATCACTAAAAAAATCAACTGAATCAAGGCAAAATCAGAACTACCTCCTGCATCTTCCCCTTCACTTACCCCTCCAGAAAGGATAACAACTAATGGACCGCCTGAATAATGAATTAAAGATATGACGGTGAATGCTTTTTCGGCAAATAGCAAAAATTTTTTCATAAGCCTATTCTGGAAATATTTTTGGCGGCGATGGCTTGGTGGTAGACTTTTACAGTTTGAGCAGCAATATTCGACCAATTTAAGTCTTGCTGACAACGTTCCAGCGCCGCTAGCTGCATCTGATGCTGTAATTGAGAATCACTCAACAGTCGAATGATAGCATCAGCTAAGGCACGAACATCACGAGGTGGTACTAGCAGTCCATTTTGTTCATGTCGAATCACCTCCTTTAAGCCGCCAATCTCAGAAGCAATCACTGGCGTACTTAAAGCATAGGCGATCGCGGCAACACCACTTTGAGAAGATTCAATATAAGGCAAAATTGTGGCTGCACTTCTCTGAAATAAAGGTGCTAGAGCTTGATTGGGGATGAAACCATTTAAAATTTCGTAATGTTTGATGTCTTGTTTATCTATTAAATTCTCAATATTTTCTCCCCGTCCGGCAATAATGAGTTTAACTTCAAGAATGCGTTCAGCAACTAATGGCATAGCCTCCAGCAAATATTTCAACCCCTTATAAGGCCAAATGCGTCCAAAAAAGAGTAGTTCGTTAGTTTCTTGGACGTGTAGCACATCCGGTTGTACCTCGCGAATGATACCCATCATTGCTCTCATTGCCAATAGATTGCGGGAATCGCGAATGCGCGGTTTTCTGAATCTAAACACCTGAATGCATTTATCCAGAACATCTTTACATTTGGCTGCAAGTTTTTCTGGTTGAATTAGAGTTAAATCAACATACTTTGCCAAATTATTTGCCAATTGTATTCAAAACAAGTTGCTAATTTAATGTCTCTAATATCCCGCAACCACCCTTTTCTAGGAGGGTTATTTTCCCCCAATTTACCCCCTTAAAAAGGGGGTCGCCGGAGGCGGGGGTATCTTATCCGAACGGTATTGGGTGCGAGGGGATAATTTATTTTTTATCAGTCCCTTGTCTTAACTAGTCTTACTAGTAAGCACCTTCTTTCTTCAAAACTACCACTACTGTTTTGAGCAAGATTTGAAAATCTAACCAAAGTGACCAATTTTCGATGTAGCTGAGATCAAGATTTATTATTTGTTCAAAATCTATAATATCCGAGCGTCCCGAAACTTGCCAAAGACCAGTTATTCCCGGTAGAATTTCTTGTCGGATGAAATGGTGTTCTGAAAATTTATTGACATCTCTAGTTGGTAAAGGTCTAGGTCCTACTAGACTCATTTCTCCAAACAGAACGTTAAACAGTTGGGGTAATTCGTCTAAGCTGTAGCGACGGAGGAAGTGACCTACACGAGTAATACGGGGATCGTGTTTAATTTTGAAAATTATGCCATCTTTACTTTCGTTTAAAGCTTCTAATTCTCTTTGTAATTTTTCGGCATCAGACCTCATAGTCCGGAATTTCCATACTTTAAAAGGATTGGCACGAATACCAATACGGGTTTGCTTATAAAATACGGGACCGGGAGAGTCTAGTTTGATAGCTATAGCTATCACTACATAGATGGGAGATAGTAAGAACAACAAGAAAGCAGCTACACAAAAATCTAAACACCGCTTGAGCCAAAAATCCTTACCTGTAATTATAGGGCAGTCTAAACTTAAGCAACTCATTCCGCCTATTTGATTATATTCTGCGTCCTTGTAGATTTGGTTTAATTCCATTGATAAAAGATGGACAGTTATACCAGATGTTTGAAATAGCCAGCGTAAAAACATTCTATTTTTTATCGCATCCCAAGCAATAAAAACCTCTGTAACGCCTAATTGATTAAGCATTTCTAAAGTTTCTTGCCGATGATATCTATCTAATGCTTTAGGTGCAGCAATTCCACTGATGACGTAATGTTTCTCTTTTTTCAAGAAGCTAGTAAATTTGTCATTATCTTCTGGGTTGCAAATAATAAATACAGAAGAACTTCCTAATATTCTTTTTTTGCGAAGATATGCAAGGCTAAGATCTACTGTCAATCTACCAGCACAAATAAAACCGACACTCATCAACAAAGAAATTACTAATGTTGAGCGGCTAATATCGATAAGTGGTTGATACAAACTGGAAATTAGTAGTATTAAACCATGTGCAAAAATCAACGTCTTAATAATGTTTAAATAGTCACAACGGTTTTTTCCAGATTGATAAACACCTTGGATTGCTAGCGCTCCTATTTGAATCACAATAGTTATGCATATCGGTGCATAAACGCTTGGTGTATACCGAATAAAATCCCTAAAAGACGGATAAGAATCAGCTAGTAACCAAGCCAGCAATAGCAGAATACTGTCTAATGAAACTAATGTGATTAATCTCAGCCACCATGAGCCTTTGCGTAATCTAGCAAATACAGGGGCACGCAGATCTAAAGGAACTTCACTCTCGATGTTAGTTGTGATACTCTTAGTTGTCATACTTTGATTCCTGTCTCATCAATGAATTAATATTCGGTTGGCTCGAATATTAGATATAGGTATGTTTATGTACTGTTAATACTGAGGATTTAACCCCTGAAAAATACAAGCAAATTAGCAATACACAGAACTTTCAGTTTTGTCTACTGTGGGATGAATGAGAGGCAAAGACGGTCACATTTGCTACTAAATATCGAATTAAGTTCACAAAGTGAAGTTTTCAAAGGTTTTAGAGCATTTTTTTGCATGTAACTCAACTTTTTTAATCCAAATCAAAGTTCCTTGTCTGAAATTAACATCTCTTAGCTTCAAAACTACATGTTTAAGCTGATCTTTATCGAGGATTTAAGTTTTAATTTAGTAAATACACATAAGCGAAGAGAATGTCTATAAACCAGATTTCTTGAATAAAAAGGGTTCCTGGGTTTTGTGGGTTGGGTTTATGGTGGTCAATCTACTTATAAACTAAGTTTGGTTTATGTATTTTTGATAAAGAAAGCTTTTTGATCACATCTTATGTTATATTTCTACGGAAAATATACGGAAACAGTTGATGAATTTTTATTAATCCATACTTCCCATCGCCTTACCAGCCAAATATGCTGTTGTCCAAGCACTTTGAAAATTAAACCCGCCGGTAAGTCCATCAATATCTAAGATTTCTCCAGCCAAGTATAAACCAGAAACGAGCTTACTTTCCATTGTCTTGAAATTAACTTCTTTGAGGTTAACACCACCACAGGTGACAAATTCTTCTTTGAAAGCTCCTTTACCGGTGATGGTGTATTCTCCCTGAATAATTTCTCGTACTAGCTGATTTAATGTTTTGTTAGATATTCCTGCCCAGCGGTCTTCTGTAGTAATGTTGATACGGGCGATGATATATTGCCAGAGGCGGTGGGGTAAGTCAACGCCACGATGCAATGCAATCGGCCGCTTTGACCATTCAGTTTTAACAGCTAAGATTTTTTGCCGTACTTCTTCTTGGTGCAAATCTGGCAGCCAATTGATCAATAATTTAGCTTGATAGCGGTTTTCATGCAAGACTCTCGCCGCCCAAGCCGAAAGCTTAAGGACAGATGGACCACTTAACCCCCAGTGGGTGATGAGCAATGGTCCTGTTTGTTCTAGTTGGGGTTTACCAGCAACAGATAATCGTAACTGCACAGGGTTAACACTGACTCCCGCTAAAGCCCGCAACTTGGGATCGAGAATGTTAAACGTAAATAAAGAGGGGACAGGTGTTTCTAGGTGATGACCTAACTCCTGGGCTATTTTATAACCCATAAGGCTGCTACCTGTGGCTAGTAATAAGCGATCGCTTGTTTGCGTTTCTCCCGACTTGAGGATAATCTCAAAGTCATTGTTAAGTGTCTGTTTGACTGAAACCACAGGTGTACCAATCCGAAGTTCTACCCCAGCGGTGGCTGCAGTTTTGATCAGACATTCTACAATTGTTTCTGAATTATCTGTAATCGGAAACATTCGACCATCGGCTTCAGTTTTGAGTTTGACTCCGTGGGCGGCAAACCACGCTACTGTATCTTCTGCTTGAAAGCGTGTCAATGCTCCCCGTAAAGCTTGGCTACCTCTGGGGTAATTTTGTACCAATCTTTCTACTTCAAAACAAGCGTGGGTAACATTACAGCGTCCCCCACCAGAAATGAGAACTTTTGCCAGTGGTTGACGACTGGCTTCTATTAAAGTAACTTGGCTCTGGGGATGAGCTTCGGCACAAGCGATCGCGCCAAAAAATCCCGCCGCCCCTCCCCCAATAACTACAATTTTTAATGGCAAGTTCAAAAATATCTCTATAGCAGTTCTCTTTATAGACTACCTGTTATTTCTACTCTTGAGAAATTTCAAACTGGTCTTTTGTAGCGCCACAAACTGGACACACCCAATCATCTGGTATGTCTTCAAAGGGTGTTCCCGGTGCTATTGAGCTATCTGGATCACCTTCTTCGGGATCATATATATGACCACACACAGTACAAATATACTTTGACATCTCCTTTGCGCCTGGTTAATTGTTAAACTCTCCTAACTATACTATTAAATATAGGAGAAAATGAGAATGGGGAGGCGATAATTTTTAACTTAAAAGTGTGACAGAACTGAATCAGCTCTTATCCAGTATTTAAACGGCATTTGTTCTATTCAGCCTCAATCTAGTCAATCAGGGGGAAAAAATTTAAGTATATTTGCCCAAGTTGTTTTTTTACATCTGCACAAGTTTAAAATCGCCACCAAGTTTTTTGTACATAACTGAGAATTCCCACCGCGATCGCTCCCAGTAAAAATAGCCAAATAATTCCCCCAGGAAGGAAAGTCAGAAGTCCAAAGCCTCTTAATACCCAAACGGCGATGCCAATACCAAGTAGGATACCAAACGTCTGGGTTAATCTACGATTTAAGGAAGATTGACTCACCTAATTTTCCTCTCAACTCAATATTTTCTAAATACAACTTGCACATTCAATTGTGTTTATGCCATTCTAGCTGTTACTAACTTACTTTTTCGTTTAAAAGTGTTGTTAGTGTGAAGACTGCTTAAATTTTATTTGGATTTTCCGTAAGCATCAATACTAATTCTTCAGTATATATACATAATAAGAAAAGAAATGGGAAATGACTATTTCCGGAAAATCTATATATTGGACTGGAACTAAACGTTAATTGGTTGGACTCGATCTAGTTTACTGGTTTGTTGTGTCAACCCTTTTAGGTAGATGAGTGCAGGAGTGAAGAAAATGAACATGTTTGCGTCTCATATCTCAGACTCAACTAATAAAGGTGCGAATATGCCTTGGAATCCAGACAAACAAAAGCTGCTGATGCAAGGTGAAGTTTTAGTAGAAACGGGATCACACACGGCGTGGGGTGGTGCTGTGACTGCTTGGATGTATGTACCACTAGTGCGATCGCATGTATGGCAGCAACTAACTGACTACCCCCGTTGGGTACAATATTTTCCTGATATCACCAAAAGTGAAGTTTTGCAAAGAGGTGAGGTCAAACGTTTGTATCAAGCCGCACAAAAAGCTTTTTTATTTTTCACGGCGCAAGTTGAAATTCACCTCAATGTGGTAGAAATACTAGGGCAACAAATTCAATTTCGGATGGTAAAAGGGACTTTTGAGGACTTTAACGCCAATTTAGAGCTACATGATTGTGGTAGCGGCACAATACTTGCTTATAATGTGCAAGCGACACCTAACATCCCGATTCCGTCGATTTTCATCCAACAAGCCATGAATTTTGAATTGCCTGCGAATATGCGTAAAATGCGACAAGTGCTTTGTAAGGGTCAATAACAGCAATGTCACAGGCAAAACCGATTTTGGAATTTTGGTTTGGTCATCCCGATGAACCGGGTTATGGCAAACCAAAGGCTTTTTGGTTTAGCAAAAAACCAGATTTTGATCAGGAACTAGCAAGCCGATTTCACCAAGATTATCAAAAGGCAGCAGCCGGACACCTAGACGATTGGGTCGATTTACCCAAAACCTGTCTGGCGCTGATTCTATTGCTAGACCAATTTCCCCGAAATATGTTTCGCGGTACTCCTCAAGCTTTCGCTACAGACTGGGAAGCACTTTCCGCAGCACACCACGCTGTAGCCCAAGGCTATGACCGCGAATTCTTGCCTGTACAACGTTGGTTTATTTACTTGCCCTTTGAACATAGCGAAAATCTAGAACATCAGCGTCGCTGCATCAAGTTATTTCAGCAACTTAGTCACGATCCTGAAAGTGCTGGTGCAATTGCCTATGCGTTTCGGCATCAAGAAATAATTCAGCGGTTTGGGCGTTTTCCTCATCGCAATAGCATTTTAGGACGGACTTCAACCCCGGAAGAACAGGAGTTTTTGAAGCAGCCAGGTTCTATATTTTAGGTCAAAAGTCATTGGTCAAATGATGACTACTTAGAGACTGACAATTAAAAAAATATCCAATAAGTAGGGTGCGTTAGGAGCGAGAAAACTTGTGAATCGCAAGAGATTACTGCTACTGACGCACCCTGCGGACTCGTTCTGAAGACAAAGTAGGTTAATTTGATTTTGGGTGCTTTCGTTTTTCCATATATTTACTATTTAGTAGTAGTTAATAAATCTTTTGTGTACTGATTTGTGTAATAAATATTGATAATTTTGCCTGATTGTATAAAGTTAAATTACAATAATTAGGATTATTAAAAATAATTTTCAAGTAACATACGATTTTACGTTGTTTCAGAACTGCCTAAAACCTGTTACTTGTGATAGAATCGTTCTCAAAGATATATTTACGGGCACGTCTGGACTTTTTTTAGGAATAGGAAGCTGTTTCCTGAGTCTGTTGCTCAACAATAAAATAAGGGTAAGCTCTGGGAAAATTTGGCTGATAATGCGATCGCCAGATAATCTACAATCCAATAATCCCTAACCCCTAACCTTTTAATTCCGCTTTGTTGAGTGGAAGTATGAATTTTTTTCACGCATTCGGCGGAACCGTTCTCGTAGAGTAGGCGCAAAGAGTAAGAGATTTCTTCTTTGCGCCTCTGCGCCTTTGCGTGAGAATTTTTATCCTGTAAACACCTCGACAGGTAACCTGTTGAAAGAAAGCCGTTCATTTTCCACATCAACAAATATACTGTCGCCGTCGTTGAATTCTCCGCGCAGGATGGCTTTGGCGATTTGGGTTTCTAACTCGCGCTGTATCGCCCGCTTTAATGGACGCGCTCCGAATACTGGATCATATCCTACTTCTGCTAAAAAGTCAAGGGCTGCATCGGTAAGGCGCAGGGAGATTTTGCGATCGCCCAATCTTTGTCTGAGTCTTTCGACTTGTAGGAGGACAATCTTTCGCAGTTCCTGTTTTTGTAAGGCGTGGAAGATGATGATTTCGTCGATGCGGTTGAGGAATTCTGGACGGAAACTATTTCGCATCGCTTCCATGACACGATGCTGCATTTCGTCGTAGCGATCGTCATCACCGGCGACATCGAGTATGTATTGGGAACCGATGTTGCTGGTCATGATGATGATGCTGTTCTTAAAGTCTACTGTATGACCTTGGGCATCGGTGACGCGACCATCATCGAGAATTTGCAGGAAAATATTAAAAACGTCGGGGTGGGCTTTTTCGATTTCGTCGAAGAGAATGACGGCGTAAGGACGACGGCGAATTGCTTCTGTGAGTTGTCCACCTTCTTCGTAACCGACGTATCCGGGAGGCGCACCGATTAAGCGGGAAACGGCGTGTTTTTCCATATATTCGGACATGTCAATTCTGACTAAGGCGTCTTCGCTGTCGAACATGTACGCCGCCAAGGCTTTGGCGAGTTCGGTTTTACCTACGCCGGTAGGACCGAGGAAAATAAAGCTAGCAATGGGACGGTTGGGATCAGCTAGTCCAGCGCGCGATCGCTGGATCGCATCGGCAACGGCGGTGACGGCTTCGGCTTGTCCGATGACGCGCTGATGCAGTTCATCTTCTAAGTTTAGGAGTTTCTCTTTCTCTGATTCGACTAATTTACTAATGGGAATTCCTGTCCATTTAGAAATAATTTCGGCTATATCGGCTTCTGTGACTTCTTCGCGCAATAATGATTTTCCTGTTCTTTGTGCATTCGCTAATTCACCTTCGACTGTTTCTAATTGGCGATGCAAACTGGTTAATTTACCGTATTTTAATTCTGCAGCGCGGTTGAGATCGTAGTCACGTTCAGCTTGCTGAATCTCTAAATTCACTCGGTCGATTTCTTCTTTTACCGACTGAATTCTATTGATGATATCTTTTTCTGATTGCCATTGGGAATTGAGGGTTCTTTGTTCTTCTTTAAGATCCGCCAGTTCTTTTTCGATTTTTTCGAGGCGTTCACGAGAAGCTGGATCGCTTTCTTTTTGTAAAGACAGCTTTTCCATTTCTAATTGTAAAATCTTGCGGTCGATTTCATCGAGTTCTTCTGGTTTGGAGGTAATCTCCATTTTCAGTCTAGCTGCGGCTTCGTCTACTAAGTCGATAGCTTTGTCTGGTAAAAAGCGATCGCTAATATAGCGATTGGATAATGTCGCTGCAGCCACTAAGGAACTATCGGAAATCTTGACGCCGTGGTGGACTTCATACCGTTCTTTCAAGCCGCGTAAAATGGAAATTGTATCTTCGACGCTTGGCTGATCGACATAAACTTGTTGGAAGCGTCTTTCTAAAGCTGCATCTTTCTCTATATATTTACGATATTCATCTAAAGTAGTCGCACCAATACAGCGCAATTCACCCCGCGCCAACATCGGTTTTAACAAGTTACCAGCATCCATCGCCCCTTGAGTTGCGCCAGCGCCCACAACGGTATGAATTTCATCGATAAATAATACAATATTGCCGCGAGATTCGGTAACTTCTTTTAATACTGCTTTAAGACGTTCTTCAAATTCACCCCGGAATTTCGCGCCGGCAATTAAAGCACCCATATCTAAAGATATCAGCTTGCGGTCTTTGAGGGACTGGGGAACATCACCGGCGACGATGCGCTGTGCGAGTCCTTCCGCGATCGCAGTTTTTCCTACACCCGGTTCCCCAATTAGCACGGGATTATTTTTGGTGCGGCGTGAGAGAATTTGCACAGTGCGGCGAATCTCATCATCACGCCCAATCACTGGATCAAGTTGACCTTTACGCGCTGCTTCTGTCAAGTCACGCCCATATTTTTCCAGTGAATCGTATTTTCCTTCTGGACTTTGGTCGGTCACTTTTTGGCTCCCACGAATTTGTTTAATAATATTTTTGAGCTTACCTTCGTCTAAACCAAATTCTTGGAGTAAACTTTTGCCAAAGCGGTCATCTTTAGCGTAAGCCAATAATAAATGCTCAATTGAGATGTATTCGTCTTCAAATTCCTGACGATAGCCATCCGCTCGATCTAACAGTGTATCTAAGCTGCGTCCCAAGTAGACAGAACTGCTGCTACCAGAGACTTGCGGCTGACGTTGCAGAAATTGTTCGGTGCGATCGCGGATTTTTTGCAGATTCACACCTGCTTTAGTTAAAATAGCACTGGCTAGACCTTCTTGTTCTAGCAGCGCCTTCATCAGGTGTTCACTTTCTATCTGCTGTTGCTGATATTGTTTCACAAGATCGGGGGTATGGGCGATCGCTTCCCAGGCTTTATCTGTAAATTGGTTAGGGTTAGTGGGTTGCATAGGCTTGTTGAGATACCACTCCAGATAGAGACAGAAGAACTCTCGCGTTTGGCGATTTCCTCTACAATTCAGAAGTGTTCGCCGCACACAGAATTAAATTGGTTCTTATAAACTAATTGTAAGAAAAGCCGCGCAAATACCTGGATCGGTCTTCACGTCTTTTTTATGTAGTAGTATTACCTGTTGAGAACTCAATCTCTAAACCTCTGGTAAAAGTCCCCTAACACCCCACCCCCAACCCCTCCTCGCTTGCGCTTAGGGGAGACTTTGACGTAAGTCGAAGGCGGGGTGGGGTTCTTTGGTTTGATTTATGCAAGAAGTCTTCTGACTCAGGGAACATCATGTCACGAGTTTGTCGGACTGACGCACCCTACATTTCCGGCGCCCAAGGCTTTGCACCTCTAAAAATGTACAAATACAGCAATTTTCAGTTAATTGAACCACATATATTGTAGAGGCGCACGGCGTACGCCTTACCGTGTGGTCTATTTATTTGAAACCTGCTGTATACGTAGGGTGGGTATTGTTCACCCTACAGATACTGTTCCTTTTTAGTTGATACAAATAGGTATAGATCAAATGTCGCCGCCAGAGTCAATTAAAGAATTTATCAACTGGTTACAAAATTTTGATTATCGGCTTTTACAAACTGCAGATGATGTGGCGACAAAATTTATTTTACCGATGTTTCACTATCTTGGCTACCCTGAAAACTGTTATCGTAGCCAATATCCTTTGAGCATCTATAATCCAGGAAATCAGATTCAAAAAATTGCAGTGGATCATGTTTATTTTACCACCGATGATTTTGAGCAACACAATGCTGAAACATCGCTTATAGTGATTGAAACAATCCCACCTCT
Source organism: uncultured cyanobacterium (assembly GCA_963772205.1). Classification (GTDB taxonomy): domain Bacteria; phylum Cyanobacteriota; class Cyanobacteriia; order Cyanobacteriales; family Nostocaceae; genus Gloeotrichia. Next base: position 38,254 of record CAVYXS010000118.1, read on the forward strand.
GGAAACTAATTTGGATGACGCAATTAAACAAGCTAAATTTTACAGTCTGCAGTTACAGCCTCTATTTTTTATAGTTACTAATGGCTATAATCTGCAGATTTTTCAACTTCAAGGCTACCGTGCCGAAAATTGCTTATTTGAGCTAACTATAGATACACTGAAAAATCGGGATATTGCCGCTGAGTTCTATAATAAACTAAATTTTTCAGTAATTAAATATATCAATAAAAATTTAGATAATTTTTTGATCTCTGCCAACTATAGCTTAATACAAAAATACCTCATAAGCCATCCAGAGTTACAAGAATTTTTAGTCAAAAGTGATTTTCAGCCTGAAGTTACCCGCAATGGAAATCGTTTGATTGTGGTTCAACCAAAAGTAGCGATCGCCTGTAATTTGCCTAAAGTTATCCCTTCTCTACGTTCCCTGGGGGAAGCTACGCCAAAGGGACGCTACACCAATGGTGAAGGTAATTGTGAGATAGAATTCAGTAGCCTGATTTTAAGAGGTCTAAAAATTAGCGTCAATTATCAAACTATTTTAGGCAATTTCATGCTCGGACTAAACACTCAGCCAGAGTGGAAATGTCGTCCTTTTCTTAAACAGCTAGATAAAAATGCAATTGCCGCTTATTTAGGTGAAACCACCGTAATTTTATCAGAAATAGAAACTAGAGATTTATGTTTGTGTATTGACGAAATTTGTAGAGAATATAAAAATTATACTATCGAATTTGAGAACAATTTAGAAAGCTGGGAATTTCAATTTATAGATTTTGCCGGGATTCGAGGTTTTCAGCTTTTGACGGTAGAGCAAACATTGTGGGAACTCATGCATAAGTTTGCTCAGGAATTTGATTATAGTCAAGGCAAATCAAATTGGCATTTATTTCATCAAGAAGATATATCTATTCGGGTGAGTCGGGGAATTCGCGATCATGCTTTTATTTTACCACAAGCCGATAATTATTTTTATTTATTAAATAATCAGAAAATTAATATCATCTATCAAATCAATGATGTGCATTTACAATCCTTAGAAAGAGGGAAAGTTACTTCCTGGGAACAAGATATTGGTCCACGGGGAACTTGGACAGCTAGATATACAAAAAAGTGGTTATTAGAGCAATATATTCCCAAAGTAATTGAGTATTATTCACAGCAGTCTCAATTATTTATAGCTGACTTGTTACCGCAAATAATTAAACATCAGTTTGAGCAAACAACTATTGAGGATATTGATGAAATCAAAGATTTTTTACCTTATCTGCAAAATATTCAATCTTGGCTACATAATTATATAGAAAATATTCCGGCTGAACTCTTGCGCTCATATTATCAAGCATTTACAGATTTAGTGCGGAATACAGATTCTGCCATCATTGGCATAGACTATATTATGGGTAATTTGCGTGGGATTAGGTGGAATAATGCAAAAGAAGAAATTATGAGATTTGGGACTTTTAAAAATGCGATGAATTGCTTAGATGAACAAGTAGCTAGGATAAATAATTCTGAAGTTGAGAAAAGCTTTAATGCAGATTTAATTACTCGGACATTCATTTGGATTATTGAAAATGGTAAAATTAGTTTTTCCCAAGG
>CAVYXS010000119.1:0-10235 GCA_963772205.1 uncultured cyanobacterium
GTCTTGAAGGGATTGCTTATAGAACAGAGCAGGTATATGTACCTCTGGGATTAGTAGAGCGCAACAAGCGGAGCAGGCGGAGGAAAGATGTTTCGCCAGAAGAGGGTTCAGCCTTGTATGAAGAAACAGAAATTACGCAGCGTTTTGAGAATGAGGAGTTTCTGAAACAGATACTGCAACAAGGGCAAAGTCCTAACAGTCAAGGAAAGCGCATTGCTATTATTGGGGGAACCGGGGGCAGGAAAAACCACCATTCTTCAGCAGATTGCTCGCTGGGTGACACAAAAGATAGAAGGGGCGATTGCCATTTGGGTGTCGCTGGCAGATTTACGGGGACAAGAACTAGAAGCGTATTTTTTGGAGCGATGGCTGCAAGCAGTTGCCCGGAAGTTGGGACACGCAGAAGCTTCACCATTGCTAAAGGATGCGTTTGTTTCTCAATTTCGACAGCGACAGGTATGGTTACTCCTTGATGGGGTTGATGAAATGCAGGTAGCAAAAAATCCATTGATAGAGATTAAACAGCAGATTGAGATTGGAGGCTTGCTATCACAAGCCCGAATTGTGTTGACTTGTCGGTTAAATGTATGGGATGGCGATCGTAACGCACTAGATAAATTTGATACTTACCGCACACTAGAATATTCATATCCGCAGCAAGTAGAGCAGTTTATTAGCAACTGGTTTGGGGCATTGCCACCAGCAGAGGGAGAGCAGGCGAAACAGTTATGTGTGGCATTGAGGGAATCTGGGAAGGAACGGATTCGGGACTTGGTAAAAAATCCATTGCGGCTGACGCTGTTGTGTTTCAACTGGCAATTGGGAGAGGGAACACTGCCTGAAACAAAGGCAGGGCTATATGAACAGTTTGTAGACGATTTTTATGAATGGAAGCCGGAGCAGTTTCCAACGACGGCAAAGCAACGGCAGCAGTTGAATGCAGCATTGAGTGAGTTAGCACGAGAAGCAATTGACAAACAAGCAACTCGGTATTGGTTACGGCATAATTTTGTGTGTGAGTTTTTGGGTGAGCCGGATGAACCTGATTCGTTATTTAAGTTAGCGCTGAAGTTGGGCTGGTTGAACAAGGTAGGGATAGAACCAGAGAATACAAAGAAGATGGTGTATGCATTTTTCCATCCGACGTTTCAGGAGTATTTTGCAGCTTTAGCCATTGATAATTGGCATTTTTTCCTTAATCATATTCCTGACAATCCAAGTCATTCTGATGCTAATTACCGAATTTTTGAACCACAGTGGAAAACAGTCTTCCTACTATGGCTAGGGCGACAGGATATCAACAAGTTTCAGAAAGAAACATTTATCAAGACGCTCGTAGATTTTGATGATAGCTGTGGAGCATTCTATTGGCATCATGCAATTATGATTGCTGGAGTAGGAATTGGAGAATTTAAGAACTGCCAACTTGCTTCAAATATTGTTGATATGCTCGTAATTTTGCGTTACGGTTACTATGATGAACAGCAAGGAGAATGGCATTATTTTCCTCAATATATCCAATCTTCTGTCTGGAAATCATTAAATGAAACTGATCATTCTCTTGTGATTGAAGCATTAACAGATTTTATCTGCTTAAGCAGTGGACAAGGCTGCAAAAGATATCTTAACGCTCTTGAAATTTTAGGGCAATTTGATCCTGGTAATTCTTTAGCGAAGAAAGTTCTGGTTAGCATACTACGAAATAGTGAAAATGGATTTAATTGTGAAGATGTCGCTCGAATTCTAGGAGAAATTAGTTATGGTGATTCTGAAGTAATTAGTGCGTTATTAGACATACTTCGTATTAACATTAAAGATATTCTTGCACAGTTACCCAGACCTAGCGAAAAAGGGAATGACTTACTTGACATAAAAGATGAGGAAAAATTTGAGAAGTTTGAATATAAATCTAAAGTTTTCACTTTTAAAGAATTTGAGGACTTTAAGAAATTATTAGATCGATCTAGAGCAATAAATCTTAAGGAAGGTATAGATTGGTTTGCAGTTGAAAGTTTACATAAAATTGATCCTGGTAATCCAGAAATAATCAATTCTCTCATTAAGCAACTTTGTTGGCATCTTAGTGCTTACAATAGCCATGACAATGCTATTTGGTTACTAAAACAGATTGGTATAGGCAATACAGAGTTAATTCACATCATAGAACAGAAGCTCCACAACTGCGATAATGACCAGATGCGTGGTGCGTTCGCTGAGTGTTTAGGCACTATAGATACTAATAATCAAGAAGCAGTTAATATTTTAATCGATTTACTTTGCAATGGAAAAGAAATTAATGAAGTAGAAGATATTCGTACTTATTCGGCTAATGCGTTAATAGGGCTAGGAAATCACAATACAAGAGTCTTCAAAACTCTAATTAATTTATTGAAATCTAATATCAATGAAAAAATATATCAAGATTTAGTCGAAATTATAGGAAAAATTGGTATTAAAGAAAAAGATTTTATTGACTTTTTGATTGAGCAACTTAAAGTTCGTAAAGATACAAGCTCTCTGTGGATAACAGCTTTAACTTTAGAAAAAGTTGCTCCTGATAACGATTATGCTATGGATATCTTGATAAAATTAATAGAAAATGCTCCAGATGAAGAATCAAGACAATCATTAATGTGGAAACTAATATCAGATAAAAATTTAGAAGGAAAAGCTATTGGTACTGGTAATCTAAAATTGATAACTAGGATTTTAAGACTATTGAATACAAACGCTAATAAAAAAACTCGTGAAACAGCAGCTAGAGTTTTAAAAGACTTAGCTATTGGCAATGTAACAGTAATTGAGGTAATGACTAAACTTTTAGAAAATATTGAAGATATAGATATACAAAAAGCGATCGCTCAGAGTCTCAATTCAATTGCTCCTGGTAATTCTATTGCTGTTTGTTCTTTAGTTAACCTACTAAAGCTTGGTATATTGGAACAGTGGGATAAAAAATCCTTGATAACCTCTTTAAAAGAAACTCTTCCAGCAGATCAACTTTTATTGTTTGCTTATGATTTAAGCGTTTACTTAGACAGCGAAACTTATAATAGCATCGTTTGGTACTGCTCATCTAATATGAAATATTCAGATTTTTACAGTGCTTATCAAATCAGATTACATCGATAGCATCAATATGAGTCTAACTGTTGATTTCACTAGCCAAATCAATCCCACGATCTCGTTAATGGCTCAATTGGTATATCTGGATCAATCTCAATAACGGTGATATTAGCATTCTCCACTACCGTATTTCCCATAATGGTATTGTGCATTGCCTCAAACTTCGATTCTTCCTCTGCAATGCGCTCGTAGTGCAAAATTACATGGTAATGCTTGGTAATTGGCTCTCCAGAGTCCGATCGCTCCACTGAGTCCCAATCTATATTTTGTCGTTCTTCTGCTATTCGGCGATACTCATGGGCTAGTTGTTCTAAGGCGATCGCGATCGCGTGTTCTTTGTTTTGGCCGTAGCATTGTATATTTTCTCTAGGAGAATTGCTCAGAGACGATGATAACTGGCAAATATACTGTCCATTGTCTTGAGGTTGCACTGCGATCGTAATAGTTCCAATGATTTGGGGGTTCACGTCAGTCATATTAACCGATCTGAAAAATATTTAGAGGACGTGCTTACGGTTAAATTGTAAGCATAGACGCAACAGTTGATTATCACTAAATATAAAAATCATTATGAATAACAACCGTTTGCCAAACATTCATCCAGGCGAAATTCTGCAACTATAATTTTTAGAACCGTTGAATATCACAGCTTATCGATTAAGCAAAGATATAGGTGTAGCTCAGACACGAATTAGTGAAATTCTATCTGGAAAACGCAGTATTACAGTAGATACAGCTTTGCGTCTATCCCACTATTTTGGCAACACCGCCCAGTTTTGGTTAAATTTACAAACACAATATGATTTACGTCAAGCCCTTGAATAAAATTCAGAAGTTTACAATCAAATTCCTCAACTGCCGTCTAATGATGTAATCTAAAATTTCATACAAATTCAGTGAAGGTCAATTTTAACTATACTACATGAGATAAAAATTATGCGTTGATTGCTCTATTCGGCTGTTTCACGTTTGCGTTTTTCGATTTCGGCGATCGGTAGCAATAAAGTGTCTTCAATCTCATCTTTTATTTCATCAGATACTTTCCGACCGCTATTTAAGCATTCTAACAGCAATTTATTTGCATTATAGTATTGATCTAGCAGTCGCCAATTATTCTCTGGAAGCCAGTGCATATCATGTCTAATATTACGGTACTTGACTATTAATTCTCTAAGTTTATCAGCCCAGATTTTGCCTTCCTGTAATGTCCAATCTATAAATTTTTTACTGTTTTTCCAGGAAAAGTCTGGTAGTAAGTTGTTTATGTTTTCTAGACCTCTTCTCAAATTATCTTCCAGTGGATAACTAATTAGCATTTCATATATTTTAATAAATTCTTGATTACTACGAAAGTAGCTAAAAACATTTAAATATGGTGGATTTGCAGCTATATAATAAGCATTGTATAGAAGCAGAGCAAGCTTATAATCAAGAATACAGTCTGAAGCATCTTCAGAATTGAGTAATGAATTAATATCTATGTCAAAATTCTGACTAACTGAAGGCTGTAAATTTACCTGAAAATCAAGTATATTATTCCGATTTATTTCAAAATAAAAAGCTCTAATAATTCTAGGATGAAAAGGTACATTAACAGACTCTGATTTTTCGTAAACATGACGCAGAAAATTTTGAATATATATATCATCTCCTAGCTTATAATCAATTTCATTTTTCATTATTTTCATTAATTGATTAAGATTAGGAGATATTTCAGTCGCCAGAAGAAAAACCTCTCTATAATGTGATTCAAAAATGTTTTTGCTTAGACGCTGCAAATCACTATAATTACAAAACCACTTTGCCACAAAATACTCTTGAAAAGTTAGATGTGAAAACGACCAAACTTTGTTTGCTCTCTCAATCAACAACCCATACTGAGACTCAATCGCCTTCAACACTGCTCGACTATCCCGCAGACTAATTCCCAAAAACTCTGCTATGTAACCCTCAATTTCTTCCTGCTCAAACAAAATATACTGTGGTTGCTCAAACTTTTTCACCGCCAGATAACTAAGTAACTCCAGCTTTCGTTCTGGTAATAAATTTCGGTAAATCTCATCTCGCTCAATCTCCCTTGACTTGTCCCACTGCTCTAGTAGTAGCTCTATCCCTTCCTCATAAAGCTTGGAACGCTTTGAGTAGAACTTGCCAGTTTGGTGAAACACGGCACAAGTCAAACTCAGCAAAATTGGTGTAATAGCTAAATCCCGAATCGCTTGATTCACCTCCAGAAAAAGCTGATTGAGAAACTCCTGCGATCGCGCTAATCCTGCTGAGTCATCCCCAATAACTGCCTGAAACCAATGCTCAGAAAACGATTGCACTTGAGTTTCATTAAAATCTGCTACCTCTACGAAACTAAAACGTAGAGATTTCCACTTCATCTCTCCTGTAAAACTTTGCGTCCGACAAGTCACAATTACCTGCACCTGCGGATAAGAAGCAGCAAACTGCTTAATTTTCTCGTTGATGTTCTTAGCATCTTCCCCCGTCACTTCATCTAATCCATCCAGCAATACCAATGCTCGACCTTGATGGAAAATTAAATTAATTTCTGTATTTAATAGTTGCCAGCACTGCTCTAAATAACGCTCCAGCGAATGGGCAAATTTACGTCCATCCTCTACAAATTCGCGTAGTTTAATTAAGGATGGAATTCGATGTGCTTGTAAATTGCCAGCGTTGCATTCCGTAACCACTCGTTGCAAATAAGTGGTCTTCCCTGAACCTGGTTTACCCACCACCATGAGATTCGTATTTTTCGCTAATACCTCTAGTCCTGAAACCCTTTGCTGCGCTCTACTTAAGCCAATGCGATCCAAACTACGATAGCCTGAATACCTCTCCATCCCAGTTGTGAAATCTTGCCAGAGTTCATCGAGTTCTGACCTACGGCTACTACTCAGTTCCTGTAGGATGTTCACATCTACAAACAAATCACCTAAAGGAACCCAGTGATCTACACCCCATAGTGGCATAGTGCCATGTAATCGCTCGATATCATCATGAATGAGCGATCGCACTTGTTGTACCAGTTCATCAACAGACTGCTGGTTATGCTGGGAGGGAATTTGAGATGTAGCAAATTGAGCAGGGACTTTTATTTCTCCAAGGATAGAATCCGGACAATTTCTTTAATTACTTCTGCATCTGCACCTTGGTAAATGCGATCGCCTATGTGAATTTCCTGCCCTTGTCCCAGATTGACTGCATATTTCCCTTGCTGAGAGACAATTTGACTACTACCACTGAGGCATTGCCGCAGAACTGCCATATCAGTTTCAGTCTGCTGATTTTTGACTATGCGCTCAAGTATGGCGTTTAATTCTTCAGGGGTGGTCATTTTGATTATGGTTCAGCAGTCAATTTTTATTTGGGTTGAGATGGCGATCGCAACTGAGTAGCTTCTTTATATTACTGTTGTAAACATCACCTGATTTTATCGTCTCCAAACTTTAATCGTCTGATCTCTTCCTCCACTAATTAGTGTTTTTCCATCAGGACTAAATGCGATAGATGTAATACCTCTGCGATGTCGTTCAGGAAAAACTTGTAATTCGTTTTCAGTAATTTTCCACTCTACAATTGTTTCATCATTACTTCCACTGACTAAAGTTTTACCGTCTGGACTAAATACAAGACAAGTAACGGCATCTGAATGGTGTCGCAGAGTTTGAGGTATTTCTCCAGTATTCAGATGCCAAAGTTTAATGGTATTATCATTACTGCCACTAGCAAGTATTTCTCCATCTGGGCTAAATGCTAGCGTATAAACAGCGTCTCTATGTGCTGAAAGTGTACCTAAACATTTTTGCCCATTTATATCCCATAGTTTGATGGTTTTATCGTAACTACAACTAGCAAGAATTCGTCCATTTTTTGGGTTAAAAGCAACACTGGTTACTTTTTCAGAATGTCCAGATAATTTAGCGATTTCTTTGCCAATTTCTATATCCCACAATTTAATATCTTGGTTATCATTGGCGGCTAAAGTTTTGCCATTAGGACTAAAGGCGACTGAATCAAAACCGAAAACATCGAAAAAATTACTCCAAAGAGTTTTACCAAATGTATGAAGAGCATTTACTGTACCTAACCGCCAAATATTTATTTCATAGGCTTTACAGGCAGCAATTAGTTGACCATCTGGACTAATTGCTACAGAAGTAAACCATAAATCAACAATACCTGTTGGAGAAAATGGAACAGAAATTTCTTGTATTATTTCCCATGTGTTTGTCTGCTTTGTCTGCCAACGTTTAATAATTTGATTGCCACCGCTAATAAAATATTCTTGATTTTCATTAGGACTAAAAGCTAACTTTAATCCATAGCGCATCACAAATTGTTGGGAAACATCAGTTAAATTTTTGGCTAATGCATCTATGATGCCAATTCCAGTAGATTGAGTTTCCACTTGAGTATAATCATTCTCAGTTGAACTAGCTACACATCGCCAACTGACTTTTTGAATAGCTTTAACTAAAGCTTGGATCGCTTGTTCATCCCACTGTTGATAAATGCGATCGCCTATATGTATCTCTTTCCCTTCGCCAATATTGACGTTATACTTACCTAGTTGGATGGATAATTGGCGATCGCCAGCCAAAAGCAATCGCCGCAGTTGTTCAATATCATCTTCTGTCTGACTTCCGTTAAGGATACGCTCAATAATGTCATTCAAATAATCTTTGTCAACCACACTATTCTCCCCACATGAATTTAATAAAAATTAAATATGCAACTCAAATAGGCTTTAGCTTAATCTTTAATTTTTGCGGTTTATCTCCTTTATTTTTGATTCAATTAACTCTTCCACTTTATTAGCTGCGTAGTTATTTGCATTATCGTTATATCGGTCAGCTTTAACCCGAATACCTTCCACAACTCCATTGATGCTTTTAACTATAATCTGAAAGCGACCATAAGGTTTTTTGTTATGTCCCCAAGGTGTATCAACCAATTTATTGAATAAATAAACATATTTATAAACAAAGGATGACCAATTACCACTTAACATATATTCTTGATAGCTATCTCTGTTTTGTTCATTCTCAAGTCTCACAGCATCTAGGTAAATTTCATACTGATAAAAACTTCCCGTACCGCCTTGCTCACCTTCTTTTCCTTGAAACTTCGCATTATTTAAAGTGGCAATCAATTCTGCGGCTAGAGATTTCGGTTCTGTAGAAGCAGATTGTTGGAGTTCTAGAACTATATTGCGAACTATTTGCTGAATTGCTTCGGCATCAGCACCTTGGTAAATGCGATCGCCTATGTGAATTTCCTGCCCTTGTCCTAGGTTGACTGCATATTTCCCTTGCTGAGAGACAATTTGACCACCACCACTGAGCCATTGTCGTAGAAGTTCGATATCGCTTTCAGTATGCTGGTGTTTTACTATACGCTCTAGTATAGTGTTTAACTCTTCAGGGGATGTCATTACTTTTAATTTAAACAGTAAATTCTCGTATAGCAATAAAATATTTCATTCAAAAAATATAGTCAATAATTAAGTTATATTAATTATTGCAAAAAATATCCTTTTATGTTTTGAGCCTGAAAGATAATCACCCTAGGCTGCACCAACAAGTGAAAAATTGGTTTGAAGCTAACCTCGCACAGGGATTTTTTGGTGTTGATGTGAGTATTAGTCAACGAGTAGAGAAAGGACATCACCGCATCGAAAATCGTCAAGTTTACACTGTGCCACTGTCACCGAAGAAGCGGAGGGGCAGGGCGCTCTTAGCAGGGGGAGCAAGCCCTGACCTGGAGCCGTGGAGCGGAGCGGAACATGGGTATGTTCGCGGAGCGTCTGTCTCCGACACGCTACGCGAACGAAGAGAAGCCCCGCCCTTCTAGGGCGCTCTTACTGGGGCGGAGTCTGAGCTTCCGTCTCAGTTTTCCCCCAAGCTTTGAGCCCCCTGCTCCCCTGCCTCTTTTGACAACTTCCTGTACTCCATGAACAAGACTTGTGGGCTTTCAATTTCTGGCGGATGCTTTTTCGCCCAACGAAAAGTCCTTGGTAATTTGCTAATGCTTGCTCTACTCTGGCTGCAAATTCATTGTGTGTAAGTAAGCTACGTATGCGACGAGCCTCAAGAACTTCCTGCAATATCCGCCGTATCGTTTCCGCATTTGCACCTTTGTAGGTGCGATCACCAATTTGTATATCTTGGCCATGTCCAATGTTGACGTTATACTTGAGCTTTAATAGAAAAAGTAAAGTATTAAACAGGCTGTCTGATAAAGCTTTCTTAGGTAATATCTTTAAAAATTACTTAAATTTTTAATGTCAGGGGCTTTGAATCCGAATTTGGAGGAAACTGTGGCAACTGGAGAATTGCGAACCGTTTTTGACGACATTAAAGTCATTGGCGAGTATGACAGTCGCAGCTTAACCGCAAAGCTAGACCAGATTAGTGACTCTGATCCTGAACTCTCTAAGGGATTGGGTCAATCCAAGAGTGCTAATGAACTATTGCGCTTTTTTGGACTGATTAAACAACAGCCCTGGATGCAAACGACCCATCAGTTTGGCTATATCGCGCTGCGGCAACCAGGATCAATAGAGTCTCAAGCGATTCAATATCCAGGGGCGATCGCAGCAGATGCAGCGCTGAAGAACGGCCGTATCAACATCCGCCTTGATCGCCTGCGAGTTCACAAGTATCCGGGCGGTGGCACTCACAATATCATGGTAAACTTTGCTGCCCGTAATCAGGTGGCCGATTCGCAGGAAACTGTAACATTTAGCCAAACCTATCGAGTGGCGGAGGGACAAACGGCTGGTGTTGCAGGTTATCCCATCTTCATAGGGCTAAATGTGGGTTCTCAGGGTGTTGCGTTTGAGTGCTCTACAGTCAATGTCAATAATGAAGCCGATCAAGCAATTTTAGCTGCTCTAGAGTCTCCGCCATTTCAGAGTGGGTTGAGCCTGTTAACGACTGCCCGACCGGTGATCGCCCCTTTTACCGAGATCACGTTAGGAGTAGTGAAAGCGTTGGCTAAACGGACGGAGAATGTCCCCGTCCAGAAGTTCAAACTGGGACTGGACTTTGAGGATGCGCCGATGGGAATTCGGCTAGCTGAGGGCAACTATATTG
>CAVYXS010000120.1:0-5414 GCA_963772205.1 uncultured cyanobacterium
ATTATACACCTTCACCAGATGCGCTGATGCCTGAAGAGCTAGTAATGGTTTTGGCCATTTGCAAAAGTCCACAAGAATTAGCTTCTACGGGGTTATCTAAAATTTGAAAGCTGTTGATAAGTAGTAGTTTTTTAAAACCGGGAAGCAAGCAACCGCCACCAATAGCCCAAATTTCATCACCTTGGTGTTTGGCATCAAGGGCAAGATTGACAGGCTTTTTCAAATAGCCTTCATACCACTCTTTCAGACAAGCCATGTAAACTTCTTTGATATCAATGTCACGACTGTATCTGGTATGCCCCATTTCCAGGCAAAAGCGAATTTTTGATAAGTCACCAACTTTCCCACCATTGAGATGTTTCATCTTCTTGGCAATTTCACCGATGAGAACTTCTACACCAGCAGGGTAGGGTGTGTGTACTTCTCTTTTACCTTGGTTGTAACGAGAATAGAGCGTTGTACCATTGCCAAAATCTAGAACGGTTAACTTTTTGGGTAGTTTTCGTCCAAAAAGAGCGCCCATACCTTCAGGCACGACTTTGAGAACTTCTACCTTGACTTCAGATGGTTTTCCAGCTAACAAAGGTTGATATTCTCCATTCAACACGTTTACCAAGTCATCAGCTAAAGCAATATCATGCAAACTCACGACTAGTCTTAATTGCCAAGCCTTACGATGGGGCAGATGGACAAAGCACCCAATAAAGTGATCAGCGCGTTGTTGATTTTGTTGATATTGCTATCTGTGTTGCGCTCAAAGTAGTATCCGGTGCGGAAAGCTGATTCCCCAACAGTGTAGGCATTACCCTTAAAAACTACCCTACCGGGTACATCTTCCATTTCTTCTTTTGAGATGTAGCTGGGGATTCTAATTGGATCAAAACCATCAACTAATAACTTGACGCTACCATAGCCATTATCAAACCCAGCACAAAAAATCTTTTGATTAACGTGAATGTTCTTAGAACTCATAGGGGTCATGTGGGGTATAAAACCTCAATTAGTTTAATATACCCCAAGAAGTACCCATATATACCCTGTACAGGTGTTAATTTCATGAACAAAGTTAGTAATAATTTTTGGGGTATTTATAGCCCCCACTTAGCCCCCATAATTAATTGTGAAGCCCAATTTACAGTCAGTGACGCTGGTATCCCACGGATTTATCAGTGGGGGGTGTCAATATCTGACTGTAAAGAAGTATCTTCTTTCTTCTCTTCTTCTAAGAGTGCTTCGATTTGCTCAAAAAGCTTATTAATTTTTTTAAGCTTTTTATCATCATTCCAGATTTTACTTTTTCTAAGCGCTTTGTATATTTTGTCGGCTTTTTCTTTTTGTTCTTGGTTATGAGATGGTGGCTTATTTTCCGACTGCTGTTGAAGAATATTTGCCACTAAAACCCTAATTTCAGATAGCGATAAACTTTCTGCGATCGCCTTATTTAAAACTTGCTGTCTTTCATTTTCATTTTTTATCCGGTTAACTTCCTTAGCTTTTGTATATTCAATAGCACCTTTTTGCAACGCAGTTTGGATATCTAAATGGAGTTTGAGTAAAGGAAGGCGATTAGCTACAAACGACTGCCAAGTAATTTTTCCTAACTTCAAGAATATATCTTGTATGATTCGTCCTTCATCACTAACCATAACGTTATGGTTAGAATTACCTTTGGTTTCATTATTCATGTCATAGAGCAGTTTGACTACCGTCTCTTGGTCAATATCGAGTTCTTCTGCAAGTAGTTCGAGAATCCCGATAGTTTCCTCGTAGGCGTTGAGGTCTTCCCTTTGGAGATTTTCAACTAGGCGGAGTTTGCGAGCTTTCTTTTCGTCGCACTCAATAACGACTACAGAAATCTTCTCAATTCCTGCCATTTTACAAGCCTTGAGACGGCGTTCACCAGCGATAAGTTCGTACTTGTCTTCCTCAATCTTTCTGACGACTATGGGTTCTAATAAACCTACTTCCTTAATGCTATCGGCGAGCGATTTGAGTTTTACAGGGTCAAAATAGCGCCGGGGCTGACTTGGCGGAAGGATAATTTGGGATAAGGGTAAAGTGGAATCGGATAAGGATTCTTCTTCGCCTCCAAATAAATTATCGAGTCCGGTTAGTTTTTCTAGTTCGCGTTTTTGGCTCATAGTTCAGTGATGTATTTTGTAATTTCTTCGAGGATGCTAACTGCGGGATGGTTTTTCTTGTGGAGCGCAAGTGGTAGATGTGCCTGGGTAGCATCAGGAAAAGCTGTTGATTTAGGAATAGGGGCAGTAACATGTATGCGCCCTTCTACCTGTTGTTTAATTTCTTCCAGTATTCCTGTGTCTTGGAGGTTGCGATTATCGTACTTAGTTGGAATTAAACAAGCAATTTGTAGTTTCTGATGTCCTCCTTTTTTGAGCCGGGCGATTGTTTCTAGCAGTTGGTTAGTGCCAAGATAGCACTTATATTGTGTTTCAACAGGAATAATAACGTGTGAAGCTGCTACTAAGCTCATAATGCTTAGTATTCCTAAAGAAGGCGGACAATCAATCAAAATATAATCATACTGGTCAAGTACAGTTGAGAGCGCAAACTTGAGCCGTTGGCGGTTATCGATGGTAAGATCATGGAAAATTTTTTGCTCTGTACCTGCTAATTGGATATTTGTTGGTACAAGGTGCATTCCGTAAATGGGTTTTTCCCATACATACAGGGGAGTTTCTTCCGCGATCGCACTATAAATAGTTTGCTCAGTTTTTAGCTTAACTTCCCCTAAGCCCATAAAGGCTGTTAGCGATGCCTGTGGGTCCATATCCACAAGCAGTACACGGTGTTTTTGGGCGAGATGGTATCCAAGATTGTGTGTAATAGTCGTTTTAGCGGCACCACCTGACTGATTAAAAGTTGCGATGATTTTGGTTGGTGACATATGTTAATGAAGCGATTTTGTAGTCCATATCAGCGATTCTACCAAACAGTGGATTTTTATTCTGGATTTATGTAAAAAAATAATGCCAGTACCAACAAGTAAGCCTGTATGTACCAGCATTATTCAGTTAATTGGGTCTAGAACGGAGGTTCTTGATCTAGGTCTTCATCGGTCGAAGTAACGTTATCTTCGAGTAGTTCTTTGGCAAAATCGGGAGTTTCAGGTGAGTGAAGGGTTTTACTAACCTGGGTGAGTTCGTTGATGGGTTGTGCTGACATAAAGTTTCTGATTACGAATGTGGCAATCTTTTCTTTGTAATCACCCCTGTTATCAACTAGTAAATCGAGATATCCTTCTGCTGTGCCGTGTATGCCTTCCCCTTGTTCGTTAATAACAACGGCGGGTGCGCCCTTGGAACGGAATGGCATTTCGTCAGCAACTACTCCCTCCTTGGAACGGTAGTAGAATTCGGCGATCCCAAAGGCAATCAAAGAACCTTCTTGGTCGTGGGTAGTGTTCACTGACTTAAGATTTATAGTTGCAGTATTATGAATCATGTTCGTTTGGTTTGTAGATTGAATAGATGGTTTATCGCCTACGATTTATAGTACATAGGCGATTTGTAATTTCCTAGAAATTTGCGTTAGCTACAGCCTGTCTTTCGTTTGGTGCAGAAGTGGATGTAGATTCCTCCTTGCGAGGTGAACCTAACAATTCAATAGCGTTGATTGTGATTACGGGTTTTTGCCGCATAGTGCCAGAATTTTTATCTGCCCAACGGTCAAATCCAAACTCACCAGTAATTGCAATCTGAGTTCCTTTACGAACGTAATGTCCAATTACTTCTGCTTGATTTCCCCAGGCAACTAAATCAAACCAGAGGGCTTGTTCACTTCTGTAGGGGGGTCTTACGGCAATAGAGATTGAAGCCTTAACTGCACCGGACTCGAAATATTTCAGATCAGGTTCTTGTCCGCATCTGCCAACCAGCATGACTTTGTTGATATAGTTCATAACGTGAGGATTTATATATTTCTCTTATTGCTGCGTCAGCATTAGTTCTTTCAGGATTTAGTGTTTTGACGAGTTGTTTTATTTAAACACATCCTTTTTTATTCATACTCATGAGTTATTTTTTGTCCTTGTTTCTCGTAAAGTTGTGGTTTTTACTAGGGAACGACAAGTTACTCTGTGCTATGGTGGTATCGCAATTAGCGTGGTCTGTATCTAAAAATTATAAGTAATGACTTATGCCTGAATATCTTCTCCTGAAGCGAGTAAGTATTTGTAAGCTGATGCTTTTGGCTTTGATGTGGATACAGTCGGATGAGGATAGCCAAAACCAGCTCGACTTCTGACTACTCATCTTTTTTGCAGGTAGAAAATCTTACCTGGTTAGGAGAAACATCTGTTGGAGAAGATGTAGAGCATTTTTGTGATGTTTCAAATACAACTAGGATAGGCGTTTGGGTAGAAATCCTAGAACTGAAATTAGTAGATTTAATTGCTGATTTACCGACTTGTTTGCACGATGCGTCATGGTTTGCCCTACTGGCAATTACCATGATGCTAGTAGATAAGGAACTAGACCGAGTATGCGTGCATCCACAAGATGAGTATTTTGCCCGGACTATCGCGCTTGAAATTTTAGCAGATTTGGGTGATTCTTACTTAGCCAAAGGTCATCCTTATTTAGATTTTCCTCTATCGTTAGAAGATGCTAAGTCGTTACTACCAGCTAATAGAAAGCAAGAGCTAGAAATCGAGCTAGAGAAATTTATTGTTGATACTTATGAAGACGATTTTGATGATCAATCTCCAGACCTTAATGAGTTTTCACCCATCTATTTACAAGAGATTTTAAAAGAGTTTTTTACTGAATCTGATTGGCAGGGTGATATCAATCAAGAAGGTGTTGCCCAACTGCAACAGAAGTACGGTTTGCAGTATTCAGAAGGTGCGTTTTCTGCTGAAACTGAGGGACACGAACGTTGGGGGAAAACGCTTGTTTTCTCAAACAGTTTATAGGTCTGGATTCCAGTTTTATCGAAAGCCAGAGCGATTTATTCCTTGATAATGAATCTCAGGTGGCTGATTTACCTGATTACTTCTGTATCGAGTCTCATTTAGAACTTTGGCAAGACCGAACAGTTGTTTTATCACGGTTGGTTCATACTTTGGTTTATTTTCTGCTGGTAGGACAAAATTATCATCCCAGTCATCTGCAAGATTTGATGGCTATTCCAGCTTCTTCACGGGCGATATCCAGCTTACAAGCTTGTTTGGGTGTAGCTGCTTACAGAAGTGGTTATTACATGGCTGCTTCAAATATTCCCGAATCAGAAATTGGGCGGAACTGGTTGCTACAAAAAGCTTTCCCTAACCTGCTTGAGTTTTATCAAACAGGTCGTTTGAATGGAAAGCAATAATTAATATTCTTTAGCTGAATCCAAAATTCATCCCACACCTGACCACGAAGTTGACTACCACTCAACCAGGATGTGGG